>DUOW01000022.1 GCA_012838635.1 Acholeplasma sp.
AAAAAATAGTCAAAATGATTAACAATAATAATAACTTGACTATAAATGAAATGAGTAAAGCATTAGGAGTATCTAAACCGACTATAGAAAGAGATTTAGCTCAACTTAGAAAAGAAAACACAGTGGAATATATTGGTCCTGCTAAAACAGGATTTTGGAAAGTAAAAAAATAAATAGGCTTGTAACCAAGCCTATTTTTAATAATTAAAAACTTTGAAAGTTTGGTGATTTTTGATATAATAATATGTAGGAGTTAAGAAAATGGAAAAACGTATTTATCGTAACAAGTTCACAGTTTTTTCTTTAGTCTTTTTTGTGTTGAATATAGCTAATTCATTCCTTTCTACATGGACTAAGATTAATGCTTTGCCTAGTGCCTATTTTCGTGATACATTTATGGTTTTAAATAGTATTCTTGGAGATGTGGCTTTTTTTGCATTTTTCTTTGGGTTAGGGATTATTCTCTTTAAAAGTGATAATGCTAGGTATCGTTATATGATTGTTATGACAGCCTTTTTTTGTTTCTTGCATTATGCTTTGAGTATTTATGTTTCTAATTATGGAATGTTTTTCTCTTTTTGGAATTTAGATGTATTTGCCCAGTCAGAAGGAGCAAGTGAATCTTTTATTTTCGTTTTGAAATCTTTCTTTATCATAATTAGAGGAGGAAGACCGATTTTCTTTATTCCAATCATTATTCTAACAATTATGTATTATCGTAAGTATCGCCGTTTAGGTGAAGAAGCAACTTTTTCTTCTACATTCCCTGGCATTAGAAGGTGGCTGGGAGGACTTTTAATTGTTTTTTTAGGAATCTTCTTTATGGGAGCTAGTTTTGTAAGTTATAAAGAAGTTAACAAAGGAACTTGGTATGAAGATAATGCTTCTGCTTTATATGGTGCTGAGTCAACGGGTTTATTTAACTATTATGTTTTTGAAAGTGTTGATTATTTGTTTTCTAAGCAAATTCCTGAAGATGACAATCTTAATGAAGAAAAAATCTTAGCGTTACAAGAAAGGCTAGAAAAATATAAAGGACCAAATCAAAAGAATATTTTAGATGGTCAAGTTTATGGGGACAATTTAGAATATAAGGGTCTTTATGAAGGTAAGAATTTAATTTTAATTCAAGCAGAATCTTTAAATGAATTTGCAATTGGTTTAGAAGTTTTAGTTGATGGTGACTATAAAGAAGTAACTCCTAACATTAATAAAATGACGGAGAAGTCAATTTACTTTACAAACTTTTATACTGCAGTAGGGATTGGTAATACTTCTGATTCAGAGTTTACCGTCTTAACAGGGCTTTACCCTACAGGTAATAAATATACTGTTTTTCATCATGTCAATGCTGATTATCCAACACTTCCTGAAGCTTTTAAAAAGGAAGGTTATGTAGTAAAATCTTATCACGCTAATGTTGGTTATTATTATGATCGGAAGAATGTTCATGTTAATACATATAATTTTGATGAACATATTTCGGAAGAGAATTTAAAAGAACTAGGCGTTTATAATCAAGATAAACTAGTTCATGGCTGGGTTAGCGATTTGGATTTATTAAGATATGTTGCTCAAGATGTGAAAGCTACTAACGATCAAGGCAAGAAGTTTTTTGGAATGCCAATTACGATTTCTACCCATATGCCTTATGAAGAAGAGATTAATCTTTATTTAGAAAAAGATCGTTTCTTTGGGGAAGACTATACTGCCATCAAATATCCACTTTTAGGATATCTAGAACATATTAATTATTTTGATTTTTGTATTGGTGAGTTAATAAAAGAATTAGAAACTTTAGGGGTTTTAGATAACACAATTATTGCTTTTTATGGCGATCACGGAAATTCACTAAATTTCTTGGAACCAATGTTAGCTGATTCAAACTTGTTTAGAAACAAGTTTCGCGAGCTATATGAAGTAGAACAAGGGTTAAAGGATCTTGATGGCCATGTTGTTCAAAGAACATTACTTTCAAGAGTTCCATTTATGATTTACGATCATACCCGCAGAGAAGAACCTTTATTTCAAAATAATGTAAGAAATACAACAGTCATCTCAAGAACGATCACTAATCTTTTTGATTTAACGCAAGAATACTATTTTGGTATTGATGGTTTGTCAGATCAGCCATTCTTTGCTTATTGCCCTAGAAGTAACAATATTTTTATTGAAGATATGGTTATTTCTAGTCAATCAGGAGAATATTTTGATGGTGATGGAGATATTAATTATAACCAGTATGAAAGATCAGTAATTATTAATAATTACAAACAATTGAAAGACTTTAATGATAAACTTTTAGAATATCACATTTTCCCTGCTTTGGAAGAAGAGCAGGAGGAGTAAATAAAAAGTGTAGCCTTAATGGCTACACTCTTTTTGATTATACTTCTTGCAAGAAAAGGTTAATTATTATATAATATATAAATAAGGAAGTAAGTATGGATAAAGTTATTACAACTTTTTTTGAAGAGAAAAAGTTAAAACTTAAAAACAAAAAGATCTTATTAGCAACATCAACTGGAGTTGATTCGATGGTTATGCTTGCTAGTTTTTTGCGTTTAAGGAAAGAATATAATTTAGATTTATATGTTGCTTTTGTTAATCACTTACAAAGAGAACAAGCTAATTTTGAAGAAAAGTATATTAAAAACTTTTGCGAGGAAAACAAGTTAAAGTTAGCAGTTGAAAGGTTAGATTATTTAGATGAAACAGAAAACTTTCAAAATGAAGCCAGAAAGTTAAGATATCAATTTTTTGAGAAAGTAATTGAAAAAGAAGGTATTGATTATTTAGTTTTAGCTCATCATGCTAATGATAACTTAGAAACTATTCTTATGCGTATTTTGCGCGGCAGTAACTTAGCTGGGTATGCAGGGATTGAAAGTGTTGTGAAGTTTCCTAGTTATACTTTAGTTAGACCTTTTATTGGCGTAGAAAAAGCTGATCTTTATGCTTTTGCTTTAAGAAACTTTATTACTTTTTTTGAAGATGAAAGTAATCAAGATCCTAAATATACAAGAAATAAAATTAGAAAGTTAGTTGACTCCAATCTTTTAAAAGTTAATGAGCAGGGTGCTTCTAAATTAGAAGAATATGGAGAAACATTAAAAGCTGCTTGGAGAGTTGTATCTAAACTTGTTGATGATTTTATTGCCAAGAAGATATCTAATTTAAGTTTTGATCGTTTAGAGTTTTTAGCTTTAGATCCGTATATTCAAGAAGAAGTTATTTTTAAAGTGTTAAAAGAGTTTAATTTAAGTAAAGAAAATGTCTTAGAGATTATTAGTTTAATTGCTTCTGATAAAGCTAATATCAAAACTTATTTTAAAAACAGTTTTACTTTTTATAAAGAATATGATAAAATAACTATCGTTCCCTATTTGAAAGAAGAATTAGAATTAGAGATTATTATTGACTCGGAAAACTTTTATTATAAAGATCGCAATCTCGAAGTAAAATCAAAGAAAAATAATCTTATTGATAGAAAATATTGGAATATATGTTATAATATGGATATGTTGCCGCTTAAACTAAGGTCAAGAAAAGATGGTGACAAAATTAGATTACAAAATGGCGAAAAAAAAGTAAAAGATTATTTAATTGATCAAAAGATTGGGATTTTAGAAAGGGAAGATATCTTAATCTTAGAAGATAAAGATGGTAACATTTTATCTATTGTTGGGTTAGTTAATAGTGCTTTTACTCAAGGTTGTAATTGTTCAATACTTATAAGGAGGACTAATGAAGGGAATAATTGAAGAAGTATTAATTACTCATAGTGAAATTAAAAAACGCTGTAAAGAACTAGGCGAGGAAGTTACAAAAGATTATGCTGGCAAGCGTCTTGTGTTAGTATGTCTTTTAAAAGGATCAGTTCCTTTCACAACTGAACTTAGTCTTAATATAAATTTAGATGTAGAGTTAGAATTTCTAAGAGCTTCAAGTTATAATGGTACTAATTCTAAAGGTGAGGTAAAGATTGATTATTTCTTTACGGATAGCCTAGAAGGTAAAGATGTTTTGATTGTAGAAGACATAATTGATACTGGCTTAACTTTAGATGTTGTTGTTAGAGAACTTAAGAAGATGAATCCGAAGTCTTTAGAAATTATTGCTTTACTAAATAAAAAAGATGTTAAAACAGATTTGAAACTAAAACCTAAATATGTAGGGTTTGATATCCCTAATAAGTTTGTTATTGGTTTTGGTTTAGATTATAATGAACTCTATCGCAATTTAAATTTTATTGGAGTTCTAAAGAAAGAAGTGTATGGAGGTTAATTGATGGAAAGAAGATTTAAATTTTCTAATATATTATTAATTCTTATTTTATTGCTTTTAATTCCTGGACTAATTATGTTAATTGGGGGACTTACAAGTAAACCAGAAAAATGGACATATGATCAAATTTATGATCGTGTAGCTGATGGGGTAGAAGAGTTTACCACAATCTCTATTAAACCAGAAACAGGCAATAACTTAGGTTTATGGCAAATGAAAGGAACTTATAAAGATCCTGAAGGTAATGTTAAGGCCTTTGTAGTTGTGTTAAGAGAATCACAATTAGAAGAAATTGAATATGAATTACTTGCTAATCCTAAAGTTACGATTGAGAACGTAACAGTTTCTAATATTGATTGGTTAAGCATTATTATTTGGGTTGGACTTCCACTATTAGGACTTGGTATTTTAATTTACTATTTAAATAAGTCTGTTGGTGGAGCATCTAGTTCAAACAAACAAGCATTTGATTTTGGCAAAAGTAGAGCTCAACTTGCGAAAAGATCAAAAGTTACTTTTGATGACGTAGCTGGTTGTGATGAAGAGAAAGAGGAACTTGTGGAGGTAATTGACTTCCTTAAAAACCCAAAGAAATACTATGAAATTGGGGCAAGAGTTCCTAAAGGTATTTTACTTACTGGGCAACCAGGAACTGGTAAAACTTTACTTGCAAAGGCTGTTGCAGGTGAGGCTAAAGTTCCGTTCTACTCAATTTCTGGTTCAGATTTTGTAGAGATGTTTGTAGGTGTTGGTGCTAGTAGAGTAAGAGATATGTTTAAGAATGCTAAACAAAATGCACCTTGTATTATTTTCATTGATGAGATTGATGCTGTAGGTCGTCAAAGAGGTACTGGTTTAGGTGGTGGACACGATGAAAGAGAACAAACATTAAACCAACTATTAGTTGAGATGGATGGTTTTGGGGAAAACTCTGGTGTTATCGTTATGGCTGCTACAAACAGAGCTGATATTTTAGACCCTGCTTTATTAAGACCAGGACGTTTTGACCGTCAAATTAGAATTTCTTTACCTGATGTTGCTGGAAGAGAAGCTATTTTAAAAGTTCACGCTCGTAATAAAAAACTATCTCCAAGAATTAACTTAGAGAACATTGCTCAAAGAACTCCTGGATTTAGTGGAGCTGACTTAGAGAACTTACTAAACGAAGCTGCATTACTTGCTGCTAGAGAAAATAGAAAAGAAATTAAAGTATATGATATTGATGAAGCTATTGACAGAGTATTAATGGGACCAGCTAAAAAAAGCCGTAAATATACTGATGAAGAAAAAAGAACGGTATCATATCATGAAGCAGGTCATGCTGTTATTGGTTTAAAATTAGATAATGCCAATGTCGTTCAAAAAGTTACAATTATTCCTCGTGGTGATGCTGGCGGTTATGCAATGATGACGCCAGAAGAAGAGAAGTTCTTACAGACACGTAAAGGATTAATTGATACTATTACAGGCCTATTAGGTGGTAGAGCAGCTGAAGAGTTAATGTGTAATGATATTACAACTGGGGCATCTAATGATATTGAAAGAGCAACTGCTATTGCAAGGGCAATGGTTACTCGTTTTGGTATGAGTAGACTTGGCCCTATTCAATATGAAAGAGGAGGCCAAGAAGTATTCTTGGGCCGTGACTATTTAGCTGAGAAAAACTTCTCTGACCAAGTTGCTTTAGAAATCGATAAAGAAGTTCAAGCAATTATTGATGAAAGTCATAAAAAAGCTACGAAAGTTCTAAAAGAAAACAAAGAGTTATTAGAACTAATTGCTTCACACTTATATGTAATTGAAACACTTACAAAAGAAGATATCTATGAATTATTAGAAACTGGTAAACTTGCTTGGTGGGAAAAGAAAAAAGCTCGTCAAGAAGCTGAAAGAATTGCTAAAGAAAAAGAAGCTGAATTACAAGAAATCTATAATAAGCAATTAGAAGATATGGCTAAGTATAAGCAAGAACAAGAAGCAGAAGCAGCTAAGAAGTTAACAGAAGAACCAAAAGAGGAAGAAAAACCAGAA
>DUOW01000023.1 GCA_012838635.1 Acholeplasma sp.
AAAGAAAAGCTGTTTTAGTTTTAAAAGAAGATGGTATTATTGAACTAGGAAATACAGTTGTTTTTGATTTTGAAGGATTTGTAGATGGAGTAGCATTTGAAGGTGGTAAAGCTGAAAACTATGCTTTAGAAATTGGATCTGGTCAATTTATTCCAGGATTTGAAGAACAAATGTTAGGAATGAAAGAAGGGGAAGAAAAAGATCTAAAAGTTAAGTTTCCCGAAGAATATAATGCGGAAAACTTAAAAGGAAAAGATGCTATCTTTAAAGTAAAAGTTCACGAAATTAAAGAAAAACAAATTCCTGAATTAAATGATGAGTTTGTTTTAGAACTAGAAATTGAAGGCGTAAAAACTAAAGCCGAATATGAAAAGTTTGTAGAAGCAGAATTGTTAAAAGGAAAAGAAGATGAAGCTAAACGCGTAAGAGAAAGTGCCATCTTACAAACTGTTTGCGATAATGCCAAAGTTGATATTCCAGAAAGTCTAATTGATATGAGAAGAAGTCAAATGATTAGACAAGTTGAATCGCAAGCTAAACAATATGGACTTTCTTTAGAACAATTCTTATCTTTCCAAGGTTTAGATTTAGAACAATATAAAGAGATTTTAAAAGAACCTGCTAAAGCATCAGTTACCGAAGAAGTGGTATTAGATGCGATTGTTGCAAAAGAAAAAATTAAACTATCAAAGAAAGAATTAGAAACTGAAATAAAAAAGCTAGCAGAACTATACCAAATGGAGGTAGAAGAGTTTAAATCAAAAATTGACTTACAAGAACTAGAGTCATACTTAGCTATTGATAAAGCAAAAAAACTAGTTTTTGAAAAAGCAATTATTAAATAAATAAGGGCTTTAGCCCTTTTAAAATCTAATTAAAAAGTGAGGCGAAAAAAATGTATAAAAGAGATGTCAATGCTACAGGTACTTTACCTGTAATTGTTACGAATAACTTAGCGTTAATTCCAGATAATGAAGTATTTATCGATATTGCTAAGAGTAAATCATTAGAGTCTTTAAAGAAAGCGGAAAGTGAAGACAAGTATTTAATTTTATTAGTTCAAAAAGATAAAGAAGCTAAAGAAATTAAAGATCTTAGTGATTGTTATGCTACAGGTATTTTAGCACGTGCTGTTTATGTCCAAGATAAATCTAATTATCGTAAAGTTAAATTTGAGCTAGTTGTTAGAGTTAGTGTTGATGAGTTTGATTTAGAAACGTTTGAAGCAAAATTCAAGACTAAACTATCTAATTTTATTTCAACTGAAGAAGAAGCAATTTATAAGAAGTTGCTAGTTGCAGAAGTAGGAGATCCACTTAAAACTGGTGATATGTTTAATAATGCTCATGAAATTACAAGATTAGTAAAATCTGATATTTCTGTAGATGAGTTTATTAACGTTCTTGCCTATAACTTAAAAGTAGATACAGAAAAGAAACATAAATATTTAGAAACTGCTAATATTCAAAAAAGATTCTATTTTATCTTAGATGATATTCAAGGTATTAAATATATTAATCAATTAGAACAAGAGATTAATGCTAAGATTCAAAAGTCAATTAGCGAAAACCAAAAAGAGTTTTATTTAAGAGAAAAAATGCGTGCTATTCAAGACGAATTAGGTGATAAAGCTATTAGAGAACAAGATGTAGAAAACTTAAGAGAAAAGATTCTAGCAGCTAAAATGCCTAAAGCAACTGAAGAAAAAGCTTTAGAAGAACTTAAACGTTATAGTACGATTAACCCATCAAGCCCAGAATCTACTGTAAGTAAAACTTATCTTGATTTTCTAGTTGACCTACCATGGCATGAAAAAACTGAAGAAGTTTCTGATATTAATAAAGCAAAAGAACAATTAGATAAAGACCATTATGGACTAGAGAAAGTTAAAGAAAGAATTTTAGAATATATTGCTGTTCATATCCAAACAAAGAAAAATCCATTATCAATTCTTTGTTTAGTAGGACCTCCAGGAGTTGGTAAAACATCACTTGCATCTTCGATTGCGAAAGCTTTAAACAAAAAATTTGTCAAGCAATCTTTAGGTGGTATTAGAGATGTTGCTGAGATCATCGGTCATAGAAGGACTTATGTTGGGGCTTTACCTGGTAGAATCTTACAAGGTATGAAAAAAGCAGGAGTTATTAACCCTGTATTCTTACTTGATGAGATTGATAAACTATCAAGTGATTATAGAGGAGATCCTGCAAGTGCAATGCTTGAAGTTCTAGATCCAGAACAAAATAAGATTTTTTCTGATAACTACTTAGAAGAACCATATGATTTATCAAATGTGTTCTTTATTCTAACTGCTAACTATTTAGAAGATATTCCTTATGCTTTAAGGGATAGATTAGAGATTGT
>DUOW01000061.1 GCA_012838635.1 Acholeplasma sp.
CATTAAGTTTAATTTCAAAAAACCCTCGAATTGCATGTTCTTCGCCTAAAAAAGTACTCGACAATGCGAGAACATTTTCCCATCCATGTCTTTTTTGGTTAAAGCCCTCTCTGTTTTCTATGTTTCGCATATAGGTTGCACGACTTACATGAGGCTCGCTCAATGCTAGGTCAAGTCCTCTATGTGCTTTTATTTCTAACCGTTTTTGTGGTCTATAACTCACTGCAAATCCCCCATCGTGTATATTTTCGTTATGCTTTGTTGTCTGCCCTGTTGTTGTTCATCTTGCATATCCTTTATCGCCCTATCAAAGAACGCCCTTGAATTCAATGCGCTTTGTGGCTCAATTTGTTCGTACAACTCGCCCTTTATGTAGTAGGGTATCAACTGTGCTATGTGGTTAGGGATAGGCAATTCATAATTGTTCCCTTTGCCTGTTATATGCTCGGCTCGTGGAAAGTACTCTATCTCTATGTCTTGGTCCGTATCTACAACTAACATACCGCCTCGTAGGTTGTAGTTAATCGGTTTATCATCTAGTGTAAGGGTGCGTAAAAAATAGAAGTCAGGTACTTTAGTGTATAGGTCGTGCCTATACTTGTTATTCTTCTTTACTGGCGTTTTGAGTTCAGCAAGCTTCAAAGGTAGCACTCGCTTTGTGGTGATAATATCCAATGCCCTATTTATGCAGTCGGTCATATTCACCAAAAAATGTGCGTACTCTATGTTGTTCATTAAAGTATCAAACTCCGCTAAAAAAATATCGTGTTCGTTGTTCGCAAACATTAAACTCAATGCGCCTTTCTTTATATCACTAACTTTCATTTTTTACACCGCCTTTAAAGGAGGGAGCAGTCACCCACTCCCCCCTGTTCAACTAAAACTGTTTTGTAAACACACTCAAGGTTACATCATCCTTTAAAGAGCATTTGATAATCACCTTGCCTTTATCAGTTCCAGACACAAACATATGCCTGCCACTATCAAGCGCAAAGATACCACTCTCGCCCTTTGGTACGGTTAATACAGCATCTGCACCACCAAAGACACCATCGCCCTTGTAAACTGTCAAGGTTGCATCGGTGCTTGAATTTGCGTTATTAGCAAAAAGAATGTACTTGTCATCTCTTTGGTCAAAAACAAATTCAAACTCATCATTGTTGGCAGATACCGCTAATCCGTTTGTAGTAGAATCGATTTCGTAAAAAATACCGTTATCAACTATCGTAGTTGGTGTTAATGTTTTTCTTGCCATTTTGCGTTACCTCCTATATTAATATTTGCAATGCAGGACTATCATTTGCTTTGGCATTAATATCTTTGCATCAAACCAGTTAAAGCCATTTAAGACTTCATCAAAGAATCCATCTCTAACATACGCTCTACTCTTTGTTACAGGGTTAGCATAGCCGACAGCCTTCTTTGTTTTTACAAACATTTTTTCCTCGTTGCTAGCGTTCTTGTAAATATTGTTTGATAACTTGATATAGATACCATTGTATTCACCTACAATGCCTCTTTTAATTAGTTCAGGGTTATTAGTAGACAAGTTCACATATGCCTTTCTTAACTTACGCATAAACGCAGGTGATACAGTTGCGATAACTTCCTCGTTGTTAGGCACATCGTTCTCTTGTAGTTTTTGTCTTGCCATGTCTAAACAGTCAAGCACATTCAACTCGCTAGAAGAAGCAGTACCATCTACTATCTTTTGTGCAGTTGAGTGTAGTAAAGGTGCGTTGCCATCGTTTGCTAGTGCGCCGATATACTTATCTATTTCGTTTGCCATTCCCTGCCCGAAGCCTTTTTGATAGTTTTCTTTTACAGGGATGTTTGCAAGCATTGTGTCAATACAAGGAAACTCTGTTGAGTAACTTGCTACTTGGTTAATTGTCATTTTTAAGGTTGTGATTTGCGGTTTTTCAGGGTTTCCTGTTCCTTGCGCCTCAAACTGTGATTTTGACTGTCTTTTGATGGTCGGGTCTGCTATATTAGTAAAGATAATATCTTGCCCTAACGCAGAGATAGAGCCTTCAAAGTCAGTATGGCAGTCATTAGCAAAAACAGTAGCCCTGTTAAAATGCTCCATAACCTCTTTGTTCCAAATGGATGGTATGAATTTTTGAAAAGCCATTTTTTTCTATTCTCCTATTAGTTATTTTTTTGACAGCCAATAGTTATTAGACCTTTGCACCTTCTCCCAATTCGCATTAATTTCGCTATCGCTTAAATTCTGCAACTGCTCAAAAGTGTATAAGTCTTGAGCTGGTGGCGTGCTACCACTTGCACTACCAGTTGCGGAGTTTGCTATCGCTGTCTTTTTCACAATTTCCGCTTCTACCTCTTTCCTTGCCTGTGCGTAGATATTTTCCTTAAAGGCTTTATACCCCTCGTACAACTCGGTTAAAGGCACTTTGCCGACCTTATCGCCTGCAAATAAAGAAAAATGTTTGTCATTGAATAAACTATCCGTATTCACATCGGGATACTTACTCACAAAACTTTCAGCGTCTTGTTGCAAAAATGCGTCCATCTCTGCTTTTTTCCTTAAAGTTTCTTGTTCAGTTCTTTTCTCTCTAGCAACATACTCGGCATAATCAGCTTTCGGGTCTCCACCATCTAGGTCTATCTTCCGCATAGTGTTGTACTCGGCAACATCTACTGCATCTTTGATAGGTTGGTTGGTATAAGGGTTAATTCTAACGGTAGATATAATGGCGTCTATTTTCGCCTGCTCTATCGCTTGTTGTTTTTCCCTTTCCCTGCGTTCCCTAGCATAGCGTGAGTTATCCTCTGCTGACTGTGTAGGTTTGACTGGCTCGGTCTTAACTGTTTCAGTTACAACTGGCTCTGTCGGTTGTGGCTCTACTACTGTGTTATCTACCTGCGACTCGATAACATCGTTTGTTTCCGCAGTAATATCGTTTTCGTTCATAAAAAACTCCTTTGCATTTTTCCGCTATCGCTTGCGAATATATTTACCTCACATTGACTGTGTTGGTATCATTCCTTCTTGCATACCTAACATTTGTGCAAACATTTGTGCATCGTTATATGTCTGCTCGTACTCGCCTATCATTTGGTTTGCAAGGTCTATTTTTTGTGTTGCTTCTTTTGTGAGCTGAGCAACTAGCGCTCTTAATTGGTTGTTTTGTTGTACTATCGGCACTACATCCTCAATAACCTTGTTTTGTTTCTCCACTAACTGCCCTAGTTCAATGACCCTTTCGCCTGCTACTTGCAATTCTTGTGTTAATTGTTTTAACTTATTATTCTGTGCGCCTTCAACGATTTTCACTATCTCGTTTTTATCTCTCAACATATCGCTTGGATATGCCTTGACAAACTCTAACGCAGTAATCTCGCCTTTAGTAAACATAGTTTCAAGCATTTGTATATCGCCTGCTGTACTACTCCTTACTCCCTTAACTGCCTCAACAACAACGCTAAAATTGACATCAGCAAAATCGCTACCATTGAAAACTCTTTCGTTTAACCTCTCTTTTACTTGTTGTGTTTCCTCATCAATTACGCTATCCACATATGCAAAAGGTTTATGGTGATAGTAGTTCTTAAAGAATTGCGCCATAATAAGCCCTTGCTTTTCTTTATTCCGCCAAAACCTCTCTCTCAATTCCTCAATAGGCTGTGTTGCTTGTGCTTGTAATTGTGCTATTGCTACACCGCTCTGCCCACCTTTCGAAAGTTCGCCCGTTAGTATTTCCGTTGCTCCTGCTACCGTTCTTGTATGCTCTATAATGCTCTTTATTGTGTATATAGGCATCATTGAGGCGTTTGGCGGGTCGGCTTTTCTTATTCCATATTGGTCTTTAGAGTAGTCAGTCAATACTTGCCCGCTTTCGTTGGATATTTCTTGCCCTTGTAGTGCATCGGGCTTGACTATCCATTTGCCCCAAGAGTTAGCCTCTGTTGCCATTGTTTGTAATGCGCTTAAATAGTTAATGATTTGTTGGTTAGGTATAAGCCCCTCAACCTCACTAATGCCATAGATACTATCCTCTTGTTCCTCGTACTGCCCTATAACTATCGGGTATAGGTACGATTTAGGTCTTGGTTTCTTTTCGGCGTTAAGCGCATTATCGGGAGATGCAGGGTTTTCGGGGTCTGCTTTGATTATCCCTTTCTCTTTTAGGTCTTTTTTGGCAAGTGTTTCATCGGGTGCTAGTGGTCGTGCCGCGTTTATCATTGTGCCTTTGACTGACCTTTCCCAATATACCTCGCCATCTTTCCTAAAGTATTTAAGTAAGACCGTACATAGTCCGCTATTGTCTTGTTCTTTATTACTTTTCTCGTGGTCATCAGCAACAATAAGGGATTCATCCACTCCTTCATCAGCCATTGCCTTTACTGTTTCTATATGTTCCCTAGAGGCAACGATTATCCATCTTTGTTTTTGCTCATCAACTTCTAAAGGGTTAGCGACAAACACTTTGCGTAGGTCTATGGTTTCAACTCTTAACGCGCCTTCTTCTTTTGCAGGTAGTCCTATTATATCTTTATCCCAATAAAAATGGTACACATAAGTACCTTTAATAACTGCATCCTTGACTGCTCTAGCGTCGTATTCATCCAAACGCATTTCTTTAGTCATGTACTCGGCAAACTCGGTGAAAAGTTTAGCATCTATTTCTTGTGAAGTTGCTTGAAAGACTAGCCTAACTGGTACAGATGTCATCAACGCTCTTTTATTTCTGCATATAAACTTAATAAAGTTAGATACAGGTCTAGGCATTGTTTTTGTTCTTTCGGTCGCCTCTGCCCATTGTCTGCCCTCAAAGAAGTCAACATTGCGCTTGGTTTTCTCGGCTATTTTTTGTACGCCTAGATATTCAAGCCCTTTTTGATACTCTCTCCAGTTTTGTGCGTGTCTGTTTTCTTCTATCATTTCTGCTCCCCAAACAATAATTCAGTGAGTGCTAGTTCTCGTTCTGCTTGTGCTGCGCTTTGTTGTTTCATCGCATCTAGTTTCTGTTGCTCGATTTCAAGCCTTTTCAATTCAATTTCGTTGGCTTTTTCTAGTTTCTCTATTCGTTTTTCTAACTGTCTTAACCTTTTAAACATTTAATTACTCCATGATATATACTCATTGCGTATTGACTGTTTTGGTTTATCAATCAATCTACTCCACCAACTTTCTTTTTTTGGTGGCTCTTTCCAAGTAGTTTCGCCCTGTCTTGCGACAAAGTGCGCTATTGCTGTACACATAACCATATCGTCGTGCTTGCCTGCTGTTGCTTCGGCTTTTCCATCCTTGTTCCGTACAAACGATAGCATTTCTTGTAGCGTTGCTAGGTCGCACTCGGTTTCGGGGTCGTTTCTATGCGCTATCAATAACCCTTGCAAAATCGTGTGTCTTGTCTGTTGCGTGGTTAGAAAGCCGTAACTGTCTTTCATCTTCCCTGTGGTAGTGTCTAGTTTCTCTTGCTTGTATAAGTTTTGGTACTGTGCTTTTACAAGTTCAAGTGTCGGCACTATTGAGAAGTTAGTTTCAATGCCTATAATCGCATCATGGTAGTATTTCCCTAGACAGTACACTTGGTCGGCGTATAAGTCATCGGCTATATATTTCATTTGCATACTTGCCACCGTTCGCATTGTTATATTGTCAATGACCTTTGCTGTGTTAAAGTCGCTACCATCACCTGCAGTATCGCCACCTATCGCATACGGTTTCTTACTCACTTTATCTGCTGTCGCCTTATCAAAGTCATCGGCTGTTTCTTTTCCGTTCTCTATCCACCTGACTTGTGGTTTTTGGTAGATTCGTATATATCCGTTATCCGTTTCAATAAATCTAATATTCTTTATAACCGTTGTATAAGGGTCAATAGCGTGCTTATCATAAATAAAGTACCCTTGCATTAGTGGTTTTAGTTCACGCACTTGGTCTATGCGTTCAATTAGTGCTTCTTTATCAAAGTAACAGTCGCCACTTGCGATAAACGCTTCTTCGGGAGTACAGGGATATTCTTGCCTAATCATTGCCTTATCAACAAAGTGGTTATAAGTATCAACATACCAAGCGATTTGCCCTCGTGTTAGCCCTTTCTTTTCAAGCCATTTAATGCGGTCCTGTATCCAAGTATCGTTGTCCTTTATTTTCGTGAATGGCTCCTCGCTATCTAGGGTGTATTCTTTCGTTTTCCACCACTCAAAGAAAAGGTTTATACAACTACCGCTATCCCATAAATCTTTGGAAGCGTTAAAGCCATTGGCAGTAGTTTCATAGACCATGAACGAGTTTTTCGTAAGAGCTGGTTTCAAAGCAGTTTGCACCTCGCTCAAAGGCACTTGGAAGAACGCAACCTCGCTTAAATGCAGAAAGGATAGTGTTCTTGACCTACCGACATTCTTTGTTGCGGTTTCCACACGCCAACTAGAGTTAAGCACATCAAAAAACAATTCATACTTACTGTTATATTTCTCATCGGGCTTCAATGCTTTCGGGAGCATATCATAGACTACTTTCGCCTTATCGTTAAAAATGGCTGTGGCGTTCCCTGCTATGTTCGCAACCGTAAACCCTGCGAAGTTCTTTTGAGAAATTGCATAGGATAGTTGAATTGCTGTTATAAGCGAGGTAAAGCCTTGTTGTCTGCCTTTGAGGATAAAGTAAGGTTTTTTCGTGCCATGCGTTAAAAACTCACGCATAAACTCTTTTTGGACATCATTAAAAAAGAAAGGAACGGTATTCTTTTCCTTATCCACGATGGAGAACGCAAGTTCTATCCAATAATATGGTTTAGTTATCAAGTATCGCGAGGCTCTATCATCCGATAGTATCGCCTCTACATTTCCTTGGACTATCATCTTATCGGCAACGATGTCGTTAGATGCAATCCAAGTTTTTTTTCTGCGTTCTACGAGGTTGGCAATAAGTTTCTCGGTTATTTCATCCTTAACTGCTAATTCATCATCTAGAAAGTCTGGTAGCATTATTGCCTATCCTGTAATCTGACAATGCCTATTGTGGCATCGGCTATTTGTCGTTCCTTTGACGCGACTGTTTTCATTTTGTCGCTTAATGTATTAATGACTGGCATAATATCTGCAGGTTTTATAAGCCTTAAATCGTTTATGACCTTGATTGCTGCATTTATTTCAGTCTTTGTCATATCGGCAGTTGCTAGTTTCTGTATTGCTAAATCTAGTAACTGTTCATCGTGTTTGGCTCGTGAGAATTGTCTTTTGAGTACAGCCATAGCATCTTGTAGGATTTCAAACGCACCCTCTAGGTACACGCCTCGTGCTTGGTTTTGCATAATCTTGTACTGTGGAGTGTCTTTATTTTGCGTACGCCATTTTTGTAAGGTTGCGGGCGGTATGCCTAGTTTACTCCCTGCTTGGCGGATAGAATAGCCACTAGCAAGTAGTTCTAGTGCCTCTATCTTTGTTTGGTCATCGTATTTCCTTTGTACTCTAGGTCGTGCCATATATTGTAATTATAAAACACTCCTCGGGTGCGTGTCAATACTTCTTGACAATTACCACTTGCTTTGTCAACTATGGATATGCTACAATGCAGTTAGGCTTGTTTCTCATATATCCTCCTCTATGTATCCCTAGTCGCACCCCATTGGCTAGGGATACTCCCTTTTTAAAGGTACTATTCCAAATCGTGGTATTGTAATAAAAATTAGCATATGGAGATGACAAATAAGTCAAAAGAGAATATTTGCGTTCAATTTTCAAGCCTTTTTCGTTTTTTATCCCGTCGCTGGAGCACCTAAGACTTTTCGCATATTCTAACCGTATATTTTCGTTTCGCCACTTTTTACGATTTCCACCTAAAAGAGAATATTTGCTATGCTTTTTTACCTCCCCTATCCAAATTCGCCATGTTTTTGCACTAAATTCACACCAAATAACAACAACTCCCTTTATTACGCACGCACGCACACAGCCCTTTAATTTTAAGTCGCACGAGATAGTCCTAGTCCTAGTCGCCAAATAAAAATAATAAGAAAAAAAAAGAATCCATATCCAACTCCCTTATATCACTACTGCCCATTGCACTACTATCACACTATCCTGTTCGCCTATATAAATGCGCGGATGCGTATGCGTGTATTTTAAGAAAGAGGGCTTTCTCTCTATCCACCCCAACCCCGAAAAACAAGGTACCATCGCAAATCGCCCAATCTCCACCCGCAAATATCCACCCGCCACCATCCACACACGCCAAAAGCAAGCCAAAAACCACCGCCGCCATCCAATAAAGCGCGTAGCATAGCGCCAAAAGCAGCGCTTACAGCTAGGCAAAGAAGCAGATAAACCACTCACCAACCACTCACCAAGCCAAAGCGCGAGGGATGGCATGAGCATAACGCAGTTATTTATGTTGTTTATATGACATTACAGTTTTAGATGGATATAAGCGAATAGGTGTTTTATGTGTATGTGTTTATTGTTTTCTTTTCTGTTTTTTTTCTCCCGCCACACACGCGCGCATAATGCACGCACACACGCACGCAAAGGCTATCTATGGCTATATTGGACTGTTTGCGAATGATTACACATAACTACGCAAGATAAACGGCACAAGCAAAATATACGAATCTTTTTTTTCTGTTTTTATCCGCAAGCCAAAACGCCACAACAGCTAGCAGTAAATAAAAAGTAAATATGCAGATGCTATGCTGTTTAGAAGTCTTTTTTTCAATTTCTTTAACAATTTGCTTTTAATGCTTGACAGCGCTTATTAATGCTGTTATGATGTAGACATAGCCGAAGCATAAACAACAAAAAAACGGCAATATTAAATGAATTTTATAGGAGGTAAGAATGATGAATGACAATAATACGTATGTTATATTCAAACA
>DUOW01000024.1 GCA_012838635.1 Acholeplasma sp.
ATTCCTCTAAATCCAGGACCACCAGTTGATGTTTCTTCAATCTTATTTCCTTCTAGTAAAATATCATGGTATTGAATTTCATCTGTATCAGCTTTTAAGTAAATAACACCTTCGCCTCCGCCGCCTTCAGCGCCTACTTTATCAAAGTAGTTATTCTTAATAGTTAATGTTCTTAAACCACTAGTTGATCTAATTGGTGATTTATCTACTATATGGAAACCATCAATTGTAAAGTTATCAGCTCCATCTAATGTAATCTTTCCAGAAATTTTAGCTTCTTCAACTCTTACACCATCAACAGCACTAATACCTGCGTTTGGTCCAATTAAAGAAACATTCTTTGCAGAAATTGTGATTGGTAAACTTGCATATTCTCCAGCTAAAACAAATACTTTTGAGCCATCTCTTAATAATGGTCCAACATCTGTTAAATTAGGAAGTGCGTTAATACCATTATAATATGTAATTCCATCATATACTGTAGTTCCACCATCTGCTTCAACTCCAGCCTTAACTAATACGTTTGGATTATCACCTACATCAACTACTGTTACTTCTAACATACCTTTAATTTCTGGATCATCTACTGATGTTGCAATAACATTAGCAGTACCACCAGCTAATCCTTGTACGTTACCAGCTTCATCTACACTTAAAATAGTCTCATCACTTACTGACCATGTTACGTTAGGTCCTAAGTAGTTTCCTTTAACTGTAGCTTTATATGGGATAGGAGGTAAATTCATTCCAATTGATGCTTTACCTTCAACGATAACTTCAGGAGCTACATAATCTTCAATAATAATCATCTTGCTTACTTTTAAAGCAGCAAGTGCTTTTGATGTAGCAGTAATTGTTAATGGTCCTGCTGCTAGTGCTGTTACTTTACCTGTTGCTGGATCAATTGTTGCTTTTGTTTCATCATCTACACTCCAAGTAACTTCTGTATAAGTTCCTTCAGGTTCAAATGAAACTGCAAATTGATACTCTTCACCTTCCATAGCAACAATCTTGTCAGGTCCAGTCATCTTTAATCTTTCTGGTAATGGAACATAGCAGTTTAATGTAATTTTTGCTGCTGCAACATCTGGATAATTTTCTAAAGTTAAACTAATTTCAACTTCACCAACTGCAACTGCTGTTACTTTACCTTCAGCTGTTACTTTTGCTATTGCTTCATCACTTGATGACCATACTAATGCGTCTTGTACAGCATCTGCTGGTAAAATAAATCCTTCAAGTTGTACTTCTTCGCCTACTGCTAAATCTGTACTTTCTAAAGGTTTAATTCTAACTGATGATGGTAAAACATCTGCTGGAAGTACTGTTACTGTTACTTCTGCTGTTTGACTATCAATAGTTAATGTAATTACAGCTGTACCTTCTGCTACTGCTGTTACTTTACCTTCCCCGTCTACTGTTGCAATTGCTTCATCACTTGATGCAAATTCTGCTACTTGGTTTGTAGCATTATCTGGTTCAACACCATAAGCAATTGTATCAGTTTCACCTACTTTTATTTTTAGTTCATCTTTACTTACAGAAATTTTTGTTACTAATACTGGATTAACAGTAATTGTTATCTTCTTAGTAAATTCTCCTACTTTAATAGTAATTTCTGCTGTACCAGCTCTTAAACCCATTACTTTACCATCTTTGCCAACACTTGCAATACGGCTGTCAGAAGATGTAAATTCTACAGCTGGAAGTTCTGCTTCAGCTGGAACAGGTTTTACTTTTAACTCTTGTATTTCACTTGAATCTAGCGTTAATGATGCTGGTGTAACTTCGATACCTTCAAGTTCAATCTCTTTTTCGCGGCTACAACCAACAAGTAAACCTAGACCTAGCATTAAAACAAAAGCTACTAAAATTTTTCCAAATTTTCTCATTTCTTTTTCACTATCAAACAAATTGATGTTGGCTTTGTTTAATAGTTTGCCTCCATTTAAAATATTTGCCAACACAAACGTTTACAAGGATATTATACCTAATTTTTATAAAAAAGTCAATTTTTAATCAACTATTTATTCATAAAATATGTTTATAAAAAATCCTAGTCTATTAAACTAGGATTTTCTAAATATTTCTTTATTTCATCAACTTTATCTAACTTTTCCCAAGCAAGATCTAAATCAGGTCTACCAAAATGACCATAATTAGATACCTTGCGATAGATTGGTCTAAATAAATCAAAATAATCAATAATTCCTCTTGGTGTTAGTGGGAATACTTTTCTAATGATTTTGATAATTAAATCATAAGAATACTTATTAAACCCAAAAGTATCAATTAATAATGATGTGGGCTCACTTCTACCAATGACATAGCTTAAACCTACTTCAAGTTTAGGTGCAACACCTGCTGCAACTAAATTCTTGGCAATGTATCTTGCCATATAAGCACCAGTACGATCTACTTTTGTAGGATCTTTGCCACTAAATGAACCACCACCATGATGAGCATAGCCACCATATGTATCTACAATAATCTTTCTACCTGTAAGTCCGCTATCTGCTTTTGGGCCACCTTCAGTAAAAGCACCTGTAGGGTTAATATAATACTTAGTATCTTTATCTAGTAACTCTTTAGGAATAACGACCTTGATGATATTTTCTAAAACATATTTTCTTAACTCTTCTTGGCTAATATCTGCGATATGGTGAGTTGAAACAACGATACTATCGATTCGCTTCATTTTACCATTTTCATCATATTCTACTGTTACTTGGCTTTTACCATCAGGACGCAAGATTTTCTTTTTCTCTTGTTTTCTTACCTCTGCTAGTCTTTTTGTTAACCTGTGAGCTAAAGTAATAGCAATTGGCATATATTCTTCAGTTTCATTAGAAGCATAACCAAACATTATTCCTTGGTCTCCAGCTCCTGTTGTTCCTTCTTCGTTTTGGTCTACACCTTTACTAATATCTTTTGATTGTTCATTAATTGCTAGTAAAACACCGACATTATCTCCATCAAAACCAATCTTTCCACGATCATAACCAATATCGTTAATTACCTCTCTTACAATCTTTTGGATATCTACATAACAATCAGTCGTAATTTCTCCCATAACTAAAACTATTCCTGTTGTAACAGCAACTTCGCAAGCAACTCTTGGTTCTTCTAAAGAATTTTTAATTATTTCATCTAGAATTGCATCAGCAATTTGATCACAAACTTTATCTGGATGACCTTCAGTAACTGACTCAGATGTAAATAGAATTTTCTCTTTCATTTTTATTCTCCCGAAACTTGTAAACCGTTGAATTTAACTGAAGGTGCATTAACACTAGATTCATTACGTAGTTCTAAATCATTACCAATTTTATCAATATCATTCATCATTTCAAAGAAATTTCCTGATGTTACAATTAAACTTGTAGGTTTACTAATCTTACCATCTTCAAGATAAAATCCAGATGATTGTAAGCTAAAGTCACCTGAAATAGGGTTTAATCCTGAATGTAATCCTTGCATACTAGTGATTAATAATCCTTTATCAATGCTCTTGATTAAATCAGCTAAAGCAGTATCACCATTTCCTAAATAAGTATAAGCAAAGTCTACACTCTTATTATAACCATTACCAGTTAGTTCTTCATTTAATGCTTTAGCAGTTTTTAAGTTGTGAGCAAAACCTTGAAATACTCCGTCTTTAATTAAATGCTTTTTCTTAGTAGCTACACCTTCATCATCAAAAGGAGTGTAATAAACAGAATTTTCCATTAATGGATCTTCTATAATATTAACTCTTTCATCAAAGATTTTCGTCTTTTCTTTTCCAAGTAAAAGTGTTGTTTTCTTAATAGCAGCTTCACCACTAAAGATACCTAAGAAAGCACCAAGTAATGACGAGAAAGCATCCTTTTCAATAATTACGGGATATTTACCAGATTTGATTGGTTTAGCTCCAAGTAGTCTTGTGGCTCTTTCTACTGCTTTTGAAGCAATTTTATTTAAATCCAAATCTTTAAAATTAAAAGCAACTTGAACTCCAAATCCTGTTTGTGTACTTTCGCCTTCACTTGCATTAACATATGTATATGCACCACAAGATTTCAATTCCTTTTTAAGATTTAAACCTTTACTGTTAATAATTTCTTGGGTAGTTGTTGATTCAAAATAACAAGAATTTTCTACTAAAATAACTCTCTTATCTAATTCATAAACTTTCTTTTCTAAATTAATTAAGAATTCAACTTTCTCTTTATTATCTACATTATTAAAATCAACTTCTCTTACAATTGATTTTGGATATTCTTTACTACCACCAAAAATTTCTTCTTTTTCAGCTTTATTTAAAGCTTTAGTATTTTCCTTTAATTTCTTTAATAGTTTCTTTGGATCAAAATCTTGGTTTGTGGTAGAAACAGAGGCAAGTTGATCATTATATAAACCACTTAAAACAATAGAAAAATCGCTTTGAACTTGATTCTTCTCAACCTTTCCTTTAAATACATCAATTGACAAAGATGTACTACTTGAAATTTGAAATTCCAAATCAGAAAAACCTAACTTTTTACCATCTTCTAATATTTTCTTATAATCCATCTTAATTCCCCTTTCCACCAACAGTGATGTTTTGAACTCTGATTGTTGGTTGACCTACGATTGTTGGAATTGAACCACTTAAAGATCCACACATACCATAAGAAAACTCTAAGTTGTTAGCAATCATATCAATGTTAGCTAAAATCTCAGCACCACTACCAACTAGAGTAGCTCCTCTTACTGGTTTTGTAATCTTTCCGTTTTCAATTAAATAACCTTCATTAACCGCAAAATTAAATTCTCCCGTTGCTGGGTTAACACTTCCACCACCCATACTCTTCGCAAAGAATCCTGACTTTGTATTTTTAATAATCTCTTCAAAAGTAGAATCTCCTGGTGCAAAGAAAGTATTAGTCATTCTTGATGTTGGTGAATATTTGAAGTTTTGTCTTCTTCCACTACCTGTAACACCATGGTTCATAATACGATCATTTCTAAAATCTACTAAGTATGATTGTAAGATTCCATCTTTAATTAAAACATTTCTTTTAGTTTCATTGCCTTCATCATCAATATTCAATGATCCCCAAGCATTTGGAATTGTACCATCATCAATAGCGGTTACGATTGGGGAAGCAATTTGTTTTCCAAGCATATTACAGAATACCGAACCACCTTTAGCAACTGATGTTGCTTCTAGTGAGTGCACACAAGCCTCATGAAGTAATACTCCACCAAAGCCATTATCAATAACTACTGTCATCTTACCACTCTTCATTTCATCGGCATGAAGCATTTTAACTGCAGCTTCGCTTACTTTATAAGCCATACCTTCAATATCAAAGCCATCAAACAATTCATAACCACAGTTTCCACCTTTTGAGTTAAAAGCATCTTGCATATTTTTACCATCTGATGCAACTGCTGATACTGAAAGACGTAAATGGCTTCTTAAGTCTTTCTTAATTACTCCTAAAGTATTAATAACTGTAATATATTGTTCTTCATCTGCTAAGAAGGCATTAGTTCTAATGATTTCTTTAGATTTGTAACTTCTTAAGCCTTTCTCAGCTCTTTTTAATAATTTAATTTTATCCTTTAGTTTAGTTTTACTAGCACTTCTTTCCACAAACACAATCTTTGGTGTTTCTTCTTCTTTCAAAGTAAATTTAGTCTTTTGTTTTGGTGCATTAAAACTAGCATTTAACTTCCTTGCTAGATTAAGTAAGTTTTCTTTACTTAAATCAGAAGTATAACCAAATGATTCTTCTGCACCTAGTAAAATTCTAATGCTTGCTCCGTATAGATTACTGCTACTTGCTCTATCTAACTTCCCATTAATCATTACATAGTTATTAGCAAGCTTATCTTCAAGATAAATCTCCGCAAAATCAGCACCTGTTTCTAAACATACATCTAGTATTTCTTTATAATCTTTTTTTGTTAGTTTCATAATTCTTCCCCTTTTACTTTCCTAAATCTTCTTTTAGCCAAATAGAAGATTGTTTTAATCTCTTAATTGACTTTTCTTTTCCTAATATCATCGCTATCTCTACAAACCCACCTGGAGTTACATCAACGCCAGAAATCGCCCATCTCATTGTAGAGTAAACAGCACCTTGTTTTAACTGATATAAATCAACTACTTCCTTTACCTTATCTTTCCAAGCATCTTCTTTAAAATCTAATTTTTCTAGATTTTCTAAATAACTATTTAAGATTTTATAAGCTAATTCTTGATCAATTTTAAATCTTTGATTTTCATACTTCTCACTTGGAAATCTTTCATATTCATCAATAAACTTCACCTTTTCAGGAATCTCACTAAAGATTTCAATTCTTGTTTGAAGTAATCTTGCAAACGGCTCATAATCATAACGACCTTTAATGCTAGACTTTTCAAAATATGGTAAAGCATATTTATAAAATTCTTCAAAACTTAATTCTTTAATATATTCACCATTTAACCATGCCATCTTCTTTTCATCAAAAATACTATTTGATTTAGATAAACCTTCAACGGAAAAGTTTTCAATTAACTCTTCCATTGTAAATTTCTCTTGTGTGCTTTTTGGACTCCAGCCTAATAAAGCAATATAGTTTACAATTGCATGAGGTAAGTATCCTTTTCTGATAAAGTCATCAAAGTTAGCATCACCATGTCTTTTACTTAACTTTCTTGTTTCATCTTTCATGATTTGTGTTAAGTGGATATATTCAGGCCTTTCCCAACCAAATGCATCATATAATAAATTATATTTTGGCGTAGATGATAAATATTCGTTTCCTCTAATAACATAAGTTACATGCATATAGTGATCATCAACTACATGAGCAAAGTTATATGTAGGCATACCATCTGATTTAATTAAGATGTTATCTTCCATATCTTTATTAGGAACAGTAATCTCGCCAAAAACTAAATCTGTATAACTAGACTCACCTTCAATAGGAATGTTTTGTCTAATAACATATGACTCACCTGCATCTAGTCTTCTTTGAACTTCTTCTTTGCTTAAAGAAAGACAATGTTTATCATAACGCTTAGTTCCCATAAAAGTAACATGTTCTAGTCTTTCTTTATCACAAAAGCAATAATAAGCATGCCCTGTTTCAACTAACTTTTTAGCGTGTTCTAAATAAATCGATTTTCTTTCACTTTGAACATAAGGTCCATAAGGTCCACCTTCACGTGGTCCTTCATCAAAAACTATTCCCGCTTGATCACATGTACTATAAATTACTTCTACTGCCCCTTCTACAAATCTCTCTACATCAGTATCTTCAATTCTTAAAATAATTTTACCATTATTTTTCTTTACAAATAGATAACCATATAAAGCTGATCTTAAATTACCAATATGCATAAAGCCTGTAGGGCTAGGTGCAAATCTTGTTCTTACTTCTTTTTTCATATTATCACCTTTTTTATTTCTTTATATATTATATCATACATTTTTAATATCCTCAATAAATTTTACTTGATATTTATTTCATAATTTATTAATTTATGGTATAATATATCAAAAGGAGAGTTAATATGAGTGTATGCATTTATCCTGGTTCTTTTGATCCTGTATCTAACGGACATTTAGAAATTATCGAAAGAGCTGCTAATATTTTTGACACTGTTTATGTAATTGTATCAATTAACCCCAATAAAAATTATACCTTTACAAATGAAGAAAGATTAGATTTATTAAAAAAAGCTACTAAACACATTAAAAATGTTCATTGCGAACTAAGCGATAAACTAATCTTACAATGCGCAAAAGAAAAGAAAGCAAATGCAATTGTCAGGGGAGTAAGAAACTATAACGATTACCAAGATGAACTAACAAGATTCCAATTTAACCGTTCAATTGATAATACAATCGACACTGTCTTCTTTTTCCCATCAAGAGATAATTTGTTTTTATCAAGTACAGCTATTAAAGAACTAGCTATTTTTAATAGCGATATTTCGTTATACGTACCTAAAAATTTAAGTGAATATATTTCTAAAACAATTAGAGAAAGAAAAAAATAGATTGGATTAACCAATCTATTTTTATTTATATAATGGAAATTTGGAAAGAAGTTTGAGTACTTCTTTTTTTATTTCATCTAATGTTTCATCATCTTTGGCTTTTAAAGCTTTATCAATTAAATGAACTACTTTTACCATCTCTTCTTCTTTAAAGCCTCTAGTAGTCATCGCAGCTGAGCCAAATCTTAATCCACTCGTATATTTTAACTTTTCTGTTTCAAAGGGAATGGCATTTTTATTGCAAGTAATATTAACCTTTCCTAAAATGTTTTCTGCATCTAAACCAGTAATACCTAACTTTCCTTTTACATCAACCATCAATAAATGATTATCCGTAGTCTTACTAATTACTCGATATCCTAGCTTAGTAAACTCATCTGCCATTTTTTTTGCATTTAACACTACTTGTTTT
The DNA here is from genome assembly GCA_012838635.1 of Acholeplasma sp. Lineage (GTDB taxonomy): Bacteria > Bacillota_I > Bacilli_A > ML615J-28 > CAG-698 > DUNF01. Next base: position 8,436 of record DUOW01000024.1, read on the forward strand.
TGATATTCTTTAAATGAAGGATCTAATGCTTCTTTAAAGGAAACAGCTTTTGCAGCTATAACATGCATTAAAGGCCCCCCTTGAGTTCCTGGAAAAACTGCTCTATCTATTTTCTTAGCCAACTCTTCATCATTTGTTAGGATAAACCCACCACGTGGTCCCCTTAAAGTCTTATGAGTTGTCCCTGTTACTACATGTGCATATTCAACTGGAGTAGGATGAAGTCCAGCAGCAACTAGCCCTGCAATATGAGCCATATCTACAAACAAATAAGCTCCTACTTCATCTGCTATTTCGCGAAACTTTTTAAAATCAATTATTCTTGAATAAGCACTTGCCCCAGCAATAATCATCTTCGGTTTAACTTTTCTTGCAATCTCTAATACTTCATCATAGTTAATCATTTCTGTTTCTTTATCAACACCATAACTATGAATCTCATATAAAAGTCCTGAAAAGTTTAATTTATGACCGTGAGTTAAATGCCCACCTGCTGATAAATCCATTCCTAAAACGACATCACCTGGTTTAACTAAGCTTTGAAAAACTGCCGCATTAGCTTGTGAACCAGAATGAGGCTGAACATTAGCATATTTAGCATTAAACAATTTCTTTAATCTATCTCTTGCAATATTTTCAATCTCATCTACATAAATACAACCACCATAGTATCTATTACCAGGATATCCTTCTGCGTATTTATTTGTAAGGATGCTGCCTTGAGCTTCTAAGACAGCATTAGAAACAAAGTTTTCACTTGCAATTAATTCAATATGATCTTCTTGTCTTTCTTTTTCTAGTTTTATAAACTTGTATATTTCTTTATCTTCACTTAAATGTTTCATATTTTCTCCTAAATCTAGCCTTTCGTTATTTAATATGTTTAGCTAGTCCACCAATACCAGTTTCTTTATATTCATCTTTTAAGTCTTTTCCTGTTTCTGTCATTGACTTAACTGCCATATCAAAAGTAATGTAATGTGTTCCATCACTTAGATGAGCATATTTTGCGGCATCAATTGCTCTTAATGCTGCAATCGCATTACGCTCAATACAAGGAATTAATACATATCCTAAAACTGGATCACAAGTTAAGCCTAAATGATGTTCTAATGCTATCTCAGCACCATATTCAATAATATCATTACTTGCACCAAAAAGTTGTAAGACAGCTGCTGCAGTCATACTACATGCACTACCAATTTCCCCTTGACAACCAACTTCTGCTCCAGAAATTGAACCATTAGTTTTAATTAAGTTACCAACTAAACCTGCAACTAATAATCCCTTAGCAATTTCATCTAAAGTAAATCTTTTTGTATCATAATATGCTTTTAAGACTCCAGGCATAACTCCACTAGAACCACATGTAGGTGCTGTAACTACTGTTCCACCTTCTGCGTTTTCTTCAGCTACAGCTAAAGCATTACTCATAACTAAAACATCAAAATCGCCAGACTTCTTATATCTTTCATAATAGTCTTTAGATTTTCTCTTCACAAATAGTTTATTTTGCGCAGATAACTTTCCTTCTTTATTTCTACCTCTTTCAACACTATCAAACATAGCTTTTAAGATTTGCTTTGCAAAATCTAAAATATCTTGATCTTCATGTTTAAAAATGTATTCAATCAAAGTAAGATTGTTTTCATGACAATATTTTAAAATGTCATCAAAAGTAGTCTCATCATATACTTTCTTATAATCAATTGCGTGTTCCTCACCTAACTCTTTTAACTCACCCCCACCAATAGAAAAAATCAACCACTGATCAATTAACTTTCCATCTTTATAAGCATAAAACTTTAAGCCATTTGGGTTATAGTCATAGTGAGTATCAAAATCAAATTTAATTTCTAAATCTTCCCCAAAAACTCTGAATAAAGCTTTATCAGTTAAATGTCCTTTTCCTGTTAGAGCAATTGATCCATATAAATCAACTTTAAATTTATCAGCATCTTTATTTCTTTCTTTGAAAATCATTCCAGCTTTTGTAGGTCCAATCGTGTGCGAACTAGATGGTCCATAACCTACTTGAAATATTTTTCTAACACTTTCCATAGCAATACCTCTTATTTATTATTATACCAATAATGGTTTCATTTTTCCATTAAAAACTTGATTTTAAGAGATATTTATAATATAATTATATTATACTTTTTGAAGGAGGTAGATTTGAGATTATGCAGAAAGTTATTGCTGTAACTCCAAGAATTATTTATGAAGGTACAACACCAAAAGAGTTTGTCAATCGCCGTTATGTAAGGGCATTATTAAACAGAGGTTTTTTAGTAATAATGCTAACTTTAGAAAACGAAAATATTGAAAGTTTACTGGAAAAATGTGATGGATTTTTAATAACTGGAGGAGATGACATTGATCCAGTTCATTTTGGTGAAGTAAACACAGGTGAATCAAAAGATGTCATGAAAGAATTAGACGACTTAGATAAGATTGTTGTTGAATACGCTTTAAAAAGCAAAAAACCTCTTTTAGGTATTTGTCGTGGTCATCAATCAATCAACGTTTTTGCTGGTGGAAGCTTATATCAAGATATTGGTAAAAGTCACTCAGGTATTAAAGAAAACCATGTTGTTCACACAGTACCAAATAGATTATTAAACTTTAAAGAAGTAATAAAAGTAAATAGTTATCATCATCAAGCACTTAAAAAAATCGCTCCTGATTTTATCGAAATTGCTAAACACGAAGATGGTACTAATGAAGCCATTATTCATAAAACATTACCAATTATTGGGATTCAATGGCACCCTGAAATGCAACAAGAAAACGAACCTAGCAAAATTATCTTTGACACATTTGCAAAGTTAGTTAATAACAATAAATAAAAAAGTGGGTTAAACTCACTTTTTTTGTTTTAAATCCATTTGTAATTGTTTGATACTTGGATCATGCTCTGCGTATTCTTCACTTTGAATTTGGGCTACTCTCGTACTTGCAGCTGCAGCTAAAGCACCTACAATATCATCTAAGAAAGTATGACATTTTCCTTTTCGCCCCTCCTTGTTTAACTTCCCAACAATCCCTGGTTTATTTACGTCAATATCACCAAAGTTAGTTTGGCCAATAACACCATAATTAGAAGCAATACTTAAACCCAAAAGCTCATCAATTCCAAACATTCCAAGATCTTCTTCTAAAATTCCTTGCATTGGCTCAGATAGTTTTCCTTGTTCAGTTAAAACATCTAGTTCAATTCCTAGTTGCACAGCATGAAAAATATCACGATATGTTAGAATCTTAGCAACACTTTCTAAGCATGTAGAAAGTTCAATATCAGGATTATATTTAGATTGTTGTTTATATGCAATTAATGCAATATCTTCTAATGTTACTCCTCTTTCTTCTAATTTTCGTTTGTTCATTTTAAACATTTCTTCGCGAGAATAAATTATCTTTTTCTCTTTCATTTTAACCTCCTATAATTTCCCCAATTTTAAAAATTTCTTTTCCTTTTCCGTTCAAGAAATCTCTAACCGGAGTAGTATTTTTACCTTGGCGCCTAATTAGTAACAAACCAATCGCCCCTTCTTTACAAGCAATAATAATTTCATCTTTCGTAATATCAATAATTTCTCCCGGATTACCTTTTTTATCTAAATAAAGTTTAGCTTCAAAAACTTTATAAATTTCATCTTTAAAATTAAAGTAAGCTCCTTTAGAATCATTAATTGCTCTTATCTTATTATACACCTTATAAGCTTCTTTTTCAAAAGAAATAAGTTCATCTTCATTGCTTATAATAGGAGCAAAAGTAACTTCTTCTTCCTTTTGTTTTTCACCAGGAAGTTTTTCTTTGGCTAATTTTTTAATAACATCAACTGTTAACTTAGCACCCAAATTACTTAAAGCAGCAAAAGCTTCCCTTTCACCCCATTCTAAAGGTAAAGGAATTGCTTTTTTTGCAAGAATATTACCGGCATCCATTTTTGCCGTCATATAAATAATACTCACACCAATTTCTTTTTCCCCATTCATAATTGCTCTTTGAATTGGCGCTCCCCCGCGATATTTAGGTAAAAGTGATCCATGGCAATTAATAGCTGCAAGTTTAGGATGATTTAAAATATCTTTTCCTAAAAACTGACCATAAGCAGCAGTCACAATTAAATCACATTCAGTATTTAAAATATAGTGTTTTTCTTTATTGATATTTTCTGGTTGAAAAATAGGTAAGCCTAATTCTATTGCTTTATTTTTTACTTCACTATAAACTATCTTTTTCCTAATTCTTGAATCAGGCTGAGTTACAACTAACACTATCTCAAAATGTTTATTTATTTCTTCTAAAACAGGAACAGCAAAAGAAGGTGTTCCCATAAATATAATTTTCAAATCATTCCTCCTAATAGAAAGTTTTCGGATGACGTTCAAATATAAACTCTAAATTGTCTTTCTTAAACTTTTCTTTTACTTCATCAATTAATTTACTTAATTTTTCATAATCATTAGTTTTAATAATTAACTGCATTCCTTGATATCGCCTTGTATATTTAGGGCCTAAAATCTCACTGTCAGTAAAAATACTCCTAAATACTTTTCTAAAGTAATATGCAGCATGATATCTCTTACTATAATCACCAGCAATAATCAATCTCATTATCTCTAACTTTGGGGGATAATTTAAAGCATTTCTTTGCCTAATTTCTTGGTAATAAAAGTTTTGATAATCATTCTTTAAACCTAAAGTAATACTATAATGATCTAAATTATATCCTTGTAAGACTAAACCTAAACCATCTTTATTTAACACCTTAACAATATTTAAAAATAATGTTTCAGATGCACGATAATCACCATAGTTTAAAATATTATCTGAGTTAATTAAACCTACAAAACTAATATTAGGATAATTAAGCAAATCAAAAACTAAATTAGTTCCAATAATAAAGTCAACTTTTTGCTCTTCGATTGCTAGTACTGCTTCACTATATTTACTATAGTTACTCATTGTCTCGGCATGAATTACTAAGTACTTTTTATCGGGATAATATTTCTTTAAATCTTCTTCTAAACTCTCTAATCCTAAATTGAAAAAACTTAATTTCTTACTTCCACAGCTAGGACATTTTAAGTTAGAATAAGGAACTTTATAATCACAATAATTACAGCTCAATTCATTTTTATTTTTATTGTAAGATAAACTAATCTTACATTTAGGACACTTAATAACTTCAGAACAATTATTACACATAACCATTTCACTATAATTCTTTTGGTTTAAAATTAAAGCAACCATCTTCTTATTATTAAAAGCTATTTGGATCTTCTCTTTTAAAGTATTAGAAATTAAAGGACTAACTCTAGCTATTTCTTTTTTTAAATCAACTAAAGCATATTTATTATTCTCCTTTTTTAAATTCTCTAATAAAATGTAATTGTTCTTTAAATAATTATCATAATCATCAACACTTAAAGTTTCATTTACTAAAATAAGTTCTGCTTTATGATATTCCATTCTCCACTTTAAAACTTCTAAAGTCAAGAACTTTGGATTTTGTTCATTAATATAGGCTGTATCATTAGAATCAAAAATAACAATTAAACCTAATTTTTCTAAAGGTAAAAAGCTACTCGAAATTGTCCCAACAACAACATCTACATTACCTTTTTTAACTTGCATATAATTATCAAAATATTCATTATTGCTTAATGAAGAATTAAAACAATAGATTCTTGCATTAACTAATCTTTTTTCTAAAAAATCATATACTTCAAAAGACTGAACAATTGATTTTGTTAGGATTAAGATTTGTTTATTATCCATAATTGTTTTTGAGATTACATCTTCTAAAAACTTACACTTAAATTCTAAATCATCAGTTACTAAAAGATAAGGTTTATTCTTATTAGCATCATATTTGGCTTTAATGTCTTGTTCTAAAGAAGTATAAGTAACATAAGAAGATTGAAATCTTTTAAGATTATCTTCTTCTTTAATAACTTCTTTTACTTCCAAAAATCCTTCTTTTCGTAAATCATTAATTAAAAAGTGACTAGTATTAGTATTTAAACTTATCTCCTCTATTGTTAGCCCTGGATTGCAAGAAACATACTCAATAATCCTTTTTCTTTTAACTGTTAAATTTGTAGTATCTTTATTTTCACTTACATAGTAAATATTTTGATATTTATTTTTACCATAAGTATAGTGGTTATACTCAATAGCTAAATTACCTTGTTTTAACTCCTTCGCAATTCTGCTACTATAATCAATCATTGAACTATTATATTCAATCTTCGATTTACCTTTAAAAAGCATTGCTACATTGCTATCTAACTTTTCTAAATGAACAACTTTCAAATATTTACGATATTTAGTTTTTAAAAAAGCCGGATACATTAGATCTAAAGCAGAAACAAGTAAACTTTTTGTTTCATCAGAAATCTTCTTAGCCAGTTCTATTTGTTCTTCAGTAAGTTGTTTATCAAAATCATAAACATCTAAAATCTCTTTGATATTTCCTGAATAAGAAGTCTCAGAGCTAATTCTAATTACATAACCAATAATTTGCCTACTTCCAAATTCAACCAATACCCTACTTCCTATATCTACATATTCTTCAAAATGCTTAGGAACCTCGTAAGTAAATAAAGTATCAGTATTAGCATTTCGAACATCAACTAACACTTCTGCGAACTTCATTTTTCCATCACCCCTAAAGCAATAGCACCATATAAAGCAGAGTTATCTTTTAAGACCGGGCTTACTATTAACTCCTCTATACTTTTAACTGCCTTATATGTATAGTAATTGTTATTTAATTTTCTAAACTCTTCCCTAATAAAAGGAAGTAGTTTTTCTTGATGACTTACACCACCACCAATAATAATCTTATCAGGGGCAAATGTTAAGTATAAATTATAGATTCCTTGAGCGATATAATTAGCTTCTCTTCTTAATAAATCTTCTCTTAAAGAAAGTTCTTCATAACTTAAATTATATCTTTTATCTAAGCTGATTCCTGAGGCTAAACCTTCAAAACAATCACTATGGAAAGGACAAGTACTCTCGTATTTATCATCTTTATCCCTTTTTAATATCATATGCCCAATCTCAGGATGATGATGACCTTGAAGTAAGTTACCATTATAAACTATCCCACCACCAATACCTGTACCAATAGTTACATAAATTAAATTTTGATATTTCTTTTTATAACCATAATAGTACTCACCAAAAGCTGATGCGTTAACATCAGTTGTGATTTTTACAGGACACTTAAGAGCATCTTTTAAAGTTTTTAAGATATTGTAATTAGCCCAAATCTTTTTTGGTGTATCTAAAATCATCCCGTATCTTTCATCAGTTTGATCTAAACAAATCGGACCAAAACAACCAATACCTAAAGTCTTAATGGGAAAAGATGAAAAGAACTTCAAAACCTTTTCCATTGTCTCTTCAACTGTAGTTGTTTTGATTGTAGTATCTTGTAAGATAACTCCACTTGATGTAGCTACAGCACATTTGAATTTTGTACCACCAGCTTCAATTGCTCCAATTAACATAAGGATAGTCCTCCTTTTACTATATTTTACCATATTTCTTGTAAAAAAACAAACTACTACTAATATAATAACAAAGCAGTTAATCTTTTACTTTTATATTTTAAAAAGAAACACTTATTCACTAAGTGTTTCTTCATTCGTACTATCATAAATTGTAATTTTATCTTCGTAAATTTCTTCTAAAGCCAAACCTAAAGATTTCTTATTTACAGGATCTTCTAATAACTCTTCAGCATCCCCATGTTCTAGATCTTTAGCTCTTTTTGCTGCTCCTAAAACTAAAACATATTTACTCTTGCTTTTATCTAATAGAGCATCAATTGGTGGATATCTTAATCCTTCATCAATATTCTTTTCCCTTTTCATTATTCAACCTCCAATAGTTTTTCATAACCGTGTATTGTTCTTTCTGTTCTTGCATGTTCCGCTTTAATAATTGTCATTATCTTTTCAGCTGCATTGTGAACATCATCATTAACTACAATATAATCATACATATACGCCATATGCATTTCATTTAAAGCTTTATCAAAACGCTTTTGAATCAATTCTTCAGATTCAGTACCGCGACTAGTTAGGCGGTCATGTAAAGCCTTTAAACTAGGCGGGGCAATAAAGATAAACACAGCATGAGGCATTTTACTTTTAACTTGTGTTGCCCCTTGAATTTCAATTTCTAAAACAACTTCATGTCCTTCATTTAGTTGTTCCTTAACATATTTTAATGGTGTTCCATAATAGTTCCCGACAAACTCTGCATATTCTAACATCTCACCATTTTTGATTTTCTCTTCAAATTCTTCACGAGAAACAAAAAAATAGTCTTTGCCTTCAACTTCACCTAAACGCATTTTCCTTGTTGTCATTGAAACAGAGTAAATTAAGTCATGTCCTTCCATTTCAAATAAAGCTTTTCTAATTGTTCCTTTACCTACACCACTTGGTCCAGATAAAACTACTAATATTCCTTTATCATCTAATTTCATAAAACATTCCTCATATTAGCATTATTATACCTAAAAATGAGGGAATTGTCAAATGGATAATGATTTCATTAATTCTCAAGTAGTTTTAAAAATTTCAATGCAACTATAATTGCAAAAAAGGTATATATTTGGTAAAATAAATCAAGGTGAATTTATGAGTTTTGATGGGGTATTTATTAGAAATCTAATTAAAGAATTAAAAGAACAAATTATTAATACAAGAATAAACAAAGTCAATTTTTATAATAAATATGACTTTTCTTTTACGTTATCAAACAAACAAGAACTACTATACTCACTATCAAATAACCCCCACCTTTTACTAACTAAACAAACTTTAATAAAATCTGATAACCAATCAAACTTTTCTAAAGTCTTAAAAAGACTGTTTGAAAAAGCAATTATTACTGATATCTACCAAATCGAAAACGATCGTATCATTGTTTTAGAAATCTCTAGCTTTGATGATTTAGGATATGAAGAAAAATACAAACTAATCTTTGAAGCATTTGGAAGAAACTATAATGTTATTATTGCAAGTAAGGAAAACAAAATCTTAGAAATCTTGCTTCCTACTTCTATAGATAGTAAAAGAGTCTTACTTAAAAATACTTTCTACAACCAAGCAGAATCAGACCAAATTAATCCTTTTACTACAAATATCCTAACAAAAACAAACAACTATCAAGGAATATCTAAAATCCTGTTCCAAGAAATTCAGTTTCAAAATGATTTAAATATTATTAATAATAATCCTAACCCTGTAATCATTGATGGTGATAAAGCTTACTTCTACTGCTTTGATTTAAAACACGTAAAAGGAAAAAGAATCTTTTATCCAACTTTATCAGAACTTTTAGAAGCATATTTTCAAAACTTTAAAAGCCAAACTATTATCAATAATGATTTGAAATTACTTTCTAATCATTTAGATAAAGAACTTGCAAAATTAAGAAGAAAGAAAGGTAAACAAGAAAGAGAGTTAGATGAAGCTAATAATAATCTAGAATACGAACAAATTGGTAATATTTTAAAAGCTAACCTGCACCAAGTAAAAAAAGGTATGAGTAAACTAACTACAAATAACTTCTACACAAATGAAGAAATTACAATTAAACTTGACCCTCTACTTTCTCCAAGTAAAAATTTAGAACAAATCTTTAAAAAATACAAAAAAGCTAAACGAAGTATAGATTACATTCAAAAACAAATTGAAGAAACAAAAGCCGATATTCTATACTATGAAGACTTAAAGTCACAACTTGACTATTTTGATTATAATAGCATTAATGAAATAATCTTAGAACTTTCTTTAAGAAAAATTACAAAACAAGATCAAAAGAACTTAAAAAAACCAAAATATACTACCTATATTTTAGATGAAAATAAGTTTATTTATTTGGGTAAAAACAATCTTCAAAATAATTATGTTACTCATAAACTAGCAAACAAAGATGATTACTTCTTTCATGTAAAGGATTATCCAGGATCTCACGTAATCTTAAGAGGAAATAACTTAAGCAAGGAAGATTTTAAAATAGCAGCTAACTTTGCTTCGTATTTTTCAAAAGCAAAGAATAGTAGTAATGTAGCCGTTATCTATACTCAAGTTAAAAACGTAAGTAAAATTGCTGGCCTTAAAGGATCGTTTGTAAAGTACAAAAATGAAAAAACAATCTTTGTTACTCCAAATGAAGATTTAATAAATAGCTATGAAAAAAGGAATTAGTTAAACTAATTCCTTTTTATCTTCAGAGGTACAAAAATGAAAAAAAGGGCATTTTTCACATAGAGGACCTCTTGCCTTACAAATATACCTTCCAAATCTTAGTAATCTTAAATGCAATATCCCCCATTTTTCTTGTTTAAATATCTTCATTAAATCTTCCTCAACACCTAATGTAGTTTCAGCACGAGATAATTCTAATCTTCTTGCTACTCTAAAGACATGAGTATCTACTGCTATCCTTGGGATCTTAAATCCTTCTGATAAAACTACATTAGCTGTTTTTCGCCCTACTCCCGGAAGACTCATTAACCATTTTATATCAGGCTCAATCACATTATTGTTTTCTAAAATGATTTTAGAAGTTTCAATAATGTTTTTTGCTTTTGTATTATATAAACCTATTGTTTTGATAATTTCTGCTACATCTTCAAAATCTGCTTTTGCTAAAGCTTTTGCATCAGGATATTTTTCAAATAACTCTTTGGTTACATTATTAACAGCTATATCTGTTGTTTGCGCCGATAAAATAACGGCTACTAATAACTGAAAAACAGATCCATATTCTAAATCACCTTTATTACTAGGAAAAATTTTCCCTAAAGTATCATAGATATAATCAATTCTTTCCATGATATTCTTTCCAAAGATCTTGTAAAGCTGTCATATCATCATCACTTTTTTCACTATACTTATTTACTAAAGCACGATCAATATACTTAACACCTTTGTTTTTACTAGAAAGCGCCTTATTTACAAACTCTTCAATATCTTTGTATTCATAATCAAACTCATAAAACCATTTGCGTACAATCTCAACATCAACTGGAGATAATACTTTATTAAATCCTTGTTCTAACTTTTTAACTGTAGCTACAAGCCTATTTTCTTTTAGTTGATTATCTTGATTATTATCTTCGCCATAAAGTAGGTTAGCTAACTTTTCATAAGTTCCATCTAACGAATATAACTCTTTTTGTGAAGCAAAATCTATTTTCAAAAACCCAAAGTCAATTAATCGCATTAAATAATTAGCAAGATCAGTTTCACTAACACTCATATTTTTAGCTAACTTTTTTACCGAAATTGATGTAATGTCTTTTTGTAATAAACGATTAATTTTAATTAAAATCATTGCTTCTGTTTCATTAAGTTTTAAGGATGCATATTTTTCAATAATTAAATTATCAAAATTTATGAGATTATTTTTAATTAAATCATAATACTTTTCCATAACTATCCTCTACTTTGCTAATTTCTCTAAAGCTGCTTTAGCAGCGTTTTGCTCAGATTCTTTTTTGCTTTTACCAACACCTTCACCTAACTTGATGTTTTCATAATAAACATGTGTTGTAAATAGTTTATCATGGCTAGGTCCTTCTTCTTTTACTAAAACATAATTTACAGATTTCTTTGTCTCTGCTTGAACATATTCTTGTAATGTACTTTTATAATCTAAGAAAAAGCCATCTTCTTTAATAATCTCAATGTTTTTTAAAACTACATCCGTAATAATTTCTTTGACTTTTTCTAATGAAGAATCTAAATAAACAGCTCCTAAAAAAGCTTCAAACAAATCTCCTAAAACAGAAGGTTTTCTTCTTCCCTCTTGTTCTTCTTCGCCTTTACCTAAAAGTAAGAGTTTATCTAGGCCTAACTTTAAACTATACTCAGCATTTGCTTGCTCACAAACATAAGTTGCTCTAATCTTTGTCATTTCTCCTTCGCGCAAGTTTGGATACTTACGAAATAGATATTCTGAAAAGCAAAAGTTTAAAATTGCATCGCCTAAGAACTCTAATCTTTCATTATTCTTTACATTATTTTCATTGGCATATGATGTATGAGTAAAGGCAGTTTGGTATAATTCATAGTTTTTAACTTCTAAATTATATTTCAAACAAATTGCCTTAAACACTTTATTCATCTTTAGCACCAATAATTGCTTTCATTTTTTCGGCTACGTTTGCTAAAACAGTTCTTCTAGCAAGTCCAATTGCAGCATGAAATGATGTAGCATTTGAAGAACCATGAGCTTTAATTACAATTCCATCAGCTCCAATTAATATAGCTCCCCCAATACTATCAGCAGTAGTTTTATTTTTTAATTCTTTAAAAACACCTTTCATAAAAAGATAACCAAACTTTGCTTTTGTAGAAGCCATAATTCCTTGTTTTAGAACTCTACCAATAGCAATTGCAACTCCTTCAGCTGTTTTCATTACCATATTGCCAGTATAACCATCAGTTACTAAAATATCACAAGGAGAAGCAAGCATTTCTTTAGGTTCAATATTTCCAAAGAAAGTAACATTTTTGTTATCTTTTAATAAGTGATATGCTTCAATATCAATTTCTCTACCCTTAGCTTCTTCTGTTCCGATATTTAAAAGACCAACTACAGGTTCTTTTACGCCCATTACTTCTCTCATATAGATTGTGGCATATTCTGCAAGTTGCACTAAGTGTTCTGCTTTTAATTCTAAATTAGCACCTGAATCTAAAAGTAGTCTTTGTTTACCATCACCTAAATCAGGAAGTCCTAAACATAAAGCCATACGGCTCATACCTTTAATTCTTCGTAGTACTACATGCGCTGAAACAACAACAGCTTGTGTCGGACCTGCAGTCACAACACCTGAAGCTAAATCTTCTTTAACAGCTGTAAATGCTTGAACTAAAGAAGTATCTTTATTATTTCTAATTTCACGTCTTGGGTCTTCTTCACCCATAGAAATTACCATTGGTGTATGAACAATCGTAACTCTATTGCTAGGAGTTAAATATTTCTTAATTTGTTCTTCATCGCCATATAAGATTAACTCTAAATCTTCATATTCTTTGATACTTAAATTAACACCTTTTACAATCTCTTCAGGAGCAAAATCACCGCCCATTGCATCAATTGCTAACTTTATCATTGTTCCTCCTATTCTAAAAGTTCCCTTTTTTCTTTAAAATCTTCGTCGACAATATTATATAACATTTCATATTCTTCTGTAAAGATTAATCCAGAATCGATGATTCGATCTGCTTCATCATTACATAAATTTAATAACTCACGGTCATTAATAATATTAGCAAACTGAAAATCAATAATTCCACTTTGCTTAACACCATAATATTCACCAGGTCCCCTTACAAGCAAGTCTTCTTCAGCTAAAGTAAAACCATCAGAATTAGATGCAATTAACTTAAGTCTAGCAATAGCAGTATCAACAGTAGTATCAGATACCAAAAAGCAGTATGCTTGATAGTCAGATCTTCTAACACGACCACGCATTTGGTGAAGTTGAGCAACACCAAAACGATCAGCATCTAAAATAACAATTGTTGTGGCATTATGAATGTTAACACCAACTTCAATGACACTTGTAGAGATCAAGATTTTGATTTTGTCATCTTTAAAGTTTTTCATTACTTCTTCTTTTTCTTCTTGTTTTAGACGACTATGAATTAGGCCAACATCACAAATATCTTTAAATAATTCTTTGTATTCTAAATAGATATTAGTTACATTCTTTAAATCTAAACTTTCAGATTCTTCAATTGCGGGACAAACAACATAGATTTGTCTACCACGATTAATTTCTTCCTTTAAATGATTCATAACTTTATCTTTATCTTTGTACTGTAAATACTCAGTAATAACTGGTTTTTTATTACCTGGCATTGTTTTGATTGTAGAAATGTCCGAATCTCCCATAACCGAAATTGCCAAAGTCCTAGGGATTGGTGTAGCTGTCATTTTTAAGTGATCAATCTTTTGACCTTTTGCTACCATTTCAGCTCTTTGTTTTACCCCAAAACGATGTTCTTCGTCCGTAACTACAAATCCTAAGTTTTGGAAATTAACATCTTTTTGGAATAAAGAGTGTGTCCCAACAATAATATTAATGTTTCCTTTTTCTAATCCTTTTAAGATTTCTCTTCTTTCTTGCAATGGAACACTAGCAGTTAATAGTTTTAAACTTAAATCAGTATTTTTGAAAGCTGCTTTTAAAGTGTCAAAATGTTGATTTGCTAAAATCTCCGTTGGCACAAGCATTGCTGCTTGATAACCAGCAGTGTATGCTGCACATAAGGCAATTGCCGCAACAACAGTTTTACCAGAACCAACTTCACCTTGTAACAATCTACTCATTTTGTAATTAGAATTCAAATCTCCTAAAATTTTATCAACTGCTTCTTTTTGATCTTTTGTAAGTTCAAAAGGTAAATCTTTAATAAATTGTTCTACTTTTTCTTTATCAAAGTTAATTTTTAATCCTTCTAAATGATTCTTTCTCATATATAAAGAGTACTTAATCTTTAGTTGATATAAAAGTAACTCTTCAAATTTAATTCTCTTAATTGCTTTTTCAACTTGGTTCATCGTATCAGGAGTATTTACAAACTTAATTGCTTTATCTAAATCAATTAAATCATGTTTATCTTTTAAACTTTGAGGCAAATAATCTTTAATATCTTTTCTGTGTTCTCTTAATAGCTTTTGTTTGATTTCAAATAGTTTATCATCAGTAATGCCATCAATACCAAAAATGGGACTAATGTTATTGCTATACTCATCTAGTTCAATTTCACTAGCTGTAAAGTTTTTCAAATCTTTTTGAAACTTGCCAGTTACACGAACGTAAACACCATAGTTTAATTTAGAGCGCAAAAAATGACGATTAAAAATCGTTACTCTTACCTTATTGCCATCACTATCAATATAAAAGTTCATTACTGTTAGTTTACTTCTAGCATTATATACATAAGGTTTTCCTTGAACAATTCCAGAAATAGTAATTGTCTGTTCTAATGGTGCTTCTGATGTTGAGACTATTGTATAATCATTAAATCTTTTAGGATAATAAGTCAGTAAATCCCATACAGTATTAAGTTTATGTCTTTTAAAAACAGCAATATTTCTTTTAGTAATATATTCTTTTTCAGTTAATGGGATATTTTTCAACTTATTCCTCCTTATTATAATTAAAGGGGCTTTAAGCCCCTTTGATTATTCTATTGCTAGAATATAACTATAGACTTCTTGATCTCCTTCAACAACGTCTACTTCCACATTCTGATAATTCTTTGTAATGTGTTTAACAACATTATTAATTTCTCTTTGGTCAGCATCTTTACCTCTGATAATTGTAATGATTTCTTTATCAGGTGTGATACTTTCTTTTAATAATCTCTTTGTAGTTTCATAACGATTCTTATGACTTGCTACAATTTTGCCATTACAAATAGCTATGTAATCATCTTTTTTAATTTTGATGCCATTGTTATCAGCATCTCTAATTGAGTAAGTAACTTGTCCTGTAGTTACATTAACAATTACTTTCTTTAAATTGTTTAATAATACTTCTGGTTCTTGTTCTAAATCTACCATTGTGATTGCTGAGAATCCTTGAGCGATTGATTTAGTCTCTAAAACCCAGATTTTTGCATCTTCGTATAACTCTGCAGATTGTTTTGCAGTTAAGACGATGTTGCTATTATTAGGAAATACAATAATGTTTTCCGCATTCACAGCACCATAAGCATTTAAGAAATCTGCAGTTGATGGGTTCATACTTTGACCACCATGGATAACATAATCTGCTCCAAGTTCTTTAAATGTATTAATTAATCCTTCACCTGTAGCAACTGTTACAATAGCATATTTTTCTTTCTTTACATCTTTTTTAACTTCTACTTTAGGTTCTTCTTTTTGTTTTGGTTCTTTGTGATGAATTTCATTGTGTTGTAAAGTCATATTTTCAATCTTTAATTGAATGAATTCACCATATCTTTGACCAATATTTAGAATAACTCCAGGAGTTAATGTGTGGATGTGAACTTTAATAATATCTCCATCTTTAACACAAACGATACTATCTCCTAAAGGACTAATTTCATTTAGAATTGTTCTTTCATCAACACTATTTTTGTTTTTTTCTGCTAATTGAAGTAAGAACTCTGTACAATAACCAAATTCATTTTCATGGTCATGATCATCATTTCCAAAAGAAAGATCGATACTTGCTGTAGCAGCTAATGCTTCATCTAAATTAACTACAACATCTGTTGCTCCTGATAAGTCTGCTACAATACCTTCGTTAATTGTAACATAACCAGCACCACCACTATCTACAACCCCAGCTTCTTTTAATACTGGAAGTAAATTAGGTGTATCTTCTAAAGCTATTTTAGCTTCATTTAAATATTCTTGATAAAATTCTTCAATTGTCATTTCTTTTGTAGCTACTTTACTTACACGATCAGCTGCTAAACGCGCAACAGTCAAAATAGTTCCTTCTACAGGAGTCATAACAGCTTTATAAGCTTGTTTTACAGACTCTTGATAAGCACTTGCAAGTAATACTGCATCAGCTTCTTTAGCAGCCCCAATACCATTGCTTAGCCCACGGAAGATTTGCGATAAAATAACACCAGAATTACCACGGGCACCGATTAACATTCCACGAGATAATTTTTGCATCATAACATTTAAGTCATTTCCTGCATATGTATTCATTTCTTTAACGCCGCTTTCAATTGTCATTAGCATGTTGATACCTGTATCACCATCTGGTACAGGGAATACGTTTAATTCATCTATTTTTTTATAATTAGCTTTTAAATTTTTAGCCCCACTACTAACAATTTGTTTAAATAGTTGGCCAGTTAAAATCTTTGTTTCACTCATCTTAAACACCTCACATAATTATAGATGTATCCTTATTTTTAAGTATTATATTATGGAAACATTAAAAATACCTTAAAACTTACAATTTATTTACATTTCTTGCCTAACTCACCCTCAAAAACACCTATTTTACCCCAAATACCTTTGATTTTGCTTGCTGAGATAAAATTAGCGAGGGTTAATTTACCTAAAACAAGATAAAACGCCCAGAAACGCAAAATTTAGGCCTTTTTTGCCATATTTTAGATATTTTACTCCTTTTTTGATTTAAATCAAGTTTTTTACTCACTTTTAAGCAAAATATTCTTTTAGATTTAAGTTGCATTTTCTTAAATTTTTTGCTATAATATATAAGTATTTAAGAGTAGTAAGGAGGTTTTAGTTATGGCTCGTAAATGTTACGTTACTGGAATCGGTACTAAATCTGGTAACAACCGTCCTCACTCTTTAAAAGCTACTAGAAGAAAGTGGAAAGCTAACTTACAAAAAGTAAGAATTAAAGATGCTGACGGCAAAATTAAACGTGTTTATGTATCAACACGTGCATTAAGATCTGGACTTGTAGAAAGAGCTTAATGTAAGTTAAAAGGCTTAGAATATAAGCCTTTTTTTATTTTATAAAATCTTTCTATATAAAACCTTAAAGTGTTTCTAAATACCTCATAAATGCTAGTTTAATATTTCTTCTAAGTTCAGCTTCTGGTTTAATTCTATTTTCAAGATCTACTAATTCGCCTCCAGCTTGCTTAGCAATCTTTTTAAGAAAAGGAGTTGTTTTTGCATCAACCTCTCTTGCTTCTGCTAACTGCTGAGCAGTTACTTGATTAAGAACTTCTTCTAATTCGTCTGGAAATTCAATTTCATCAACTATACTTTCAAGATTAAAAATAAAATTAGTTTTAGGAAGTTTGTCTAAAGTATTACCACTAGCAACTGCTTTTTCATACTTTTCTAAATCATATCCCCATCTTATCTTTTCAGCTTCATCTTTAGTTGCTTCAAAAAAATTCCAAGCAACTAAGCCGTCAATAGCTAAATAAGCATCAAAATCTCCACTCCAACCATATAAATCTAGCTCATCAGTAAATCTTTCTATAATTGAATAATATTCATCTTTTCCATTTCTTCTATATAAACGAGCATTTTTATATTTCGGGATTAACTTATCTGTAAAATCTCTATCTTTTTGAAACATAACTAAGTAAATTACTTCTTTTGGGTTTAATGGTCTTCTAGCCAACATGTAATCATAAGATTCCCAATCAGTATTTAAAACATCTTCATAACTTGTGATAATTGTTCTTTCTTCCATTTTTTCACTTACTTTCTATAACTAAAACTAAATCTTTAGTCTTGATAATAGCATCTTCTTTAATTTCATTACTTAAACATAAGTTATCTTTACTTGTTAAGTGATAATTATCTAAATTATACTTAAATCCCCTTAAAGTTATATAAGCATCTTCGCTAAAAAAAGAAATATACTTATAATCTCCTTTTCTAAACTTAGTATCCTTATTAGTTAAATAAACTTTATTATTTAAATCAAATAAACAAACATTTAAAGGAAAATACTTAACTAAAGTAATAATAGCTGATAAAGAATGATCAAATCTTTCTTCTAAAGCATTATAAACTAACACTTTAGAAAACTTTTCATCTTTTATTTCCATAAATGCAAGTTCTAAATCACTATAATCTTTATCTTTGGGATAAACTATTATTTTATCAGCATTAATATCCTTAATATCAACAGAATCAAAATCACCAATCGCAAGATCTACTTTTATTCCTAACTTATTTAGTAAAAGTGTACCATTATCTAAGCCGACAATATATTCATTGTCGTCTTTTTTATATAGCTTACTGAAAGAATCTTTTGATCCACCTACAATCTTACAAATCATAAGTTTAAGATAGCCTCAATTGCTTTCTTTCTGTCTTTAGCTTTAAAAACATATGTCCCACAAACAACTATGTCACAGCCTTTATCTTTACATAGTTTAGCTGTTTTTTCATTAATCCCGCCATCTACTTCAATTAAGTAATTCAAGCTATGTTTTTTTCTATATTCATCTAAAAACTTAATCTTAGATAAACTATTTTCCATAAACTTTTGTCCACCAAAACCAGGTTCAACGCTCATTACTAAAACTAAATCTATTTTTCCTAAATAAGGAACTATTTTTTCAACATCTGTCCTAGGTTTAATTGAAATCCCAACTTTAGCGCCACTATCTTTAATAACTTTAATGATTTTCTCTTTATCTTGGTCAACTTCTAAATGAAATGTCAGAATATCTGCACCTTTTTTAATAAAAATCGGTGCATAATATAAAGGATTAGTAATCATTAAATGAACATCAAAAATCATATCTACTTTTCCTTTTAAGTTTTCATAAGCTAAAGTTCCAAAACTAATATTAGGAACAAAATGACCATCCATTACATCGACATGGAGATAATCACATCCTAATTTCTTTAAATCCTTTACATCATCATATAAATGATTGAAGTTTGCTGATAAAATTGATGGTGCTATTTTCATTTTCTTCCCTCCTAATACTTCTTTTTTTGTATTTCTTTTATTTCTTCATGCAATAGAAGATAATTTTCATACCTTGATTTTAAAATCTTTCCTTTTTCTACTGCTTCTTTGACAGCACAATTAGGTTCATTAATATGTAAACATGTTGCAAAACGGCAATTACGGCTTAACACAAAAAACTCTTTGAAAGAATGAGCCAGAATTGTTTCATTAAACTCTTCTAAACTAATTGTCCCAAATCCTGGTGTATCCATAACTAGGCCATCTAAAACTTTATATAACTCTACATGTCTTGTAGTATGTTTACCTCTTCCTAAAGCTTGACTTATTTCTTGAGTTTTCAAATTAAAACCTAAAGTGTTTAGCAATGTAGATTTACCAACACCACTTTGACCACTTAAAACAGAAATCTTATCCGTAAATAACCCTTTAAAGTCATTTTCTTCATTTTTAGAAAAAAAGTAAACCTTATATAAACTCTTATAATAATTAACAATATCTAAATATATTTGCTCTTCATCTAAATCAATTTTCGAAAAGACAATTGTAATCTCTAAATCTAAATATTCATAATAGGCAATCATCTTATCAAGTAAATGCAAATTAAGATCTGGTTCTTTTAAGGAAAAAACTAAGATAACTTGATCAATGTTAGCTACACTTGGACGTAAAAGCAGGTTTTTTCGCTCCAAAACTTTGGTAATTATATTATCTTCATCAATAATAACTCTATCACCTACATAAATATCTTGTTCTGTATGACGAAAAACACCACGAGGCTTACAAATATATTCTTTATCTTTTACTCTAACTGTATAGTCACCACTTACAAGCTTAGTTACGATACCTTCCATTAACCCTCCTTAATTTGTTTATTTCTTAGTTGTCCGCAAGCAGCATTAATATCATGCCCTTGCTCTTTTCTTTTTGTTACATTTACATTATTTCTTTTTAAATACCTAAAAAACTCATTTACTGCCTTTTCATCACTACGTTCAAACTTACTGCTAGTGCTATTATAAGGAATTAAATTTACATAACAATTTAATCCTGATACAAATTCTACTAAAGCTCTCGCATCTTCTAAACTATCATTAACACCTTTTAATAAAATATATTCAATTGTAATTCTTCTATTTGTTTTCTCATAGTATTTAATAATAGCTTCTTTTAATTCTTGTAAATTATACGCTCTATTTACTGGCATATACTTACTTCTTTTTTCATCTGATGCAAAGTGAAGTGAAATTGCTAAGTTTACTTGCAAAGGAAAATTACTAAATTCTTCAATTTTAGGTGCTAAACCTACAGTACTAACGGTAATATGGCGAGAGCCAATTGCTAGTGCCTTATCATCATTAATAATTTCTAAAAACTCTAAAACATTATCGTAGTTATCAAAAGGCTCGCCAATTCCCATAACAACAACACTACTTACCTTTTCATCCTTTTTGCTTAAATCATCATTAATATACTTAACTTGTAAAACAAGTTCATCAGTTTTTAAATTTCTTTGTTTTTTAAGTAACCCTGATGCACAAAAAGCACAAGCAAAGTTACACCCAACTTGCGTTGAAACACAGAGACTATTACCATAATCGTGTTTCATTAAAACTGTTTCAATTAAATTATCATCATAAAGTTTAAATAAATACTTAACAGTACCATCAATTGATTCTTCTTTTCTTACAAGTTCTAAACTATTTAAATAAAAGTTCCCTTTTAAAAAGTCTTTAAATTCGTTTTTTAATACTTTAATATCATCAATAGAATTTACATTTTGTCTATATAAGCCTTCATAAATTTGCACAGCTCTAAATTTTGGATGCCCATTTGCAACTAAAAACGATACTAAATTATCTCTTGAAATACCAAATAATGATCTCATGCTACTTTCCTTAAATAAGCTAGATAACCAATTACCTTGCTATTATCATAACTTACTTCTTTGATTAATTTATAACTAGGATTATTTTCTAAAAAGTTTGCAATTAATCTTTCATTTTCATCTTTATTAACTGTATTAGTATAGTAAACAAGCTGTCCTTCTACTTTCAATAAAGGTGAAACTTCATCTAAAACAGCTTCTTGAATCGAAATTATCTCTTTTATTCCTGATAAACTTAATTTATATTTTAAATCTTTTTCTTTTTTATAATTAACTAAATTTGAAGAAGGACTATTTACTAAAACAAAGTCTAAAGCTTCATCTTTAATTTCATCTTGTAATACTAAAGGTGAAATTAGAACTGGCTTGACATTCTTTTTATTTTGCTTTTTTAAATAGTGAGCAAGTTGTTTTTGTTTTTTCTTCTTATCTAAAACAGCAAATATCTTACCTTCTTTTAATTTATCACTTAGAATACTACTACTTTCTTTTGTAGCCCAAAGATCTAAACCAACCTTAGCGTCTTCTAACTTAAACTGTCTAAGAGCTAATTTTGTTAAGTTTTGGAACTTTAAATCTTCCTCTTTTAAGATTTTAGTAACATCACTATAACTATAATCTTTTAATAAATAACTAACAAGCCATAAAGGATAAGAATATTCAATACTTAAACGATCAATAGCAATTAAGTTTGCTAAGTCTCTTGTTTTATTTTTCGAGAAGTTTCTTAATGTTCTCTTTACAAAATTGCTAACACCTTTATTTTTTAAAACAGCAACTTTACCTATTTCTTCTATTACTAATTCTAAATTCTCTTGACGATAAATTAGTAAATAAATAGAAATTAATAGTAAGTTTTTCACATCATCTTTGGTTTTTTTATAAAGGTAAGGCTCTAAATAATACTCTAGTTCTAAATAGTGATTAATTACTCCTAAAACAAGATCTTCTAACTTTTCCTTTTCACTTTCTGAAAAACGGTATTTAGAATAAACCTTCTTTAACTCTCTATTTAAACTAAAGTCTCTGTTCATAACTTTAGTAATTAAATCTACTGCTATTTTATAGATATTCATAAGCCTAACCTTTCTAAAAAGTTTGTTAAGTAAGGCTCCTTTAAACTAACACTACCGATATTACCATGTTTATAATCATCAAAACGATGAAAATCTGATCCAGCAGTTACTAATAAATTATTTTCTTTACAAAATTTTAAATAATCATTAATTTGTTCTTCTGTTGCATCAGGATAAAATACTTCTATTCCGTCAATTCCATCTTTTAAAAATTCTTCAACTTTATTTCTTTTATATAAAACAGGATGAGCTAAAATAGCAATTCCGCCTTCATCCTTAATTGCTTTTATTCCTTCAGCGCTTGTTATTTTTGTTGTTGGGACATAGGCAGGACAATCTTCACCAATCAATTTTTCAAAGATTTCTGCTCTTGTATAAGGATAACCTGCCTCCAAAATCAAATTAGCAATATTAAATCTTGTAACTGCCGCATTATCATCAAGCTTTTTTAAATCTATTTCTATTTCAAAATATTCTTTTAATCTTCTTTGTATTTCTTCTGCTCTTATGCTTCTTGCATCTTGCATTCTCTTTAAGAACTCATCCATCTTAAGAATCTTTTTTTTAGAATCAAAATATCCTAAAATATGAACTGATTCTTTATTGTTTACAGTTGAAAGTTCAAAACCATATATTCCAACAAGACCATAATCAGGTGCTTTATCTACAGCTTCTACTGTCCCTGTAATACAGTCATGATCAGTTATCGAAAAGTATTTAACATTTGCCTTTTTTACTTCTTCTAATATTTCTTCAACACTTAAAGAACCATCAGAATAAGTAGTATGCATGTGAAAATCTCCGCGCATCTTTATCTCTCGCCTCCTAACTCATAGAAAATTAAGACAACAAAGTATCTTTTTTCTAGCTTCTGATATAATTCACTAAATTGTAAGTAGTCATATAGCTCGACATTTGATGTCGTTTTCATAACAAATTTAAACTTATTAAAAAGTGAAATCCATTCTTTAAACTCAAAATTTAAAATAGCATCACTTTTCAAAAAGTAAGAATAATTATAAGTCTTAGCATAAGACTTATTCTTACCTTTCTCAAAACAACTTACTAAAGCCTTAACGGTTTTCACAATCAAATCTCCACTATAATAATAAGTATCATAATAAGCATATTCTAAGTTATTGTAAGATCTAATTAATTCATTTACTTCTCTAGCTAAGCCTTCTAGCTCATAAGCTTTTTTATCTTTAATAGCCGCAAGTGATGTCATCTTTATATTACGAAAATAAGCATCATATAAATAATTCAAAATCTCATTAGCTTCTTTAAAATTCTTTTCATGAACTCTTATTTTATCAATAATTACATCTACTTGATTAAGATTGGCTTTATCTATTGCATCATATTCTTCTTTTAAAGTTTTACTTACTTCTTTTAATAAATTAGCACTACTTGCAACTTTTTCCAAATTAAGTTTAAACTTTAAATCTTTTTTAATTCCTTCTTGAAAAAGGATAATTGTATAAAGGCGTTGTAAAAAGGGTTCTAAAGATGAATCAAACTCATTAATAAACTTACCAATCTTTTCATTCTTTTGGTCTAAAGAATAATCTAAATAAGGATCAACATCTTTTTTAATCTCTCTCATTTCATGATAAAAATCACTCACTTTTGCTTGAGATTTGTTTTTTTTAGGTTCTCCAGATAATGTAATTCCAATTATTTCTTTATTCCTCTTCATTAAAACCACCTATATAATATTATAGCATAATTTAATCTATTTTCATAGTCAAAAACTTATAGCTAATTAAAAACTCTCAGAAGAGAGTTTCGCTTAATCTATATAAAAGAGCTAACAAAAGTTAGCCCCTTATCTTTTTAAAACAATTAAATTGTTGGGAAAAAACTTTCAAATGGAACATGTGATTCTTGCGCATAAACCTCTTGATCCATTTTAATAATAGAAACATATAATTCCCAAGGTAGTTCGTCATTTGCTCTCATTCTTAAAATACAAATACCATTAGAATAAAAATGAAAAGCAAAATTACCTCTCAAACTAGCATCAGAATCCGTAAATCTAAAATGGGTTACGCCTGCAAGTTCATACTCATCATCCGCAAACAATAAAGTTTTACCAATTAAATCTGTATTTTCGTAAGCAGATTCATCTTTAACCTTAATAAATGGTAAATAAAACATTCTTGCTGCTTCTTCTGGAGTTTTACCTAAACGTGGACTAGAATCCAAAGGCCCCATAAATAACACTTCACTTATAACATCTAATGTACCATATCTTGCTAATAACAATTCTTCATAAGTATGATATTTAGCCCCATCAACTACATAATCTGTTACTTTCATTTCTGTAATTTTTTTAGCTATTGCTTCTTCAAGCAAAATCTCTATTTGATCAAAATTGGTAATTTTTTCTTTGTCTTCCAAAATCAAACTTTCAATTTCTTGCTTTAGTTTAAATAAAGTCCTAATCACAGTTTCAGCATTCTCTTCTGCTTTCATTGCTTCAATAAGATCTTTAATTTCTAAAACTCTATCTACAGGCTTTTCTTCAACAGGAGAACCATCACTAGTAGAACCTTCATTTGTTTCTGTTATAGGCTCTTCTTCATTATTTTCTGTAACTTTTTCTTTATTCTCTATAACTTCTTCTTTTTGTTTAGGAACCTCTTCATAAACATTAACTGTTCCTTTATTTTCTTCATCTGGTAACTTCTTTACATCATCTTTTTTACAAGCTGTTAGACCAAAACAAAACATTAATAATAAAATAATAAATAGTTTTTTCATAGTTACCTCCTCTTACGACTATATTATACTACCCCCCATAAAATGCAAGCGTTTTTTCAATTTCTTTACAAAACTATTTAAAAGTAATGTTATTAAAAAATGTAGACCATGGTCTACATTTTATTTTGTGTTATTTCTTAGCTTTTTTTGCTTTTTTTAGGTTATAGAAAGCATCTCCACCTAAATATTTAGATGTATCACCTAGTTCATCTTCAATTCTTAATAATTGATTGTACTTAGCAATACGGTCTGTTCTACTTGCAGATCCTGTTTTGATTTGACCTGTGTTTAAGGCAACAGCTAAGTCTGCGATAGTTGTATCTTCAGATTCACCAGATCTATGTGAGATAACTGCTGTATAGTTATGACGTTTAGCTAGTTCAACTGTCTCTAATGTTTCAGTTAATGTACCAATTTGGTTAACTTTGATTAGAACTGCGTTAGCAACTCCTAAATCAATACCTTTTTGTAATCTTTCTGTGTTAGTTACAAATAAGTCATCACCTACAAGTTGGATTTTCTTTCCTAATTTATCAGTTAAATATTTCCAACCATCCCAGTCATCTTCATCTAATCCGTCTTCAATTGAAATAATTGGATATTTTTCTACAAGCTCTACATAAAAATCAGCAAGTTCTTTAGATGATAATTCTTTTCCACCTTCACCGGCTAAAACATATTTTTTAGTTTCTTTATTATAGAATTCAGATGCAGCAACGTCCATTGCTAAAAGGATGTCTTTACCAGGTTCATATCCTGCTTCTTTGATAGCTTTCATAATTACTTGTAAAGCTTCTTCGTTACTTCCAAGATTAGGTGCAAATCCACCTTCATCACCAACGCCTGTATTCTTCCCATCTTTCTTTAATACTTTCTTAAGTGTATGGAATACTTCAGCTGCAACTCTAATTCCTTCAGTAAAGCTTTTAGCACTTACAGGCATAATCATAAATTCTTGGAAATCTACGTTATTATCTGCGTGGCTTCCACCGTTTAAGATGTTAAGCATTGGAGTTGGAAGAGTGCGGGCATTAAATCCACCAATGTAGTTATAAAAAGATAGACCACATAAGTCAGCAGCTGCTCTTGCACAAGCAATAGAAACTCCTAAAATAGCATTAGCACCAAGTTTACCTTTGTTTGGTGTACCATCAAGTTCACACATAGCCATATCGATACCAACTTGATCAAATACGTTAAATCCAATTAGTTCAGGGGCAATAACATCATTAACATTAGCTACTGCTTTTAATACTCCTTTTCCCAAATAACGTTTTTTGTCTCCATCACGTAACTCTACAGCTTCATAAGCTCCTGTTGACGCTCCTGATGGAACGATTGCTGTACCAAAGCCTCCACTTTCAGTGTAAACTTCAACTTCGATTGTTGGATTACCTCTTGAATCCAATACTTCTCTTGCATAAATTTCATTAATAAATGGCATTAAAATTCCTCCTTATTTTTTATATATTAATGTCTTGCCAGTCATTTCGGCTGGTTTTTTAATTCCTAATAATTCTAGTAATGTAGGAGCAACATCTCCTAAATTACCACCACTTCTTACTTTATAACTTTTATCTGTAATGATAAATGGAACTGGATTTAAAGTATGAGCTGAGAATAGTTTTCCATCTTCTAGAAGCTTTTCTGCGTTTCCATGATCGGCAATAATTACCATTACTCCGCCTACTTTCTTAACAGCTTCATATAATCTTCCAACACAAGCATCTACTGTTTCTACTGCTTTAACTGTAGCATCAAAAACTGTTGTATGACCAACCATATCACAGTTAGCAAAGTTTAGAATAATTGTATCATATTTTTTAGACTTAATTGCTTCTTCTGCCTTTTCACATACTTCATAGGCACTCATTTCTGGTTTTAAATCGTATGTAGGTACTTCTTTAGGTGAAGGTACTAAAATACGATCTGCACCTTCAAATGTTCTTTCTTCTCCACCATCAAAGAAGAAGGTAACGTGAGCATATTTTTCTGTCTCCGCAATCCTAAGTTGCGTCATTCCTGCTTTTTCAATAACTTCTCCATAGATATTTTCTAAAACAAGATCCGGTAAAATTACTTCTCCCTTTACATTTTCTGAATATTCCATCATTGAAGCATAGAATAAATCTTTAAATACTTTCCCATTTTGAATGCCTGCTGCACTTAAATTAGTTATTGCCATTGACATCTCAATTGCCCTATCTTTTCTAAAGTTAGCAAAAATTACTGAATCGCCATCATTAATATTAGAATCTTTATTGGCAATAAAAGGATAAACAAATTCATCTGTTACCCCATTTGCATATGATTCTTCAATTCCTTGAAAGACATCTTTAAATGTACCTTTGTTATAAACTAAAGCATCATATGCTGGTTGAACACGATCCCAGTTACGATCACGATCCATTGCATAGTATCTACCACTTACAATACCAATTTTAGAATTACCTACTTTGTCAATTGTCTTTTGTAGTTCTTTTAAATAAGTAAGTGCTGATTTAGGTGGTGTATCTCTTCCATCTAAATAAGCATGAACGACAACTTCTTTTACACCAGAAGCTACAATCTTTTCTACTAAATATAAAATATGTTTTATATGAGAGTGAACTCCCCCATCTGATAATAAGCCCATTAAATGAACTTTACTATCATTATCTTTTGCATGTTTAATTGCTTTTTGAATAACTTCATTTTTAATTAAAGTATTCTCTCTAACAGCAATATTGATTCTTGTTAGAGATTGGTAAACAATCCTTCCAGCTCCTAAATTTAAATGTCCTACTTCACTATTACCCATTTGTCCTTCAGGAAGACCTACAGCCTCACCTGATGCATTTAAAGTATTGTGTGGATATTCTTTAAATAGGTAATCTAAATTAGGTTTTTTCGCTTTATAAATTGCATTACCTTCTTTATTGTCGCTTAGACCATAGCCATCTAAAATCGTAAGCATAACTAATTTCTTCATATTCTCTCCTTACACTTTTCAGTTCTATTATATTATACCAAATTCAAACCATCTTTTCAATTAAGGTAAAAAAGAAAATGTTTTATTTCTTATACTAAAACCATTTCATTGCAGGATCTTGTTCTACAATTAACCTTTTGGACTCTAAAACTACAAATAACTGCTTAAAGATTGTAAAGATAAGCATTACCTCTAATGGTAAAAGGACAATGTTTTTGGTAAACCTAATCCAAAATGATGTCATTAAAGCTTCAAAAACTAAATCTTTATTCATATACAAATAATACCAAAGTGTTCCTAAAAAGGCATTGCATACCATATTCACAATTAACTTAGCTACAATTAACTTCCAAAACTTTAATTTCGTCCTATAGAAGAAAAGTCCATAAATAAACCCAGCCAGTGCTGATGTTAAGGTATAGCCAATAAAGAAAGGTCCAGTAGGATGAATCACAAAACTCGAAACATCACTAATAGCGCCAGATACCATCCCTACTAAAGGGCCAAAAATCATACCAATTAAACTGGAAACGATAAAGTCAAACTTAATCCTCACCTCTCCAGTTATAGGAATATAAATTAAACCAATCACAACTTGTAAAGCTATTAAGATAGCAATAAGTGCAATATTCTTTAAACTACTAAATTCTTTGATTGCATCTTTCCAATATCCCTTCCTAAAAGGACTTGGAAATATTTCTAACTCTTTCAATTTAAGACCTCCTAACTTTAAGAGATCCACTATTTTAGTGGATAAACTAGAAAACCGCCATTAAATGTTCGTCAATATTCCTCCACAAAAATATTGCACTTAACGCTTTCTAGCTACTCTTTTCTTTTATAAAAAAAGGTTATAAAATTATAACCTTATTTAAATCTATTCTTAAGCCAATCAGGAATGTTTGAATCACCTTTAGATCTTTTAGTAACTGAATCATCACTTTCTAAAACTCTAGTTTGATTCTCCATCAAATTGTCTTCTTTTCCAATATGTATATCTTTCTTTTCTTCTGGTTGTGCATAATCATAGTCATAATTGTATTCATTATCTTTCGTAAGTTCTGATGAATCAAAACCTGTCGCAATAACAGTTACAATTAATTCTCCTGCTAAATCCGAATTAAAACCAGCACCTACAATAATATTAATTTCTGTAGTTGAGGCATTACGAATCTCTTCCATAACTTGTGATACTTCATGCATTGTTATGTTAATATCACTTGTAATAAAGACAATTGCATCAGTAGCACCATTGATATCAATTTCTAATAATGGGCTTCTAATAGCTTTTCTTGCAGCTTCAACCGCACGATTTGGACCATCTGCAATTCCAATACCCATTAAAGCAGTACCTTTGTTTTTCATTACTGTTTTAATATCGGAAAAGTCTACATTGATTAATCCTGGAATAGCTACAATCTCTGCTATACCTTGAACACCACGACGCAATACATTATCAATTTCTCTAAATGCTTCAAGCATTGGTGTTGTCTTATCTACAATTTGATATATTTTATCGTTAGGAACTACAATTAATGTATCTACATAAGGCTTTAATTCTTTTAGGCCTCTAATTGCTTGAACTTGTCTTCTTCTACCTTCAAAAACAAAAGGTTTAGTTACAATACCAACAGTTAAGCATCCAAGTTCGCTAGCAATTCTAGCTACAACAGGAGCTGCACCAGTACCTGTTCCCCCACCCATACCGGCAGTAATGAAAACCATGTCTGCTCCTTGCAATACATCTCTAATTTCGTCTTCAGATTCTTCAGCTGCTTGGGCACCAATATCTGGATTTGCCCCAGCACCTAATCCTCTTGTTAATTGTTTACCAATTTGAAGTCTTGTATCTGCTTTAGAAAGACGTAAAACTTGAGCATCAGTATTAATAACTACAAACTCTACTCCTCTTACATCATTTTCAATCATACGGTTAACGGCGTTTCCACCACCGCCACCAACACCAACAACTTTTAAAATTGGCTTTTCGCTAAAAGAATCTTGTCCGTACATAGCTTCCTCCTTAAAAATTCTAAACTCTATATATTATACCATATTTAAAACAAAATATCATTATCTTTTTAAATATCTTTTAAATATTTAATAAAATAACACTTTTCTGTAAACTCAACTTCAAACTTCTTCCCTAAATATTCAAAAGTAAAGTTAGCACCATCTTGGCCATTAAACTCACCTATGTAATAATCCTTAATCAGTTGGATATTCATCGCAAGTTCTTCTTCACTCATCCCTTTTTCTTCATCATATTCAGGATAAAAGAACTTTCTAAACCCTTCATCTTCGAAATACTTGTCATCTTTTAAAATAGCTTTTAGGCTATTGTGAGTTCCAATCGTATACTTAGTTTGATCATATAAATTTAATATAACTAATCTTTTAACTTCACCTTTTTTAATTACTTGAAAAGGAAAATGTAAGATCATCCTTATTCCTTGACTATACTGCCAAGCATAATATGTTTCTAAATTACCTTCTTCATCTTTTGCATCAAATCTTCGATAGTCTAAACTTAACTTTAAACCATTAGATAAACTAATATATGCAACTTCATTATACATAATATTACCTTCTGGTCTTAAGTATACTTTCTCCCACTTACCATCAACTTCTTTATTTAAAAAGGTTTCATTTTCTTTTTCTTCTTTAACTGTTAAGACTGATAACCTGTGTTGATCGCGATAACTATCTAATAATTCTTTAATAATCTTACTTAACTTAAAATCATCATTTGAATGAAACATAACTTCATTTGCTTTAAGATTAGTTTTTGCGGTATTAAGGGTTCCCTCAAAATGCCAAACAAAACTTGGAATATCTTCTCTATTATAATCTAAATACTCATAGTATTCTTCTGGTATTGTAAGTTCTAACTTTCCTTCATGAGTAATAACTTCTTGCTCTAAAAAACTACACTTGCACCCAGTTACTAATAAAGGTATAAGTAGTAACAATATCATTTTCTTCATTTTAAAAATCTTTGCCATCTTCAATACCATATTCTTTATATACTCTTTCTTTTAGTTCATAAAAAGTATCATTTTTAATTGCATCTCTAATCTCAGCCATTAGGTCTTTTAAAAACTGAATATTATGAATACTTAATAGTCTATATCCTAAAATCTCATCAGCTTTAATTAAATGACGGAGATAACTTTTAGTATAATTCTTACATGTATAACAATTACATTTACTATCTAAAGGTGTAAAATCATACTCATGCTTTTTATTACGCATATTTAATCTTCCAAAATGAGTCATCGCAGCTCCATGACGAGCAATTCTTGTAGGTAGAACGCAGTCAAACATATCTACTCCTCTTTCAACAGCATCTAAAATCATTCCTGGAGTTCCAACACCCATTAAATATCTTGGTTTATCTTCAGGAAGAAGTGGAGTAGTGTATGTCAAGACTTCATTTTGAATTTCTTTGGGTTCACCTACTGATAGCCCGCCAATTGCAAAGCCATCAAAATCATATTTTTTTAATTCTTCTGCGCAATACTTACGTAAGTCTTCGTATTCTCCCCCTTGAACAATCGCAAATAGTCCCTGTTTTTCATTACCTTTGTTTTCTTCTAAACATCTTTTAGCCCACCTAATTGTTCTTTCTACTGAAGTCTTCATATATTCGTATGTAGAAGGGTAGGGTGGACATTCATCAAAGGCCATCATAATATCTGATCCTAAATCTTTTTGAATCTTTATTGATTGTTCAGGTGATAAAAATAACAAATCACCATTTTTATGATTACGAAATATTACTCCCTCTTCTTCAATCTTTCTAAAATCTGATAAAGAGAAAACTTGAAAACCTCCAGAATCAGTTAAAATTGAATGAGGCCAGTTCATAAATTTATGTAAACCACCTGCCTTCTTAATTACATCATTACCTGGTTGGATCCATAAATGATAAGTATTACCTAAAATAATCTCAGCACCAATTGCCTCTAATTCTTCTTTAGTTAATGTCTTAACAGTTGCATTAGTCCCGACAGGCATAAAAACAGGTGTTTCAAAACTCCCGTGAGGAGTAGTGACAATACCTAGCCTTGCTTTACATTCTTTAGATTCTTTAATTAACTGATATTTAATAACCATAAAAATCTCCTATTTAATAAACATCGCATCTCCAAAAGAAAAAAATCGATATTTGTTTTTAATTGCTTCTTCATAAGCAGCAAGTATATATTCTCTTTTAGAAAAAGCACTAACCATCATAATTAGTGTTGACTTAGGTAAATGAAAGTTAGTAATCATACTATCAATAGCTTTGTATTCGTATCCAGGATAGATAAAAATATTAGTATCTTCGGTTGCCTCTTTAAATTTACCATACTTAGTAATATTTGCTTCTAGTGTTCTTGTAGTTGTTGTTCCAACTGCAATAATTCTTTTACCTAGTCTTTTAGCTTCGTTTAACTTAGAAGCAACATCCTTTGTAATTGTATAAGCTTCACTATGCATTTTATGATCTTCTAACTCTTCTACTTTTACATCTCTAAAAGTATCTAAGCCAATATTTAAACTTACTTCTAAAATTTCAATTCCTTTAGCTTTTATTTTACTTAATAGCTCTTCAGTAAAATGAAACCCAGCAGTAGGTGCTGCAGCTGAACCTAAGTTCTTCGCATAAATTGTTTGATATCTAGAGTTGTCTTTTAATTTCTCATGAATATATGGTGGAAGAGGCATTGTGCCTACCTTATTAAGCAAATCATAAAAGATTCCCTCATAAGTAAATTTAATGTGGCAAATCCCTTCTTCTTTTTTCTCTAATACTTCTCCTGTAAATAGTCCTTCAAAATCTAAAACTGTCCCTTGCTTAACTCTTCTAAATGGTCTTACTAAACACTCATAAAACTCGCCTTTATTTTTAAGTAACAAAACTTCTATTTTAGCTTTCGTATCTACCTTTTCACCGATAATTCTTGAGGGTACAACTTTAGTATTATTAATAACTAAGACGTCTTCTTTAGATAAATAATCGATAATATTATAAAAGATATCATGTTTTACTTTACCTGTAAAACGGTCCATCACTAATAATTTACTATATTCTCTTTTGTCAATTGGATTTTGAGCAATTAACTCTTCTGGTAATTTGTAATCAAAATCACTAACTTTCATATTTATACATTCCTATTTTTAACTGCTTATAGGCTTTTTCAGTAGCTAATCTTCCTCTAGGAGTTCTTGTAATGAAACCATTTTTTAAAAGAAACGGTTCAACAACATCTTCTAGCGTTTGACTATCTTCAGCTAAGGTTGATGCTATCGCATTTAAACCAGCTGGTCCACCATTAAACTTTTCAATTAAAGTTTTTAAATAGCGTCTATCAGTTATATTTAAACCTTCATTGTCTATAAGTAGCTTTTCTAAAGAGCTATTAGCAATCTCTAAAGTAATTAACTTACAATCTAAATCTTCAAACTGAGCAAAGTCTCTTACTCTTTTAAATAGCCTATTAGCAATTCTTGGTGTTCCTCTACTTCTTTTTGCAATCTCATAGGCAGCATCTTCTGCTATTTTAAAATTAAAAACAGTAGCTGTTCTCATAATAATCTTTTGTAAGTCTTCGTTATTATAATAATCTAAGTGTTGAACAATCCCAAAACGATCACGTAAAGGTGCCGTAATATCGCCGACTCTAGTTGTTGCGCCAACTAAAGTAAAAGGTGGTAGTTCAATTCTTAATGTTGTAGCAGTAGAATCTTTACCAGTAATTATATCAATAGCAAAATCTTCCATTGCTGAATAAAGTACCTCTTCTACAACCCTTGGAATCCTATGAATCTCATCAATAAACAAAACATCACCAGGATCTAAAGAAGATAAAATCGCTGCTAAATCTCCTACACGATCTAAACTTGGCCCAGAAACGATATAAATATTAGTCCCCATTTCATTGGCAATAATTGAAGCTAAAGTCGTTTTACCAAGCCCAGGAGGACCAAATAGTAAAACATGATCTAAAGTTTCTTCTCTATGTAAAGCTGTTTGAATAAAGACATGCAACATTTCTTTTAAATCAGCTTGACCAATAAAATCAACTAACTTCTTCGGTCTTAAACTAATATCATATTCAGTATCAAGATTTAATAATTCATTTTCTTCCATTTTTCCCTCCTATTTTTAGTAAAGTGTGGTATAATAAATAAGGTGATAAATATGTATAATTATATTAAAGGCAAAATAACTTACATAGCTAATAGTTATATTGTTTTAGAAAATAACAACATTGGCTATGAAATTAAATCAGCTACACCTTATGATTATAAAATTGATGATGTAGTAACAATTTATCTATATTTAAATGTTCGTGAAGACATCCAAGAACTTTATGGTTTTAAAACTTTAGAAGAAAAGGAATTCTTCTTAAAGTTGATTTCTGTAAAAGGATTAGGTCCAAAAAGTGCTTTACCAATAATTGCTAGTAATAACATCAGTGGTGTTATTGAAGCAATTAAAGAAGGAGATGCAAAATACTTACAAAAGTTTCCTGGTATTGGCCCTAAAGCTTCCCAACAAATCATTCTTGACTTGCACGGTAAAATTGATATTGATAAAACAATCAAAACTAATCCTAAACTTCTAGATGCTAAAGCAGCTTTAGAAAGTCTAGGTTACAAACAAAAAGAAATTAAGCAAGTCTTACCTATTATTGAAGCTAATCTAGATAAAGAATTAGGTGAATTAATCAAAATTGCTTTAAGAAACTTAATTTAAGCTTGTGTTTTTATAACACAAGTTTTTTTATTAAAATCTAAAGCCCCCTTTGCCCTTGCCTTTTCCTTTTCTTTTTTTAGGCTGAGGCATTTGCGGCATTCCACCTTTTTGCATATTCTTTATTTGATCTTCATCCATTCTCGATAATTGTTCTACTTGTTTCTTCATTGTATCAAAACGGCGAACTAAAGCATTAACTTCTGGATAAGGACGACCTGATCCTTTAGAAATCCTCGTTCTTCTTGAACTACTACGAGCAATAATTTCTGGATTGCATCTTTCATACTCAGTCATTGAAAAGATAATTGCTTCAATATAGGCAAGTTGCTTTTCATCAAATTCAATATTTTTTAGTTGTTGACCAATACCCGGAATTAATTTTAAAATCCCTTTTAAAGATCCCATTCTTTTAATCCATTTCATTTGTTTTAGGAAGTCGTTATAGTCATATTTACCCTTTTGCATCTTCTGAGCCATTTTTTCAGCTTCTTCTTCCTCAACTGCTTGGGTAGTTTTTTCAACTAAACTAACAATATCTCCCATTCCTAAAATACGATCAGCCATACGATCTGGATGGAATACTTCTAAATCATCTAGCTTTTCCCCAACACCGATAAACTTAATAGGGATATTTGTAAGGTAACGTACTGATAAAGCAGCACCACCACGAGCATCTCCATCTAATTTTGTTAGGATACAGCCAGTGATATTTAATCTAGCATTAAATGTCTCAATAACATTAATTGCATCTTGACCCATCATCGCATCAATTGTTAGTAATACTTCATCAGGCTTAACTGCCTTTTCAACTTCTACAAGTTCATCCATCATTTCATCATCAATATGAAGTCTACCTGCAGTATCAATTATTACTAAATCATGCTTGTTTGCTTTCGCATATTTAATACCTTCCCCTACAATCTTTACAACCTTCTCTTTGGTCCCCATTTCAAAAACAGGAATATTTAAACTCTTACCAATCGTCTTTAACTGGTCAATTGCAGCAGGACGGTAAATATCAGCCGCTATAAATAGTGGTCTTTTTTTATCTCCTTGTTTTCTAATATAGTTAGCTAGTTTACCTACATGTGTTGTTTTACCACCACCTTGTAAGCCCACTAACATAAAAACAGTTGGTCCACTTAAGTTGTAATTTAACGGAGCAGCTTCATCTCCCATTAATTTTTTTAGTTCATCACGAACAATCTTAACAACCATATCCCCAGGAGATAAAGATTTCATAATCTTTTCACCTAAAGCTTTTTCTTTTACTTCTTTAGTAAAATCTCTTACAACTTTATAGTTAACGTCAGCTTCAAGTAATGAAAGTCTAATCTCACGCATCATTGTATCTATATCTTTTTCTGTCAAGTTAGCTCTACCAGTAATCTTTCTTAGAGCCATACTTATTCTTTCTGATAAACTTTCAAAAGCCATTTCTTACCTCCTATTCTAATTCTTTTAATTTTTCAATTAATTCTTTTGTTTCTTCTTTATAATATTTTTGGTAAAGTTTGTTTCTTTTTTCATATTTAGCTTTTAACTTTAACTTTTCTTCAAAATTATCTAAAGCTTTATAAGTATTTTGAATGCTATCATAAATAGCATTTCTTGATACTTTATACAATTCTGAAATCTCTCCTAAACTCAAATCTTCAAAATAATAACATTTAAAATATGTTTGTTGTTTGTCAGTTAAAAGATTTCCATAAAAATCATATAGAATGATATAATGTTGGTTTTTCTCTAATAAGTTCATTCTTCTTCAATCAACTCCGCAAATAATCCATAAATATACTTCTCTAAATCAAAATATTCTAAATCATCCATTTTCTCACCTAAACCGATAAACTTAATTGGAACATTATAAACATCTCTAATTGCAAGGACAATACCACCTTTAGCTGTTCCATCTAGTTTAGTTAGAATGATTCCTGAAATATCAGTTGCTTCAATAAATGATTTTGCTTGATTTAGTCCATTTTGACCAGTTGTAGCATCAATTACTAAGAGTGTATCATGAGGAGCATTAGGTACTTCACGAGAAATAACTCTCTTGATTTTCTCTAACTCTTTCATCAAGTTTACTTTTGTTTGCAGTCTACCTGCTGTATCACAAAGCAATACATCATAGCCATTTTCTTTAGCAAACTTAATACCATCGAAAATAACTGCTGATGGATCAGATCCTTCTTCTTTTGTAATTACAGGACAACCTACACGATCTCCCCAAATCTTTAGTTGTTTAATTGCACCAGCTCTAAATGTATCACCAGCTGCCATACAAACTTTCTTGCCTTCTTTTTTTAGTTTATTAGCTACTTTTGCAATTGATGTTGTTTTTCCAGACCCATTTACCCCTACAAACAAATAAACAGATAATCCTTCTTTGTTTACATTAAGGTTAGAGTTGACAATCTCTCCTTTTAAATATAAATCAAACATCTTATCTACAATTATCTCTTGAAGAAGTTTCATATCTTCTAAATCATCTAATCTTTCATCATCACGCAAACTATCAATGAACTTAACTGTTGTCTCAACACCCATATCAGCCATAACGAAGATTTCTTCTAATTGGTCAAATAGATCGTCATCAATTCGATCTTTCTCATTAAAAAGTCTAGTTAGACGTGACAAAGATCCTTGCTTTCTTGTTTTAGCTAGACCTTCTTTATATTTTTTTGATTCTTCTTTTTTCTTTTTATTTTTTCTAAACCAATCGAATAAGCCCATAATAAGCCCCCTATCTATTTAATATTATACCATATTTACGTTATTTTTCATAGTAAAAAAGAATAGCCTTAACTATTCTTTTTCTTCCTGCTCTTTTTCTATCTCTTCTAAACTACTATAAGTAGCACGACATTTTGGATAATTAGAACAGCCATAAAACCTTTGGCCTTTACTTCTTCCGCGTCTTGCCGTCCTTTCAACTAAGAACCCTGTTCCACATTTAGGGCAAGGAATATCAGTTTGAACTGGCATATGCTCTTCATCTTGCTTAATGTAACGGCATTTAGGATAAGCAGAACATGCCGCAAATTCCCCAAATCTACTTCTTCTAATGACAAGCTTACTTCCACACAAAGGACACTCTTCGTCTAAATAAACAGGTTCTTTTTTCTCCATTTTCTCTTCTGCGTTTTCAAGTAATGGAACATAGCGCTTATAAAAATCATCTAATTCTTCATACCAAACAAGTTTACCTTCTGCTATCTTGTCTAAATCTTTTTCCATAT
Source organism: Acholeplasma sp. (assembly GCA_012838635.1). Lineage (GTDB taxonomy): Bacteria > Bacillota_I > Bacilli_A > ML615J-28 > CAG-698 > DUNF01. Next base: position 46,599 of record DUOW01000024.1, read on the forward strand.
TAGCAGTATAATCAATATTAATAATCTCAGAAAAATATTCATCTAGCTTTTCTGTTGTTAGTTTCCCTTGATCAGTTGGAATAAACGATCTGTTTTCTAACCTTACATAATATCTTGCCTTTAAAGTATCAATTGTACTTGAATATGTAGATGGTCTACCAATACCAAGTTCTTCCATTTTTTTAATTAGTTTAGCCTCTGTATATCTTGCAGGTGGTTTAGTAAAGTTTTGGACAGGTTCAATTACTACATCTTTAATTTCTTCGCCTTTAGTAAATGCTGGTAAAATATTATCTTCACTATCACCATTATATGCTTCTAAGAAACCTTTGAAAAGGATTTGACTACCGTTAAGTTCAAAACCATAACCATTATTATCAATCTTTACTTTTGTATCTAAGAATAAGGCTGGTGCCATTAGGCAGGCAAGTGCTCTATTATAAATAATGCTATAGATTTTATATTGATCTAAAGTTAAGTACTTTTTAATTTTATCTGGATGATAAGCTAAATTAGTAGGCCTAATAGCTTCATGAGCATCTTGACTTGTATCATCTATTTTATAAGCATATGGCGCATAGTACTCTTTACCATAATTTTTAATAATATAGTCTTTAGCACTCGCCATAAAATCATTTGATAATCTTTGCGAGTCCGTACGCATATAAGTAATTAAACCAACTCTTTCATCTTCTAAATCAACACCTTCATATAGCCCTTGAGCTACCATCATTGTTCTTTTCGAAGTAAAGTTATACTTACTTGATGCTTCTTGTTGGAAGGTTGAAGTTGTAAAAGGAGGACGAGGATTTCTCCTTCTTTCCTTTTCAATAATATCATCAACTAAATACTTACCTGCTAAGTTATTAATAACATTATTTGCATCTTCTTCACTTTTTAGTTCAATCTTTTCATTATTATAAGTCATTAGTTTAGCTTTAAGATCAGTTTTCTTATATCTAAAATTAGCAAAGATTTCCCAATATTCTTCTGAAATAAAAGCTTCAATTTCTTTTTCATGATCTACAATAATCTTTAAAACAACAGATTGAACTCTACCAGCTGATTTAGAACCAATTTTCTTTTGTAATAACTTACTTAAACTAAAACCAATAATCCTGTCTAAAATTCTTCTTGTCTCTTGTGCATGGACTAAATCTTGATCAATCTTTCTTGGATGTTCAAAAGCTTCTAAAACTGCCTTTTTTGTAATCTCGTTAAATTCAACTCTTTCATAGTCATCTTCTTTTAACTCTAAGACTTCAGCTAAATGCCAGGCAATTGATTCTCCCTCACGATCAGGGTCGGTAGCAAGATAAACTTTATCTTTATCCTTCATTGCTTCTTTCAAAGCTTTGATTTCTGGAAATCTAATTCTTAGTCTACTGTATTGTGGTTCAAAATTGTTTTCTAAATCAACACCATAACCACCATATCCTGATTTTTTCAAATCACGAATATGACCTTTACTAGATAGAACTTGATACTGTTTACCTAAATATTTTTCAATTGTCTTTGACTTAGCTGGACTTTCCACAATCACTAAGTATTTTTCCATAAAAATCACTCCTATTTTTTCGTTTAGATTATATCACTATATTATTAATAATACAAACATTTTGTTTTTTTATTTTAAAAAACTTCTAGATTAACTAGAAGTTTGATGTTTTCACTGTTGTTCCTTTCTAAAAAATAAGAATATTCTTTAAGAAATTATCAATTTCTTATTATCGTTCAAATTAATAATTAAATTTATATATTTTCATTATATAAA
>DUOW01000025.1 GCA_012838635.1 Acholeplasma sp.
CTTTAGCCTTAAAATACCTAAGTGCTATTGATAAAATAAACCCTAAACTTCAAGTCAATCTAATTAAAAGAATTGGAGAAAATGAATATAGCAAAAATATTGGTGAATATCCATCAGGCTCTACAATCAGAAACCTAATCTCTCAAGGAAAAGATGTGTCAAGCTATATTCCAGAAAACTATAACTTCATTAATTATAATAAAGCTTACGATAATCTATTCTACTTATTTAAATCATATATGCTTTTAAATGTAAGAACTTTTGAAAACACCAAACATATTAAAGAAGGAATCGAAAATAGAATATATAAAGTCTTAAAAGAAAGTTCAAACTATCAAGAATTCATTTCTAAAATGAAAACTAAAAGATATCAAGAAAACTATATTAAAAGATTGCTCCTAGCAATTCTTTTAGAACTTAAAGATCAAGATGATTACTACTTAAGGGTTTTAGGATTTAATAAGAATGGAGAAAAACATTTAAGTAATCTTGATAAACCAATAATTACAAGCCCTAAAAACATAAATAACAAATTATTAAATATTGAACTTAAAGCAAGTAAACTATATGCTTTAATTACTAATAATGAAAATCATTACAAAGATGAATTTTTAATACCATATAAAGGAGAATAAATATGACTACAAAAGATATTAGACTAAAACTAGAAGGAATTATCGATCCTTCAGTAAACAAAACTTTAAAAGAAACTGATGGTATCAAACATATCGGAATTGATTCAGAAAAAGATGTAGCTGTCTTAATCATTACAATGGAGAAAAAAGAACCTGAAGCAGAAAAAACTTTAAAAAGAGAAATTGCGAAAGCAATAAAGTTAGATCTCGGCTTTAAAGGTGTAAAAATCCAACTTGAAGAAAGAAGAGTTAATGAATCAATTGTAAAGACAGATACGAAGTTTTTAATTATCACTTCAGGTAAAGGTGGTGTTGGTAAATCTACAGTAGCTGCTAACCTTGCCTACCATTTAAAGAAAAACGGGAAAACTGTTGCCTTACTTGATGCTGATATTTATGGTTCTTCTCTGCCAAGAGTTTTAGATATGGAAGAAGGATACCCACAAGTAAACGAAAAAGGCAAACTAATTCCAAGAAAAGTAAAAGATATGGAGATTATGTCAACTGAGTTTTTTGTAGAAGGAAATAAACCAGTAATTTGGCGTGGAGCTATGCTTCACTCAATGATGAATAACTTCTTCTATGAAACTGCATGGGATAAAAACTTAGACTATATGATTATCGATGCCCCACCAGGAACTGGTGATGTTGCTTTAGACCTAAGACAAATTATTCCTGATGCAAAATCAATTGTAGTTACAACTCCTCATAAAACGGCAAGTCACGTAGCAATTAAAGCAGGCTATGCTTCTGTAAAGCTAAAACAAGAAGTATTAGGGGTTGTAGAAAACATGGCTTATTACTATAACGAATACGCAAAAGAAAAAGACTACATCTTTGGGGAAGGTGGTGGACAAGAGGTAGCAGATAACTTAGAAGTAAAACTTCTAGCTCAAATCCCAATTAATAGACCAAAACACAATGTAGGTCTTTATGAAGAAGATGAAAAAGCAGGTCAAATCTTTAATGACCTTGCTAAAAAAATAATTGAAATCTATTAAAATTTTAATTCATATGACTAAATAAAAAAGCTCAAATTAATTTGAGCTTTTTTTAATCTTTATTTGCAACATTTTCCATCTTTACGATGTTTATGTTCACCTTTGCATTCACCATTTTGATGTTTATGTTGATGTCCTTCACATCCACATTGACATTCATCGCCTTCTTCGCAATCACATTCATCATCTTCGTCTTCATCTTCTGAAGAAAATGCTTCTAGTAAATCTTCAATATATTCCCATTCTTCTTCATTTTCGATTGGGTCTAATTGACCATCTCCTTCTTTACCTTCTTCATAAGAAGCAGCCATTACTTCGATTTCATCGTTGTCTTCTTCAGCAACTTCATAAAATAACACGTAATTTTTCTTAAACTTCTCACTGTAGTGTGTAAACAAAATTTCACATAAAATTTCATTTCCTTCAGCGTCTTGAATAACTAATTTGTTTTCCATTTCTTTTGGCATAATTAATTTCCTTTCTTTCTTTTTATTTATCCAAATATGCTTGCAAGATTAAACTTGCAGCTAATTTATCAACTTTTGTTTTTCTTTTTTGGTTTTTCATCTTCGCTTCTTTTAAAGTTTTATGAGCAATAATAGTTGTTAGTCTTTCGTCAATTAGAACAACTTCTAACTTTGTTTCAGCTTCTAACATCTTCTTAAACTCTAAACAATATTCTCCTTGAAAACCAATACTGCCATCCATATTTTTAGGTAAGCCTAAAACTATTGTGCTGGCATTGTTTTTCTTTATATAATCAACTACGAGTTCTAAGGCCTCATTTAAATTGTTTTCTTCAATTTCAAATGTACCTATAGGACTTGCAATAATTCTTGATGCGTCAGATAAACTAATCCCAACAGTTTTGCTACCTAAATCAATCCCGATTGCTCTCATAGAACCTCTTGTAAGTATTTCTTAACTTCAACTAAAGACTGATCTACTTTTGATAAATCTTTTCCTCCAGCTTGAGCAAAGTCTGGTCTACCACCACCATTACCTCCAGTAACAATCGCAGCTTTCTTTACTAAATCTCCAGCTTTAACTTTCTTTGATTTGTTTTTAGAAACATAAACGACTTTACCATTACTTACATTAGCAAGTAAAACAATCTCTAAGCTTAAGTTATCACTTAAGTTATCAACTAAGTCTTTTAAAACTTCACTATCTACATCTTCTACCTTTTGAATCACAACTTTTACTCCATTAATTGTTTCTACTTTATCTTTAAATAAAGCTGGGTTAATTTGTTTTGATTCACGGTACTTCTTTTGATATTCTTTATCAATATCTCTTACAAGTACTTGGTATTTAGTTGATAGCTCTCTTAAGTCTAAAAGATATTGATAACTTTCTAAATACTTAACATCTCTTAAAGGTTTATAGACAATATCTAACTTCTCTTCTTTAGCACTAGCTACTAGTTCTTCTGCTTTTTGTTTTAAGTTAGCAATCTCTATTAGTATATTATCTGCACTTTCTAATAATTTATCTTTTATATTTGTATCTGTAGTTGCTTCAATTCTGTAAATACCAGAACCTTTAGTCTCACAACTTAAAATAACAAATTTATTTATTTCCTTTGCATTAGAAACATGTGTTCCACCACATAGCTCTTTCGAGTCCCCAATAGTAACTACTCTAACAATATCTTCATATTTATCCGAGAACATTGCTTCAACACCTAAAGTCTTAGCTTTATCTAAAGCCATTTCTTTTGTTTCAACTTGATAACTTGCTTCAATCATCTTATTGACAATTGCTTCAACTTTTAAAAGTTCTTCATCAGTAGGTAAGCTAAAGTTATTAAAGTCAAATCTTAAAGATGTACTTGTAACTGAAGATCCTTGTTGGTGAACATGGCTACCTAAAACCTCTCTTAAAGCATGGTTTAAAAGGTGCGTTGCAGAGTGATTTTTAGCTGTCTTAAATCTTAAAGCTTTATCAACTTGTAAGATAACTTTATCACCTAATTTTATATACTCACCACCAAAATCAACTACTGATGCATGTTGTCCATTAGGTAAAAGAATTGTATCTTGAACTTTATATTCATTATCTTGGAAAATAAGTTTACCTTGATCGCCAACTTGTCCACCTTGCAAACCATAAAATGGAGTCTTATCAAAAACAAGTAATACTTCTCCATTAGCTTCTGTAAATGAAGTTCCGTCTTTAAAAATAGCAATAACTTTACTTACACATTTTAGTTCTTGATAACCAGTAAAGATAGAACTTTCCTTAAATTTAAGCATATCTTCATTTTGACTAATCATTGACTCATCTTCATCGCGGCTAGCACGAGCTCTTTTTCTCTGTTTTTCTAACTCTTCTTCAAAAGCATCAAGGTCAACTTCAAATCCATGTTCTTTTCCTGCTTCTAATGTTAGTTCAATTGGAAATCCAAAAGTATCATATAAAAGAAAGGCAATCTCTCCTGGAATTACTTTCGTTTTAGTTTGTTCCATAAAGTCTAGCAATCTTTTTTCACCTTTATCTAAAGTCCTTAAGAACTTTTCTTCTTCATTGTTTACAACAACCTTCACTAACTCTTTAGCTTTAACTAAATTAGGATAAGGTTCTTCCATAATCCTAACAACTGTATCAACTAAACCTGCTAAGAAAGGTTTTGTTAAGCCTAACTTCTTACCATAACGAACAGCTCTTCTAATTAGTCTTCTTAAAACATAACCTCTTCCTTCATTGCTTACGTTAGCCCCATCAGAGATTGCAAAGGTTACACTTCTAATGTGGTCTGCAATAACTTTAAAAGCTATTTGACCAGTATACTTAATACCGCTTAACTTTTCAATATCGTTAATGATTGGCATAAAAAGGTCAGTTTCAAAATTAGTATCAGTTTCTTGAATAATAGAAACAATTCTTTCTAACCCCATACCAGTATCAATATTTTTACTTGGTAATTCTTTATACTCTTCGCGTTTTTTACCTGCTTCAGCGTTAAACTGACTAAAAACAATATTCCAAATCTCGACATAACGGTCATTATCTAAATCATCAATAATTAACCTTATACCAATGTTTTCAGGATCATACTTTACCCCGCGGTCATAGAAAATCTCTGTACATGGACCACAAGGACCATCACCAATTTCCCAGAAATTATCTTTTAAAGGAATTAGTCTTTCTTCTTCAACTCCTAGTTTCATCCACATTGCTTTTGTTTCTAAGTCTTCAGGATAGTATGAAAAGTAAATATTCTTTTTATCTAAAGCAAACCATTTTTCTGAAAACAAAATTTCATAAGCCCATGTTAAAGCTTCTTTTCTAAAGTAATCACCAATGGAAAAGTTACCTAACATCTCAAAAAATGTATGGTGTCTAGCTGTTACCCCAACATTTTCAATATCGTTTGTTCTAATTGCTTTTTGCGAGTTTGCTAGTCTATTTTTTTTGGGTGTTTCTCTACCATCAAAGTATTTCTTTAACGGAGCAATCCCCGCATTAATCCAAAGTAATGTTGGATCATCATGGGGGATTAAAGAAGAACTTGGAATAATTAAATGTCCCTTTTCTTCCCAAAACTCAAGCCACATTTTTCTAATTTCTTTGCTACTAAGTTTCTTCATTATTTTTCCTCATCTAAAACTACTGCAAGCACGATTGGATTTAAACCACATTCTTTAGCAATCCTTTTGCTTACAAGATCTTTAATTTCTTTCTTTATTACTTGCCAGTCAAGATACTTCTCCCCAAAATGGTAATCTAAAGTATCATGAACTACTTCATCTATTATATCATAAATATCAGCTTCTACTTGTTTATTATTAGTAACTCCTTGTAAAACAATGGCAGGTTCAGCTAAGACTTCTTTATATCTTGCATCAACAATTACATTGATAATCACAATCCCACCTTGAGCAAGCATTTCTCTATCTTTCACAACAACACTATTAATATTCCCAACAACCGAGCCATCAATTAAAACATCTCCTGTTGTGACAAAATCTTTTTGTGTTTGTAATACTCCATCTAAAAATGTAATTACTTCCCCATTTTCTAATAATAAAATATTTTCTTTTTTATAGCCAGCATCTAATGCAACTTGCATATGCGCATATTGGTGACGATATTCCCCAATAACTGGAGCAATATATTCTGAGTTTAACATCATATAAAGCATCTTTAAGTCTTCTGGAGAAGCATGAGAACTACGTAATTCTCTTTTTGTCATATTAATAACTTTCGCATTCGTCCTTGCTAGCTCATCCATCGTATCAGAAAATGTCTTAGGATAACCTTTGACGTGTGGTGAAATTAAAATAACAGTATCTGTATCTTTAATTTCAATTAATCTATCTTTACCAGTAGCCATTCTTTGAATATGAAGAAACGGCTCACTTAATTCTCCAGTTACAATAACAACTAAATCATCATAATCATTATCATTGTGATCATCAATATACTTTAAGTTTACAAAATTATCATCAGGGATATTTAAGTAATTAGTTTCCATTGCAACACTAATAATTTTCCTTGTTCTCTTACCAATAATAGCAATTTTCTTGTTAAAACTACTAGCAATATTAATAACTTTCTGCATTCTATCTAAATCATTAGAATACATCGCAAAGATCTTTCTTCCTTTGGTTTTCAATTGCTCAGTAACAGTATGAATTAAAAAATTATCACTAACAGTTCTACCAATATTACCAGCACCTAAACTTTCAGGTAAAAGAAGTAAAACTTTCTCTTTAGAAATCTCCCCTAAACGATGAAATCCTGTCTTATATTTTTTATCGGAGTTCGCAGAAAAGGTAAAATCAGGAGCATAAACTACTGCTCCATCAGGAGTTGAAATCACAATTCCTAAACTTTCAGGAATATTATGACTTGTAGCATAAAAAGAAACCTTAACATTACCAAACGTTAATTCTTTATCTTCATTAATACGATACAAACGGTAATCCTTAACATTCATCCCTAAATCCGCAAGTTCCTTTTCTAAAATAGAAATAGTAAAATGCGTTCCATAAACTCCAATATTCATTTCTTTTAAGATCTCTGGTACAGCTCCAATATGATCAATATGTCCATGTGACAAGAAAAGAGCTTTTACCCTATCTTTATTTTCAAAAATATATTCCATATCCGGAATAACGGCATCTACCCCAAGTAAATCTAAACTCGGATGCTTAATTCCTGAATCTAAAATAAAGATTCTCTCATTAACCTCTACAATATACATATTTTTGCCATGTTCGCCTAAGCCACCCAAAGCAAAAAACTTAATTTGATTTGCCATAAATCACCTCAATATCTTTTTAACTATTTAAACACCCTTGCAGCCTTAACAGCTGTTAACCACTTTCGGTATAATTCTTCCCTTTTTTCATCATTCATTTTATTTGTAAAGACACGCTCAATTTGGTGTAACTTCGTAATTTCATCAATCCCTTTAAAATAGCCTGAAGCTAAACCAGCTAAGTAAGCTATACCTAAAGCTGTTGATTCAATAATCTTTGGCCTATAAATTGTAGCTGGTAAGATGTTTGCTTGAAACTGCATTAAATAATCATTCTCTGAAGCACCACCGTCTACCTTTAAATGATGAAGCTTAAGTTTTGCTTCTTTTTCCATTAACCCAATAACATCTTTTACTTGATAAGCAATGGCATCTAAAGTAGCACTTGTTAGGTCTTCTCTTGAAGTATCTTTCGTAATCCCAAAGATAGCTCCTCTTACATCATTATCCCAGTATGGTGCCCCAAGTCCAGTAAAAGCTGGCACTAAGAAAACTTCTTCTTGATGCTTAGCATTTAATGCTAGATCATAAGACATAGCTGATGTCTTAAAAAATCTCATACTATCTCTAAGCCACTGTACAGCAGCTCCAGCTACAAACACTGACCCTTCTAAAGCATAAGTAGTCTTACCATCTATATGCCAAGCAATAGTCGATAGCAGTCCATTTTTAGAAGTAATCACATTACTTCCTGTATTCATTAAAGCAAAACAGCCTGTACCATAAGTGTTCTTAACATCACCTAAATCAAAACAACATTGGCCAAATAAAGCTGCGCTTTGATCCCCCGCAATAGCACTCAAATTAACTTCTTTTCCTAAAATCTCTAGTTTTCCTAAAGCACCAGATGATGGTACAACTTTAGGTAAAATTGATTTTGGAATCTTAAACATTTCTAATAATTCTTGATCCCACTTTAACTCATTAATATTAAAAAGCATAGTTCTTGATGCATTAGTATAGTCAGTTATATGAAGCTTACCTTTAGATAAATTCCAAATTAAATAAGTATCAACAGTACCAAATAAGATTTCCTCTTTTTCGCATCTTTCTTTTAAACCTTTAGTATTCTCAATAATCCATTTAATTTTGGATGCTGAAAAGTAAGGGTTAATAATTAATCCTGTCTTTTCTTTTACTAAATCATTATACCCTTCTTGAATCCACTTATTGCAAATAGCTTCTGATTGTCTACTTTGCCAAACAATAGCTTTATTTACTGGCTTTCCTGTCTTTTTATCCCAAAGAATTGTTGTTTCTCTTTGATCAGTAATCCCAATAGAATCAATATCACTAACCTTTATATTAGCTTTATTTAAAACACCAATAATAACTTGTCTTACAGACTCAATAATTTCTAAAGGATCTTGTTCTACCCAACCAGATTTATTTGTAATTGATGCTATTTCTAGTTGCGAAGAAGCTACAATATTAGCCTTCTTATCAAAAAGGATTGCTCTTGAACTTGTCGTTCCTTGATCTATTGCTAGGATATATTTCATTTTTCAATCACCTGTCCTATAAATAAATAATGATTGTCATCTTCAATAAAATATTTTTCTTTTAAAGGTGATAATAATTGATCTTCAAATATCTCACCTTGATAGATTTTCTTTAAATAAAATGTTGCTTCTGCTTCCTTAAAACTTACAGAATCAAAATACTTAACAGGAGTAAGACTAGTTTTAGCAACCTTATCTTCATCCCTTCCTGATTTAGTACCTAAATAGTTTAAATCTTTCTTATATTCATCGTTATAAAAAGAAACAGTAAAGTAATCATTCTTAGAAATAAAATCAAAAGTGTAACGACTCTTTCTTACATAAACAATAATCGTCTCTACACTAAAAACATAACCATAATGACACCAACCAATTGTCATTGTATTAAAGTTATCGATTGTTCCTGCAGTTAAAAGGCCATTTGTTTGGTTAAGAAAGTAAGTCTTCTTGTTTTTTTCGTTCATAGTTATAAAAACAACTTCCCCCAATAAACTCTCTTAAAAGCGAGTTACATGGTACATATTCATCAGGAATATCCTTCACAAGTTTTAAAAACTTAACTAGTCTATTGGCATCAATAAAGTATTCATCTTCTCTTGGAACTTCATTTAAAACAGGTAAAGCATATTTTTTCATTACTCCAAGTTCATAAGAAAGTTCTGTATTAAAGATGTAGTCTGCTTCTTCTTGATAAGGATAAATCCATTTAAATTCACCCCTCCTTACTGAAGGCCACATTCTAAAAGTATCACGAACATTAGTTCCACGATATTTCGCATCCCTAACAACTCTTCTTAATTGTCTAATTTCAGTTGCACTAATTGGTGTATGATTATCATAACTAATTTCAAATAAAGGACTAATATAAATCTTAAACTTTTGATGTCTTGGGATTAAACTTGTAAGTCTTTCATTTAAAGCATGAATACCTTCAATAATAATTGGTGTTGACTTATCTATTTGAATTGTTTCACCATCAACACTATAACCCAAATTAAAATCAAATCTAGGTAATGTTACCTTTCGGCCTTGAATTAAATTAAGCAAGTCACGATTAAAACGATCAATATCTAAAGCTTCAATATGCTCTAAATCTAACTGTCCATTTTCATCGACAGGAGCTTCTATTCTTGGTTTATAATAATCATCCATCGAAATCTTTAATGATTTAATTCCTTTAGCCATCAAGACTCCCCTTAGCCTATTAGAGAAGGTTGTTTTCCCAGAAGATGATGGACCAGCAATTGCAATTAGTCTAATGTTTTCAATATCATATTTAATCTTATCACCAAGCTCTGCTAACATATTATTATGTTTAGTCTCACAAACATTAACTAAGTCAATTAAACTATCATTACTTGCATGAGTATTTAAATTAGCAATTGTCTCACAGTCAAGCATTTTTGACCAACGTGATGCTGCTCTTAACATCTTCGCAAACGATACTGAATCATGAAACTCTGGCATCTTACCACCAAGTTCAGATCTTGGATAAACAATCATAAAACCAGGATAATAAGGAAGTAATTTAAAATCTTTCAAATAGCCCATTGAAGGCAACATATAATTAAACAAATAGTTATAATAACCATTACATTTATATAAGTTAACTGTATCTTCAGGACGATATTTTAAAGTTTCAACTTTATCGTGATATCCTTGTTTTAAATATATTTCTTTTGCTTCTTCTTTGCTTACCTTTACTCTTACAATATCTTGATCTTTTTTGATTAGCTTCTTCATCTCTGCTTCTAACTTTTCTAATAGATCATCATCAACCATCATATCTTTGATTTCCCCATAAGTACTACGAGAAACACCTAAGCGAAACTTAACTTCTACACCAGGTATTAAGTTTTCTAAAGCAATGATTGTAAGAAAACGTAAAGTAGTTTCATAAGCATCCATAGCCTCTACATGAGTTAAATCTAAAAACTCAATCTCGGCATCATAGTTTACATAATAGTCAAGTTCACGAAGGCGTGTATTTACTTTAGCAAGGTATGCTTCAATCTTTAACTCTTTAGCTAAATCTCTTAAATAAACTTTGTTTTCTTTAATATATTCTTTTCCATTTACTTTTAATGTAAACTGCTTCATAAATTCACCTCATTTTACTATTAATATTATACCATATTTATCTTTATTTATATATAAAGATAATCTTAAAAAAATAGATTAACTAAATAATCTATTTTCTTTCAATTATTTACTTAGAGCTTTTTGCGCACTCTTGCATAATTTAGAAAAGTCTTCTGGATTAGAAATAGCAATCTCTGATAACATCTTACGATTAATATCTACATTAGCTAATTTTAAACCATGCATTAAAGTACTATAGCTTAAGCCATTTAATCTAGCAGCTGCATTGATTCTTTGAATCCATAGTTTTCTAAATTCTCTTTTACGTGCTTTACGATCACGATATGCATATGAAAGTGACTTCATCACTTGTTGGTTAGCTGTACGATATAAAGTATGTTTTGAACCAAAATATCCTTTAGCTAATTTTAATACCTTTTTTCTTCTTTTGCGTGTTGCAACGCTTCCTTTAACTCTTGCCATCTTATTTACCCTTTCTGATCACATATACATATTTTCTAATTCTGTTTAAATCAGTTGTATGTACTAGTGCACCCTTTCTTAAACGTCTAATTCTTTTTTGTGTTTTTCCTGGAGCTAAGTGACTAGTTCCTGGTCTGTGTCTCATTACTTTGCCAGTTGCAGAAATTTTAATTCTTTTCTTTAAGCCTTTATGTGTTCTAATTTTTGGCATTTTTATATTCCTCCTATTTTCTATTTTGGCCTTAAAATTGCAGTAGCACTTCTACCGTCAACTTTAGGTTCGCTTTCTACAATCGCTTCTTCTTTCACGGCTTCGATATAACGATTAATCATTGTTAAGTCAAATCCTTGAGTAGCTAGCATTCTTCTACTACGATAATTTAAAGTAAGTTTTACTTTATATCCTGATGCTAGGAATTCTTTACCTTGTTTAATCCTAACATTAAGATCATTTGTATCCATTACTGGAGTTAGTCTAATTTCCTTCACAGTAATTGTTTTTTGATTTTTCTTAGCATCTTTTGCTCTTTTCTTTTGCTCATAGCGATACTTCGCATAGTCCATAAAACGGCACACTGGTATTTTCGCTTGGGGAGCAACGCATACTAAATCATATCCTGCTTCATAAGCCTTTTGCACTGCTTCTTGTGTAGGTAATACTCCTAAGGCATCACCATTAGCATCAATTGTTAAGACTTTTGGAAAAGGAATGTCTTCATTAACTAAATTTTCATTCTTTGAATTTAAATTCTTTATAAATAGCACCTCCATCTCATAGCAAAAAAAAGTGAGCATATTTAGCCCACTTAAAATCAAAAGATAATCATATCTTTAGTGACATCAAACCTACCAACTAATAGCTAGTCAGGTGAGAAGTGGGACTTCTTCTTTCCACTATGTATATGTATTATACACTACTTAAGCCTTTTTGTCAAGATAAAAATCAATAAATCCCCTACTAATAATCTAAATATACTTCCAAAAAATAGATTACAAGTAAACAAATAAAATACAAAAAAAGAAAATGGAGAATATTAAAAAGAAGAGTTTTATCTAAAACCGGAAATAAAATAGCTACTATTTTCTTAAAACTTTTACTTTCAATAAAGTTTATCATAAAAGAAATAAACAAAGGAACAAAAATAATCAAAATCCGATTAGTCATTTTAATTAAAATTAAACTTAAAAAGCCAAAGAGAAGATTTAATAATAATGTATTAATACTAACCTTTAAATAATAAGAATCAATCGTAGCTTTTAAAAAGATAAATCCTAAAACATTGATTATTAATAATATTATTAAGTGAAACAAAACCATAATCAAAATACTAACTAAAAGTTTCGATGTTAAGTAAGTAAGTTTATCTTTATTATTTAAGACAATTAAATAACGATATTCATCTTGTTCTTTTAAGTAATTAAATGAAAAAAGAAAACAAGCAAAAGAATTACTGAAAATACTAAAAAGTAAAAAACTACTTTGATAGTACTGATTGACACTATAAAAAGATTGATCTAAATCTATTGCTGTTGCTAGGATAGCAATAAAGATTAAAACAATTGAGGATAAAAAGATAAACAAATTGATTTTATTAAAAAAGTAATTTAGATGCAGCTTAACTTTTGCTAACATAAACTTTTTTCTCCTCTAGTCTAATAATATAGTCTGAAAAGTAACTAAAATATTTCTCATAGTGAGTCGTATAGATAATCGTTTTACCTTTATCCTTTAATCTGCTTAAATACTGAAGTAACTTATTTTGCATTGCTTTATCTAAACCATTTAAAGCCTCATCTAAGATATATAAATCCACATCTAAAGCAAGGCCAGTTATTAAAACTAACTTTTGCTTCATTCCTTTAGATAAGTTTTTAATACTTTCGTTTGCTTTTACCTTTAAATCAAAATATTCTAAAAGATAATCTAAATCAAATGTTTTAACTTTTCTTATTGCAATAATACTTTCTAAAAACTCTCTAACTTTCATAAATAAAGGTAAGTTTACCCTTTCTGGAATATATGAAATAGTCCTAAAAGTATTAGTAATCTTACCTTCATATTTAGTATGATTTAAAATCATTTTGATTAATGTTGATTTACCTGAACCATTTTCCCCAAGTAACATATAAGTATATCCTTCTTTAATCTCTAAAAATTCAAAATCTAAAACAACTAACTTTTTATACTTTTTATAAATATTCTTAAGAATGATAGTCATAACGATAAACTTGCATTTTTGCTAGTTCTTTTTCAGTATATCTTGTCTCTTCAAAAAACAAAAACTTTCCTAAATAATAACTATTCTCTTCTTCTTCCTTTAAATAATCAATCCTCAAAGCAAATTCATTAACTATAATATTATCTTTATATCCTAAAGGTATTAAAAGATGTTTTTCTTCATAAGGGGCTAACTCTAAAGTATAACTACTTGTATCAATTTCCTGATAATTATAATTACTAATAACATTACTAATTAATTCATTATTTACTAAATCACCATCAACTTCTTTAATTAATGAATGGCTAACATTTAAACTTTGATCATAAATCTGAAAATTTTTAATAACTAAAGTCTTATTAGTATTGTTAGCTAACTTTAAATCAATTGCCACTAATCTTTTATCATCATCAATTTCATTCACGATCCCTTTTAAATAAGTAAGTCTTAAGTCATTATTGTTTAGATTAAAACTTTCTTCTTGATAATAACTAAAACTACCTAAAGGTAATTTTAAAGCTTTAGTATCTTTATAGACAATATTTAAATAAGCATCAGGAATTAAAATTGTATGATCATTTAACTCTTGAGCTTTAAAAGAAAACTTATATAAATACTTATGAAAAGTCTTATTTTTTAAAACTGCTTCTTCTTGGTATGTAATATTTAATACTGTTAAAGGAACTATTGTATTTTCATCTTTACTTGTTAGTAAAACTTCATTAATGTTTTCTTTTTTTATAAGCAAATTATCTTTTTTTGAATAAAAAATCGGAAAGTCAATCTCAATCTTCCCTTCATTTTCCAAATAATTATAGTTTTTAGGAAAAGAAGTATAATCTAAAGCTTTAGCTTGAGGAACAAAGATAATTAAAACAATAACGATAATCAAAATAGCACTAATTGTTCCAATAATAATCCCTAACTTTTTCATAGGTCTTCCTCAACTAGTTCATAGTATCTTGTAGTGACATCAATCTTCTCAAACTCACCACGATAAACTTTGATCCATAAAGCATAATACTGACAAACCCCACTCGTTACATAACATTCACCGGTAACTCGGTAGGTAAGTTTCTTGTTTGGGGGAATTGTAATTGTCATCTTTGTTTCTTCACTTTTAGAGTTTTCTGTTGTGGCACTATAACTACCAGAAATCTCTCCATCTTTACTTGCCTCTACATTCACAACATTAATCTTTAATGAAGCTTTAACTCTACCACTAATCTTACCCGAGATTGTAAAGGTAGTTTTAGTTTTATAGTCTTCTTTTAAGACATAGTTCATTGTGAAGGGTTTATCGGTTTGATTGGCCCTAGCAAAAACCGTCTCACCAATATAAGTTGCCCTTTCATTAATATGAAGGTATGCTGTTCTCCAGCCCCAAAACTTCTTCTTGTTTACGATACTATTTACTATTTGATAATCTGCTGGCTTCATCCTTGCTAGTAACTTTCCCCCTTCATCAAACTCAACATCTAAAATTCCTTTATGTCCTGTTGGTTCATAAGCCCTTAAAGTCTGAGGAAGACAAAGCATAAAGACAAAAACTAATACCAATATTCTTTTCATTTTATCACCTCTTTCATAAACATATTATCTAAAAAGGTAACAAATTACTTTATAAAAAAAGGCTAATTACTTAGCCTTTTGATATTTGTTATTCTTTTTCATAAATGCTTCAATATCTTTAACTTCTTTAATAATGTCTTTACTTAAGTTTACTGGTCCTTCTTTCGTAATCAAAACATTATCTTCAATTCTAACACCAATCTTTTCTTCTTCAATATAGATTCCTGGTTCAATCGTAACAACCATTCCTTCTTGTAATGGTACGCTATATAAACTAGGATCATGAGTATCTAAGCCAATTGAGTGACCAATTGAATGCCAGTAATACTTTCTTAACTGGCTATCTTCTTTAATTAAACCTAATCCTTTTAATTCTTCTGTAATTAAGTTATTTGCATATTGGTTTAACTCTTGCCATGTAATTCCTGGTTTTAAATATGCAATACACTTCTTATTTACATTTAAAACAGCCTCGTAAACTTCTTTTTGTCTTTTAGAGAATTTGCCTGATACAGGAAATGTTCTTGTAATGTCAGCAATATAATAATCTACTTCAGCTCCCAAATCGAATAAAATTAATTCACCTTCCCCAATAATCGTATTGTTTTTAGAATAGTGAAGGATTGTAGCATTTACTCCAGAACCAGCAATTGTTTTAAATGAGTTTTTGTTTTGACCATGATAGCGAATATATTGATCAAAAAATGATTCTAACTGATACTCATAAATGCCTGATCTTGCATTAATCATTAATGCTTCAATTCCGCCTTTAGTAACATCAATTGCTTCTTGAATCTTTTTAATTTCAGCTTCTTTTTTAACCATTCTTAAAGCAATAAGGTTGTTATAAGTATTAGCTACTTTTATTTCAGGATATTTCTTACTAAATTTTTCCAAAAAATCTAAAGCTAAACTATGATAGTTAGGATCATTTCTTCTTTCTAAATCAAGTAATAATGTCTTAACTTGACTTTCAGAAAATCGCAAACTATTTAAAAAGCCAAATAAATAGTTTTTAAATTGATCAAGATAAACTACATTTTCAATTCCTGAGATTTCTTTTGCTTCTTTAAGCGAAAGTTTTCTACCATTCCATTTAGCCATTAATTCTGTCGTTTCCTCAATAAATAAATATTCTTTATTTCCTTGTTCAGCCTTAAGTAAAGCTACAATAACATTATCTTGGTCAATACCAGTTAAATAATAAAAATTGCGATTTACTTCAAAACCATGATTTTGATCACCTGAACTTTGAGGTGCTTTACCAGAAAATAGAATTGTCAGACTTCCATTTTCTACTTTCTTCAAATAATCTTCTCTTATTTGTTTATAAACTTCTTTATTCATTTTCTTCCTCCCTTATATAATAACGATCTATATTTACAAATAATCTTAAATTCTTATTGTATTTATGCATATCTTTCTTTAGTTTTTCTAAAAATTTACTATCTTTTACTTTATAACTATCAGGAATAGTTACATCAAAAATAACATCTAGCACATCTTTACGTTTTACTGTCCTAAAGTCATGATAAGTAAAATCTTCATTATAACTCTTTAAGATTTTTGTTAGTTCCTTCTTTATCTCCTTTTCTACTGCTGTTTCTTCTTCAATTGGATCAATATGAATCGTAATATCAATATCATTGTTATTCTTAAAATCTCTTTCAATCTCATCAATAATATGATGGCATTCTAGTAGACTTAAATTACTATCCATCTCTACATGAACACTGACAAATTTCCTCCCACTTCCGTATGAGTGAATGTATAAGTCATGAAAGCCTAAGATTTTATCACTTGCCATAATTTTCTCTTTTATTTTATTAACTAACTTGGCATCTGGTCTTTCACCAATTAGAGGTGATGATGCTTCTTTAATTAATTTAAGACCAT
Source organism: Acholeplasma sp. (assembly GCA_012838635.1). Lineage (GTDB taxonomy): Bacteria > Bacillota_I > Bacilli_A > ML615J-28 > CAG-698 > DUNF01. The sequence continues at coordinate 16,660 of DUOW01000025.1, forward strand.
TAAAAATGATAATTAATGAAACAATTAAGCTAAACCAACCATCTAAGTTTTTACCTGTAAAGTAAAATACTAAATAACCAGCTAAAACAAAAGCAGTAGAAATGGTGTCATTTAAACTATCAACTGAATTAGCTTTCAAGGTTTGTGATTTAATTAATCGACTTACCTTTCGATAAAATAATGATTGAAATAATTTCATAACTAATGATACAACTAAAATAATAACGGCAATCTTACTAAAAGTAACTTCTGTAGGTGTAATGATTCTTTGGATTGCTGTTACAAAAAAGATAAAACCAGTTGTGAGGATAATAACAGATAGAATTAAACCTGCAATATACTCTGCTCTTTGATAGCCAAATGGATGTTTTTTATCAGCTGGTTTTCTGCTTAACCTATAACTCATAATTGTAATTATTGATGATGTTGTATCAGCAAATGTTTCTGCCCCATCAGTTACAATTGATAAAGCACCAAAGATTAGTCCTACAACAATCTTTGCTGTAGCCATTAAAAAGTTAGTAACAAAGCCAAAGACTCCTGCCATAATGCCATAGGAAATCCTTACATTTTGATCTTCATAATTTTGATAATCTTTTATAAATAATTTCCCTAATAATTTTACCATAATCATTTACCTACTTCTTATATTTTACCACTTTCCTTAAGTTTTTTCTACTAAATAATTTAAAAGAGAGTATTCACTCTCTTTTTTAAATAACTTATACAAGTTTTTCTATATAGGCAACAACGTCGCCAACAGTTTTGATATCTTGTGCATCATCATCTGAGATTTCAATATCAAATTCATCTTCTAATGCAATGATTAATTCTAATGCGTCAATTGAATCTGCCCCTAAATCTTCGACAAATCTCGCACTTTTTGTAACTTTAGATTCTTCAATATCTAATTCTGAAGCTACAACTTTTTTAACTCTCTCAAATACCATCTTTAATCCTCCTTATTCCTTTTGGGTAAATGAAGTTTAGGACTCTTTCTAAAACTTCTATTTTAATTTTCTTGGCTTTCATTAGTTCACCATCAACGGTATACCATAAGTCTTTCTTCCCTTCTACAACAACTTCTTTAGCTGTATCATAAGAAAAGATTTTCTGGCAAGCTTTATCTTCTTTAAAGATTCCTTTTTGATATCTTTTGATTAGTCTTGCTAAGGTAAAGCGTGATACTTTCTTAGCTACAACTAAGTCTAAAAGACCATCATCAATTTCTGCATCAGGCCCCACATAGTAACTACCACCATAGTAATTACCATTAGAGCAAACTGCAAGAATTGCTTTTTCATTAAAGAACTCTTTGCCATCTTTCATAATTAACATTGGTTTAGAAAGACGAGAAAAAATCCCAAAGATAACTCCTAAGTGATATGCCATCTTTCCCCCAATTAAAGGCCATCTTCTAAACTTTTCCATATAACGGACAACTACAGCATCAAAGCCAATATTACAGACATTTAAAGAATAACGATTGTTTACTTCTAAAACATCTACCTTCTTTATATCATAATTACCTTTAAAATAACTTAAATCTATAAAATCATCTCTTGGTCCAAAGGCTTTGATAAAGTCATTGCCACTACCAACAGGAAAACAAGCTAAATAAACATTCTCATGGTTTAAACAAGCACTACCAACTTCATTTAAAGTCCCATCTCCCCCACAAGCAATAATAGCTAAATTCCCTTCGTTTTTCTCAATATATTCTTTTGTATAATTGTAAGCATCTAGTTTTCCTTTAGTCAAGTAATAATCATAATTACCTTCACCAAAAACGATATCAGCTTGTTTTAAAATCGCACTACTAGCATCTTTCTTGCCAGCTGCTGGATTAATAATAAATAAATATTTCATATAAACCCTCTTTATTTAAGTTCATCTAAAGGAATCATTGATAATTCAATTCTCGCTTTTTTAAGATCAACAGAAACTACCCAGACAGTTACAATATCACCTACTGATAAAACATCTAGTGGATGTTTAATAAATCCTTTACTCATTTTAGAAACATGAACTAAACCATCTTCTTTAACGCCACAGTCAATAAAAGCACCAAAGTTAGTAACATTTCTAACTGTACCTTGAAGTTTCATTCCTGGAAGTAAATCTTCTAGCTTTAAAACATCACTTCTTAAAAGAGGTTTATCAAACTGATCACGTGGATCTCTTAAAGGCTCAGCTAATGAATCTAAAATATCATTATATGTATAAACACCAATTTCCTCTAATTTTTGGCCTTTATAAAAACCTTCACGGTTTAGATTAGCAATTTGATCTCTTAATTCTAAACTACCAATATCTTCTTTAGTTTTACCTAATTTTTTTAAGATTAATTCTGTAGCAGGATAACTTTCAGGGTGAATTGATGTCATATCTAACTTTTCGTTACCTTCGGGTATTCTTAAGAAACCGATACATTGTTCGTATGTTTTCTCCCCAATTCCCTTAACATTTTTAATTTGCTCGCGGTCCATAAATTCCCCATGCTCATTACGATATTCAACAATATTATTAGCAGCGCGTTTATTTAAGCCTGAAACTCTTGTAAGTAAAGGTACAGATGCACTATTAATATTAACACCTACATCATTAACTACATCTTCTACAACAACATCTAATTGTTCCCCTAGCTTTTTTTGATTAACATCATATTGATACTGACCAACACCAATTGACTTTGGATCAATTTTAATCAACTCACTTAATGGATCTTGTAATCTTCTAGCAATAGATGCAGCTGATCTTTCTTCTACTGCAAGGTTAGGAAACTCTTCAATTGCCAGTTTACTTGCAGAGTAAATTGAAGCTCCAGCTTCATTTACAATAATATATTCAATTTGTCTATTTTTAAATTTAGGATCATCTTTTAGATCTTTTAAAACAGATGCTACAAAACTCTCTGTTTCTCTAGATGCAGTTCCATTACCAATTGCAATAATTTCAATATTGAACTTATCTAAAAACTCAATTAAAGTTTGCTTTGATTGAATATATTGACGATCTTCAATTGTAACTTCTTGTTTTTCCGTTTTTGGATTAGGAAAGATTTTACCAATTTCTAATAATTGTCCCGTTGAAGATACAGCTGCAAGTTTACAACCTGTACGATAAGCAGGGTCAATTCCTAAGACATTCTTACCCTTCATTGGTGGTGTAAGTAAGTATCTTTTTAAGTTCTCCGCAAACACCAAGATCGCTTCATCTTCAGCTCTTTCTTTAAGTTCATTTCTGACATAGTTTTCAGTAGTTGAGCGCATTAATCTTACATAACCATCTTCAATAGCTTCTTCTACATAGGAAGCTGTAATTGATTTTTCATTACCAGCTAAAATTCTTCTATTTAAGAATCTAAGAGCACGCTCTTGATTATTAAAGATATTTACTTTTAAAACACCTTCAGCTTCACCACGATTAATCGCTAGAATACGGTGATTTTTAATTTCACTAATTGGCTCTTCATAATCATAATACATTTCGTATTTACTTAAAGGATCTTTTTCTTTTCCATCGCTAGTTAATTTAGTTTCAATGTTCTCTTCTCTAAAGAAATCTCTCATTCTATCTTTAAACTTAGGATCATCAGCTACCTTTTCTGCAATTATATCTTTAGCACCTTGTAGGGCATCTTGTTCATCTTTTACAACAAGTTTCTTTTCTTCTAACTCTGGAGTTACTTCTTTTGTAACATACTTAGCTGCTTCTTTTAAAACATCTTCCGGTTTTCCTTTAGGAAAAGAAAGTAAATAGTTAGCTAGTGGCTCTAAACCTTTTTGTTTAGCTCTTCCTGCTCTTGTTTCCTTTTTTTGTTTGAAAGGTTCATAAAGATCATCAACAGTTTGCTTGATCTTCGCAGCCATAATCTCTGCTCTTAATTCTTCGGTTAACTCGCCAACTTTTTCAATCTTCTTAATTGTTTCTTCTTTTAAAGCTGCAAGTTCAACACCATATTTCCAAGCATTGTAAATCGATCTAATTTGTTTTTCATCTAAACCACCAGTTACTTCTTTACGATACCTAGCAATAAAAGGAACAGTTCCTCCTTCTTCAATCAACTTCAAAACAGCATCAATTTGATTGATGCTAACTTCATTATCTTTTGCTATCTCTAGCTTAATTTCATTTGATACATAATCTTCAACCATTGTTTTCTCCCAACTAAAAGTTATTTTTCTAAAAGCTTAATTAAATAATAAATTATTCTCACACTAGCTTTTTCTCTAATTAAATTACGATCGCCACTAAAAACTTCATTATATAAATAAAGTTCATCTTTAATCATAATTCCAAACCAAACCGAGCCAACTGGTACATCTTCAGTCCCTCCACTTGGACCAGCAAGACCCGTTACTGAAACTTTAATATCAGCATTACTGATTTTACTTAAACCAAGTACCATCTCTTTAGCTACTTCTTTAGATGTAACTCCATATTTTTCAATTGTCTTAGGATCTACCCCTAAAACTTTAACTTTAGTACTATTAGCGTAAGTAATATATGATTCATGGACAACACTGCTAGAACCAGGAACATTAATTAACTTTGCAATAAACATCCCTCCTGTCATTGATTCTGCAGCTGTTATTGTAAGACCTTTTTTAGTTAATAATTTAACTAATCTTTCTTCTGGAAGCATATCTTCTTCTCCAAAAATATAATCTTTTAATAATGTTTTAAATTTTACTACTACTACCTTAAAAGAATCTTTATTATATGACTTGATAATATACCTAATATAGCCAGTTGTTGGATAAGAAAGAATCTGTACATCTTTAGTTCTTAAAGAAGCAACTTTGTCTTCAAACTTACTTTCTTGCATTCCTGTTACTAAAAATGTCTTTTGATATTTCTTGTCTTTTAAGAAATAAAGCGGAATGATTGCTTCAATCATTGGTCTATTTTCTTTAGGTGGTCCAGGTAAAGCAATAATCATTTTACCTTGCTCTTCTAAAGCCATACCCATTGCTGTTCCATTAGGATTAGTTATTAACTTAGAACCTTCAGGATAATAAAACTGGATTTCATCAGCTTTAGCATAACTATCTTTTTTAAAATAATCTAAAACAGTCTTTTTTGCTTCTTCAAAAAAGATGAGCTTCTTATTTAAAGAAGAGGCAATAGCTTGTTTTGTTTGATCATCATAAGTAGGACCAAGTCCTCCAAAAGTAACAATAATATCAGCATCAGATTTTAGGAAATCTAAAACTGCATCACTAATTGCCTTATTGTCATCTTTAACTTTTCTGATTTCTAAAACAGTATTACCTGTAGTTATAATTTTTTCTTGTAAGTAGAGACTATTAGTATCATTAACAATTCCATCTAATACTTCATCTCCAACAACTAAAATATAAAATTTAATCATACGTTAAACCTAAATAAAATTATATCGCCATCTTGGACTAAGTATTCTCGTCCTTCTGAGCGTAACTTCCCAGCTTCTTTAACTTTCGCTACTGTGCCATACTTTTCTAAATCATGATAAGCAAAAACTTCTGCTCTAATAAACCCACGTTCAAAATCTGTATGGATAATTCCTGCACATTCAGGTGCCTTCATTCCTTTTTTGAAAGTCCAAGCGCGGCATTCATCAGGTCCTACAGTAAGAAAAGTCGCTAAACCTAGTAAATCATATGTTTCCTTTACTAACTTATTTAAACCAAAATCTTCTAATCCCAAATCTTGATAAAACATTAATCTTTCTTCTTTTTCCAAATCAGCTAATTCTTCTTCAATTTTTGCACAAATCTTAACTGCTTTAGAATTATTTTTAGAAGCATATTCCCTGACATCTAAAACATATTTGTTATCTTCTAAAATATAATCTTCATCAACATTCATCACATAAATCATCGGTTTCATTGTAAGAAAACCGAAACCTTTAATTATCTCTTGTTCTAGTTTTGTTAGTTTAGCATTACTAGCAAAGTGTCCTTGATCTAGCTCATTCTTAATTTTCTTCAAAGCATTATATTCTGCTGCGAAATCACTATCTTTTTCAAAATTAGCTTTTTTCTCAATTCTTGGTAGTCTCTTTTCAACAACTTCTAAATCCGCAAAAATAAGTTCTAAGTTAATTGTTTCAATATCAGAAATAGGATCTACTTTTCCTGGTACATGAATAATATCAGGATCATCAAAACATCTCACAACTTGACAGATTGCATCTACTTCTCTAATATTAGCTAGAAACTGGTTACCTAAACCTTCACCTTTACTTGCTCCTTTAACTAAACCTGCTATATCAGTAAAAGCTACTGTAGCTTTAGTAACTAATTTAGGTTGATATAAAGAAGCAAGAAAATCAAGCCTTTGATCTTCTATTTCTACAATCCCTAAATTAGGAGAGATTGTGGCAAAAGGATAGTTAGCACTTAAAACTTTTGCTTTTGTCATTGCATTAAATAAAGTACTTTTACCTACATTAGGTAAACCAACAATACCTGCCCTTAAACTCATTTTATCATCCTTTTCTTAAATTAAATATTTTTATAACTTTTTTTATTCAAAATCAATACGAACAGTGATTGTTTTCCCATTACGATATACTTCAAAAATAGCAGTTGAGCCAGGAACCATTGAACCTAAAATTGATCTAAATTCATGACTCTTCACAATCTCAACATCATTGAACTTTAAAATAATATCATCTGCTTGTAATTTCCCAGCTGATAGGCCTGTAGGATTTACTTCACCTACATAAATTCCGTTATTAATATCTTCAGGAATTTTATCGATATATTCAGGATTATTATAGTTTATAATATCTCTTACTGTTACAACAGTAATTCCTAAAACATAGCGAATTGGTGTCTTACCTTCTTCTAAAAATGGAATTAATTTATTAACTAAATTAGATGGAATTGCAAATCCCATTCCTTCAATTTCTGTACTGGCAAGTTTTAAAGTATTAATACCAATTAACTTTCCTTCTAAGTTAATTAAAGCACCACCACTATTACCAGGGTTAATTGCTACATCGTGTTGAATATACTCTGCATCCCAATCAGCTACGTTATCACCATCTGTATCATCAGCTAAATATCTTTTCGCATGAGAGATAATTCCAAATGTAGCACTATTATAAAACTCATATCCTTCTGGACTACCTAAAGCAATCGCAAACATTCCTTGTTTTAAAAGATCAGAGTCTGCAAACTCAATTGGCCTAATATATTTAGGTGACTTAAAAGTAATAACTGCTAAGTCAACTTTATTATCTGTACCTAAAATTTGTGCTTGATAGTTTTTATCTAAATCACCATCATAAACTTCTACTTTTGTAACTTTAGTTCCTTCTTCAGTAGTAACAACATGGCGATTAGTAATCATCTTATATTCATAATAATCTACATCATCAGTATCAGATAAATCTTCAATTGATTTAGTTGTTCCACTTTTAAGATGAATTGTTCCCTTATAAACAACCCCAGAGCCAGTTCCATAAATAGCTCCTAAGTTATGTGATGTAATACCTAAAACAGCTCCACTTGCTTTTTCACAAGCAGCTTGGATATTGTTTTCTAGATCTACAATCGTAATCTCATCTACATTGTAACTTTTATTGTAAATTTCGTTTGTAAAATCACTATTAGGATTTTCAAATAAACTACAACCAGTTAATATAAACCCTAAAAATACTAATAATAATATTCTAAATTTCTTCACTTGTACCTCCAAATAATTCTAAATAATTGTTATATATTTTATCTTCGACTTCTTGTTTTGTTTTATCTTGGAGTCTCGCAATTTCCGAAATAACATATTCAATATAGATAGGCCTATTAATCTTACCTCTATAAGGATGAGGAGTTAAATAAGGCCCATCAGTTTCCGTAAGTAAATATTTTAAGTCAACCTCACTAACAACTTCTTTAATTGTTTTCGCATTCTTAAAAGTAACAACGCCACCAATTCCTAAATAATATCCTAACTTTGTATATTCTTTTGCCATTTCTAAGCTTCCAGAATAACAATGTAAAACTCCTTTAGTTTTATGTTCTTTTAAAATATCAAAAGTATCTTGATGTGCACTACGAGAATGAACAATTACAGGAAGTCCTAACTCATTAGCAATCTCTATTTGCTTAATGAAAAGTTCTTTTTGTTGTTCTTTATATTGCTCATCCCAATAATAATCTAAACCAATTTCCCCAATTGCAATTACTTTTTCATGTTTTGCTAATTTGCTAATCCAACTTAAATCTTCTAATCCTTTCACTTCTTGAGGATGAAGACCAATTGATGCATAAAGAAAATCATACTTTTCAGCTAATCTAATTGCATCTAAACTAGTTTGATAGTCAATACCAGAAACAATAATACTTTTAAATCTTCCTTTAGCTTCTTCAATTACTTGATCTAGAATTTCTAAATATTCTTTATCAGCTAAATGAATGTGTGTATCAACTAACACTTATATCCTCGAAACTTAAGTAGTCTTTTATTTAAGTTTTCTTTTAATTCTAAAGCAAACTTATCATAATCTCCCTCTACAAGTAATGCTTTTTGTAAAGCAATGCCTTGATCTTGAGTTAAGTAAATATAAACATAGTCTTTCAGAAAATAAATTCGATGTAATTTATGATACTCTACAAATTGCTTATTATCTGATAGGTCATCATATAAAGTCATTCCTTCTTTAGTAAAACCAATAGAAACATTTTGCACTGGGAACTCTTTTCCTTTTAAGTTCATTTTGAATACTTTTCTTGTAAGGAAAAATAAAAATCCTAAAACAACAATAATTAAAATTCCTGAAACAATTGCTAGTAAATATTGCTTTAAAACAATTGATAAAATTCCAAATCCTACTAAAGCAATTGATAGAATAATTGGACTTACATGTAACTTTTTATGATTGAATAAATGAAAACTAATGTATTTTTTTTGTGTTTCATAGTCAAGTTCATATTTAAATTTTGTCATCTATAGCACCTCTTTATCTATATATTATACCATAAAAGAATTAAAATTCAAAATTATTTATTCAGTAATATAAGTACTTCTAAAAACAAAATAAGGCCTTATAGGCCTTACTTTATTTATCTTAAATAAAATTATTTAATAATCTTAGTTACTGAACCAGCAGCTACTGTTCTACCACCTTCACGGATAGTAAACTTAGTACCTTGTTCAACAGCAATTGGGTGAATTAATGAAACATTAAGGTTTGCATTTTCACCAGGCATAACCATTTCTACACCTGCAGGTAAGTTAATAACTCCTGTAACGTCTGTAGTATGGAAGAAGAATTGTGGACGATAGTTTGTAAAGAATGGTGTATGTCTACCACCTTCTTCTTTGCTTAGAACGTAAACTTCAGCTGCAAATTCAGTGTGTGGAGTAACAGTCTTAGGTTTTGAAAGTACTTGTCCTCTTTCGATTTGATCACGAGCAATACCTCTTAAAAGTGCTCCTACGTTATCTCCAGCTTGAGCAAACTCTAATTGCTTTCTAAACATTTCAAGTCCTGTAATAACTGTTTTTTGTGTAGGTTTAATACCAACGATTTCAGCTTCATCGCCTACTCTGATTGTTCCTCTTTCAACTCTACCAGTTGCAACAGTTCCTCTACCAGTAATAGTAAATACGTCTTCTACAGGTAGTAAGAATGGTTTATCTACATCTCTTTGAGGTGTAGGAATGTATGAATCTACTGCAGCCATTAGTTCTACAATTGCTTCTTCAGCTTTTTGATCACCTTCCATAGCTTTTAAAGCTGATCCTTTGATTACTGGAATGTCATCTCCAGGGAATTCATACTCAGATAGAGTTTCTCTAACTTCCATTTCAACTAAGTCTAATAATTCATCATCATCTACCATATCGCATTTGTTTAGGAAAACAACGATGTAAGGTACTCCAACTTGACGAGCAAGTAAGATGTGTTCTCTAGTTTGAGCCATTGGGCCATCAGTAGCAGCTACTACTAAGATAGCTCCGTCCATTTGTGCTGCACCAGTGATCATGTTCTTTACATAGTCGGCGTGTCCTGGACAGTCTACGTGTGCATAGTGTCTGTTTTCTGTTTCGTATTCGATATGTGAAGAGTTGATTGTGATACCTCTTGTTTTTTCTTCTGGGGCACCATCAATCTTATCATAATCCATAGCGCTTGATAATCCCTTCTTCGCTAACACTTTTGTGATTGCTGAAGTAAGAGTAGTTTTTCCGTGGTCTACGTGACCGATTGTACCAACGTTAACGTGTGGTTTTGTACGTACAAATTTAGCTTTTGCCATTATAATTCCTCCTATTAATTCTCTTATATTTTATAATATTTTCACATAAATTTCAAGTAATTTATGTCTTTTAA
>DUOW01000005.1 GCA_012838635.1 Acholeplasma sp.
CCATGGATATGTTGATCAATAAATCCTGGAACAACAATTAAGTTATCTGGAAGCTCAATTCCATCTTTAAATTTACCAATTGTTTTAATCTTGCCCTTTTCAATTTCTAAAGAAGTCTTAACAATCCCTTTTCCCTCTACATAAATATTTGTATTTGTAAATCCTTTCATTTTTTTAACTCCTTTTCTATCTCTGCTAGTTTAAGTTCTTTCTTTTCACCTTTTAATAAATCTTGGAATTCATAAATTCCTTCACTTGCTTTACGACCAACTACAATTCGATATCTTACACCAATTAAATCAGCATCTTGGAATTTAACTCCAGCTCTTTCATCGCGATCATCAATTAAGCAATCATATTCTTTTGATAACTTTTCATATACTTTTAAACCTTGTTCTAGATTATCCCCTAAAGGAATAATATGAAGATCAAATGGTGTAACTTCTTTTGGCCAAATTGGTTTTTCATCAGTTGAGTGTTGCTCTAAAATAGCCATTAGTAAACGGGAAATTCCAATTCCATAACACCCCATCACAATTGGTTTTGTTTGTTGGTCTTGGTCAATAAAAGTAGCTTTCATTAGTTCAGAATAAGTTGTCCCAAGTTTAAAGATATGTCCTACTTCAATGCCCTTGGCATATTTAATTACACCTTTACCATCAGGGGATGGATCTCCTTCTTTTAAATCACAAATCTCTTGATTTAAAGCAAAACTAGAACTATCACTATAAACAATTGTATCTTCACCAATATCACATAGTACCATAAACTCTTCTGAAGCATTACCACCAATATTTCCTGAACCAGCTCCAATAATACGATAATCTAAACTTAAACGTTCTAAGATTCTCTTATATGCTTCTCTTACTTTCTTATACCAAACATCCAAATCTTCTTCATCTTTGTGAAAAGTGTATAAGTCAAACATTAAGAACTCTCTTCCTCTCATTAAACCAAAACGAGGACGAAATTCATCTCTAAACTTAGTTTGGATTTGATATAAGCCAATTGAAAGTTTCTTATAACTATTCACATAATCTCTTACCATAGCAGTTATTACTTCTTCATGAGTTGGGCCTAAACAGAAAGAACGTTCATTACGATCTTCTAATCTCATTAACTCTTTTCCGTATTTTTCCCATCTTCCTGATTCAACCCATAAATCTTTTGGTTGTAAAGCTGGCATTAAAACCTCAACTGCTTCAGTTTTATTAATCTCTTCACGAACAATATTTTCGATTTTTTTAATAATCTTATAAGCTAAAGGTAAATAATCATAAATACCAGCAGCAACTTGTTTAATATATCCACCTTTTAACAAAATTCGATGTGACGCTATTTGCGCATCTTTTGGTGTCTCCCTTAATGTTGGGATAAAAAATTTACTTTGTTTCATTATTTACCTCCTAAAATAGCCTAATAATATCGTTTAAAGTTACAAAAGCCATTAATGCTAATAGCAAAATCATTGTTACAAAAATCAAGATCTTTTCGACTTTTGGATTTGGTTTTTTCTTCGTAATTGCCTCATACCCTAAAAACACTATTCTTCCACCATCTAAGGCTGGAATTGGAAATAAGTTAAGTAAACCAACATTAACTGATAACATTCCTAAAAGCCCAAGTAATGGTAAAAATCCCATTGAAGCAATTTGACTTGTAATTTTATAAATTCCAACTGGTCCAGATAGTGATTTAATTGTCACTGTCTTATCGCTAAATAACATATTCAAAGTATCTAAGACTACTGTTGTAGAATTGGCAGTTTGGTTAATTCCAAAAATAAGTGATTTATGTAAACTAAACTTACGACTTGGTGTAAATCCTAAAATAATTCCCGAATGAGGAATCTTATTACGCTCTACATCATATTGTGTATCCATAATACTTTTACTATAAGGTTTAACCCCAGTTCTAATTGTTTGTCTTGCAATTAACTCGCCATCTTTTTCAATAATCTCTACTTCATATTGCTTGATAACTATAGATCCATCTTTTAGTGTAAAATTTAAATAAAGATTCGCACTTCCTAAAGTTTTAGGAACAATTGTTAATTCTTCTTTTCCTTCTTCATTATTTATTTCAGTTTCAAAAATAGTTTCATCTGAAGAATTAGCCAAAATTGTAACTGTGTTTGCTGGTTTATTAATAGTAACTTTATTAGAAACTCGTAAAACAACAAAATTCAAATAGTCTGCCTCAGTTCCACTTCCACCTACATAGTTATTTGCAAACCTAGCAACATCAAGCCAATTATTAATATCTTCACCATTAATTTTTAAGATTTGATCCCCTACAAGTAAACCACTATTACTACTCATATCATCATCTACTGTAGCTACATAGCCAATAACGACATCTTCACTTCTTGGATTACTATATATTCCCATATTAAATATAGCATATTGAGGATAAATAAACACTTGTTTACTTTCACCATTATTGCGATAAGTAATAGCAATTTTCTCTGTAATTTTGTTATCTAAATAATAATCTAAGAAAAGGTCAATATCTTGATACTTTTCAATAGTTACTGAGTGACCACTAATTTCCATCTTCTCAATATGAGATCCACTTGTAAAGCCACTTTCTTCTAAATAGCTATCATTTACATTTACTTTGTTTGTATCATAGTTAGAAAATCCTTGACCTAAACCTAAAATGACAAACACAACAATTGCTAAGAAGAAGTTCATTAATGGCCCACCAAACATAACCATAAATCTTTTCCATAATGATTTAGCTCCAAGAGTTCTATCGTAAGGTGCTATTTGTATACTTTGCTTTCCTTCATGAACAATAGCTGTTTGACTTACACCATACTTTTTTAAATTACCTTCACCATCTTTAACAGCGATAAATAAAAAACCTCTTTTATGTTCATCATATAAATCATAATCTACAACTTCAAACTGTTCTAAGTCTTGAGCATCTTTATGATTTAATGTTAAATATATATCTGTAACAGTACCATTTTTAAACTTTAACTTTACGTACTGAGTTTTTTCTAAAAAGTCATCTTCCTCTTCTTCTCCTGCTATCGCACAAAATCCTCCAATCGGGAAGATTCTAATACTATAGACAGTTTCCCCTACTTTCTTTTTGAAAATAGCCGGCCCCATTCCAAAGGCAAATTCACGAACTAAAATGCCCGCTTTCTTCGCGAATATCATATGTCCTCCTTCATGGACTAAAATGATTAATCCTAAAACGAAGACAAAGGCCAAAAATCCTAACACAAAATCCATCTTAACTCTCCTCTATTTATATCTATCGTATATCTCTTGTTTTATTTCTTGATCTAGCTTTAAGATATTATCTAAACTACTTGTAAATTTAGGATAATCTTTCTTAACAGCTAAAGTAACAATTTTTTCAATATCTAAAAAACTAATTCTATCCTCTAAAAACAAATTAACTGCTGCTTCATTACTAGCGCTATAAGCAATTTGTTTTGCTTCTCCTGCTTTTAAAACTTCAAATGCAAGCTTTAATAAAGGGTATCTTTCATAATCCATTTCTTCAAAATGTAAATCTTTCACTTTTCCTAAATCTAAACTAGGAACACTTGTTTTCTTCCTTCTTGGATAGTTTAAAGCATAACTAATTGGTAGTTCCATATTAGGATAAGATAGGTTAGCTAAGACTGTCCCATCTTCATATTCTACTAGTGCATGAACAATAGATTCACGATGCAAAATAGTATCTATTTGGTCTATTCTTAAACCAAACAAATGATATGCTTCAATAACTTCAAATCCTTTATTAATCATAGTAGCTGAATCTACCGTAATCTTCTCGCCCATTTTCCAATTAGGGTGATTTAATACTTCTTCTTTAGTAACTGTCTTTAACTCTGTTCTTGTTTTGTCTCTTAAAGCGCCACCACTAGCAGTTAAATAAATCTTCTTTATATCTTCTTTATTTTCTTTTCTTAATAACTGAAAAAGAGAATTATGCTCACTATCTAAAGGAAAAATTGAAACTTTCATTTCCCTAGCTAATTCCATAATTAACTTACCACCAATAACTAAACTCTCTTTATTAGCAAGTAAGATATCTTTTTTACTTTTAATGGCATAGTAGGTAGGTAAAAGCCCACTACTACCCATCAAAGCATTTAAGAATAAACCCGGCTTTTCATATAAAGCAAAATCAATCATTCCTTCTTTTCCAAAATATACTTTTAGTTTAGGAAATTCTTTTTCTAGTTCTTGCTTAACTTCTTCAGTTTTTACCCAAACAATCTCTGGTTTAAATTCTTTAATTATTTCTTTACCCAAACAAACATTATTATAAAAAGTTATTCCAATAACTTGATAGTCTTTTGTTTGTCTAATAATATTTAAAGCTTGAGTTCCAATTGAACCTGTTGCTCCTAATAAATAAAGATTACGCATAACTTATCCTTTCTAAATTAATGTTAAGACGATTAAAACAATATGAACAAATGTTGCCCCAAAGATTAAACTATCGATTCTATCTAAAATTCCCCCATGACCTGGTAAAATTTTCCCAAAGTCTTTAATCTCATAATTTCTTTTTATTTTAGAAGCAAATAGATCTCCAATTTGCCCAACAATACTAATTAAAATGTTAATAAAGAAAACAACTATAAATACTATTGCTATCTCCTTAGAATTAAGCATACTTACATCTACAATCTTTAATAAATATAATGCAAGCAGGCCAAATAAGCTTCCTAAAATAGTTCCAATAACTGCTCCTTCAACTGACTTGTTAGGGCTAATTGAAGGTGCTAATTTATGTCTACCTAACATTGAACCAAAAAGATAAGCCATCATATCTGTCATCACAATAACAATAAATAAATAGATGAAGATATATTTACCTTCAAAATTAAATGCTTTTAATAAAAAGGCATTTGTAATCTCTAGTTCAATATATTTTAAAGCAAAAATCCCTCCAACCATTAAACTAGTATAAATTAAAGTTAGAGCTGCTAAACCAAAATCAGTAATTTTAATTCCCTTAGAAAACAAAATAACAACAGAAACTATTAGTAAGGCTAGAAAATAACTCAATAATACTATTTTTAAATCATTATAAAAATAAATAAAAATAAATACTAAAGCACCTGCTATTATTGGTAAGATATACTTTAGGAATTTAAAAACATCATGTTTTTTGCTGAAAGTATTTGCTAGCTCATATGTAGCAATAATCGCAAATACAATTCCTAAAATCATAAACCAAGGTCCATTTACTAAACACAAGCCGATAATTAAAGTAGTGTAAATTAAACCAGTAACGGCTCTAATTATTAAATTTTTAAATTTCGGATTCATTTTAAACCTCCAAAGCGACGTTCTTGGTTATTATAATATAAAACTGCTTGATCAAAATCTTCCTTTTTGAAATCAGGAAAATAAACATCAGTAAAGTAAAGTTCCGCATAAGCAAGTTGCCAAATCAGGAAATTGCTTATTCTTTGATTTCCCCCAGTTCTTATTAATAAATCAACATCATTATTTATATCTAAATTATTTTGAATTTCTTTAATCGTAATTTCTTTACCTTCTAGTTTCTTAAAGGTGCGAACTAATTCTTGTTTTCCCCCATAAGAAAAACAAACATTTAAATTCATCCCTTTATTACTTTTAGTAGCATCTTCTACTTCTTGAGCTATTTTTTGGATTTCAGGTTTTAACATTTCCCTTTCTCCAACAACTTTAATTTTAACACCTAAATCTTTAATTTCTTTTTGATACTTTTTATAGCCTTTTTCTACTAAGCCCATTAAATAATCTACTTCCGTTTTGGGTCTTGACCAATTCTCAGTACTAAAAGCAAAAACCGATAATTCTTCTAGCCTAATAGAATTAGTATATTTTATAAGTTCAACTAAAGCTTTAACTCCTTCTTGATGACCTTGAGAACGAGATAAGCCTTTTTCTTGAGCCCATCTGCCATTACCATCAAGAATAATTGCTACATGTTTTGGTAATTTCATATCTTTCTCCACTTATCATATTATACTATAAATCGTCAATAATTACCATTAATAAATCTCACACAAGGCAAAAAAGTATTCCCTTTTTAGTTTATATTTGGTATAATATATAAGGTGATAGTTATGAAAAGAATAATTTTAAAATTAAGCGGGGAAGCCTTAGCTTATCCAGATAGTAAAGGAATTGATTTCAAAAAAGTTAACGAAATAGTTTTAGAAATTAAAAAACTTTATGACTTAGGTAATATCCAATTAGGGGTAATTGTAGGTGGAGGCAATATCTGGCGTGGGAAAGATGCGGAAGAATTAGGAATGGATCGTTCAAGTGCAGACTATATGGGAATGCTAGCTACAATCCTAAATGCTCTTGCTGTTCAAGCAGCTTTAGAAAAGTTAGGCTTAGATACAAGAGCAATGACATCACTAGAAATCCCTGCAGTTGCTGAACCTTACATTAGAAGAAAAGCAATCTCTCATTTAGAAAAAAACAGAATTGTTATCTTTGGTGGTGGTACAGGCTTACCATTCTTTAGTACTGACTCTACTGCTGCTTTAAGAGGAGCTGAACTTGGTGCCGACATTATCCTGATGGCTAAAAATGGTGTTGATGGTGTCTATGATAAAGATCCAAACAAATACCAAGATGCTAAACGCTATGATCGCCTTACTTATGATGAAATGATTGAAAAGAACTTATGTGTTATGGACTTAACAGCTGCAACACTTTGTAAAGAAAACAATATTAAAATTATCGTTTTTGATATGAACAAAAAAGATAATATTAAAAATGTAATTGCCAATCCAAAAATTGGTACTGTAATTAAAAACGGAAAGGAAAAGAAATAATGGAAATTTTACAAGTAATCTTAGATGCATGTGAAGAAAAAATGACAAAAGCAATTGATGCTTTAGAAAAAGAAATGGGCTTAATTAGAACAGGCCGTGCTAATCCTAAAGTTTTAAGTGGAGTAATGGTTAGCTATTATGGTATGTCTACTCCTTTAGAACAAATTGCTTCAATTAGTACTCCTGAAGCTCAACAGTTATTAATTAAACCTTATGATGTATCTTCTTTAAAAGATATTGAAAAAGCTATCCAAACAGCTGATTTAAACTTAAACCCAATTAGTGATGGTAAAGTCTTACGTGTTAACTTCCCGCCACTTACAGAAGAAACAAGAAAAATGCATGTTAGAGAATTAAATAACTTACTTGAAAGTTATAAAATTCAAATGAGAAACTTTAGAAGAGAAGCTAACGACGAAGTTAAAAAAATGGAAAACGATAAAGAAATCTCAGAAGATGCATCACATTCTTACCAAGATGAAATCCAAAAATTAACTGACAAATATATCAAACTAATTGAAGACAAAGGTAAGAAAAAAGAACTTGATATTTTAGAAATTTAAAAAGGAGAAATTCTCCTTTTTTATTTTTTTTGTCTTTTATTTTCATAAAATTATGGTATAATATATCTATCAAAAGAGGAGGAAAAAAATGGATTTAAAGAAATTTAAAAAGTACAAGCAATTAAAAGGTACACAAACAGAAGCAAATTTAAAAGAAGCTTTTGCTGGGGAATCACAAGCTCACACAAAGTATTTATATTATGCTTCACAAGCTAAAAAAGATGGTTATGTTCAAATCGGTAAGTTTTTTGAAGAAACTGCATTAAATGAAAAAGAACATGCAAAGATCTGGTTCAAATTATTAAATGAAGGGGCTGTTCCAGCAACTACTGTTAACTTAGAAGATGCTGCAAGTGGCGAAAACTACGAATGGACTGAAATGTATCCAGGATTTGCTAAAACTGCTGAAAAAGAAGGTTTCCCTGAAATTGCTGCTTTATTTAGATTAGTTGCTGATGTAGAAAAAAGACACGAAGAAAGATACAAAAAACTAAAAGTTAATATTGAAGAAGGTATTGTCTTCTCACGCAGTGAAGATAAAGTTTGGGAATGCTCAAACTGCGGCCATATCCATATTGGAAAAGAAGCACCAGATATGTGCCCAGTATGTGATCATGAAAAAGCATATTTTGAAATTCACAAAACAAATTATTAAAATTAAATAAGATATTAAAAAGGCTAGATTAACTAGCCTTTTTTTATTAATTAAATGTGATTTTTATTGGACAATCACATATTCATTCTTTTTCAACACCTGTTCCAACTTCAATACGGTAGAAACTTGAAACTGCTGTTGCTTCTTGTTTTAAAAATTGTTCTACTGTTAAATCAGAGTTTTTAACAAATTGTTGGTCAAGTAAACAAATATCTTTTAAATATCTATTAACTTTACCTTCAGCAATTTTATCAACGATCTTTTCAGGTTTTCCTTCATTAAGTGCTTCTTGTTTAAAGATTGCTTTTTCTCTTTCAAGAAAAGAAGTATCTACATCTTCTCTACTTAAATAAATAGGGTTCATAGCAGTTACGTGTAATGCTACATCATGAGCAGCATCTTCTGAACCTTTGTATGTAATTACTACTACAATACGACCATTCATATGTGAATATACTTCAAACTTTTCATCAGCTTTCTTTGTAATTACTGATACATTACGTAAATCAATTTTTTCTCCAATAATAGCAGTTGCTTGAATAATAACATCTTCTACAGTACCTTCATCAGTTTTAACTTTTAAAGCTTCTTCTGTATTAGTAGCATTACTGTTTACTAATGCTTTTCCTATCTTTTCAACAACACCTTGGAATTTATCTGTTTTAGTAACAAAATCAGTTTCACAGTTTACTTCGTAAATTAATGCTTTGTTTCCATCAATTAATGCTGAGCAAGTACCTTCAGCTGCAACTCTAGTTGCTTTTTTAGCTGCTTTAGTAATTCCATTTTCTCTTAGCCAAACGATAGCAGCTTCTAAATCTCCATTTGTTTCAACTAACGCTTTTTTACAATCCATCATTCCAGCACCAGTACGGTCTCTTAATTCTTTTACAAGTTGTGCACTAATAACAACAGCCATTATTTTACCTCCTCTTCATCTGTTACTTCTTCTACAGTTACTTTTACTTCTTTTTTAACTTCTTCCTTAGGCTCAGCTTTAGCTTTTTTAGCTTTTGGCTTTTCTTCAACTTCAGCTTCTTCTTTTTCAACTTTAGCTGCTTTTTTAGGTTTATCTTCTTTTTCTAATTTTGCTTCTTTTTTGATTGCTTGTTTTTCTTTAACTTCTTTGATTTCTTCTTTCTTAGCCTTTTTCTTTTCTTCTAATTCGATTTCTTTTGCTTTTTCGGTTTTATCCTCTACAGGTAAGATTAAAGCATCAACTTGTCTAACTCTTCTCGGTCTTCTTGAACGACCAAAACGTCCTTGATGTTGTTCAGTTTGTTCTTGTTCTTCTGGAACTACGATTTCAACTGGTGGTAATCCTTTAGCTGTTGCAACTGCATTAGCCATAATAGCAGTAATAACTTTTACTGATCTAACAGCATCATCATTACCTGGGATTACATAATCAACTTCATCTGGATCACAGTTAGTATCTACTAAACCAAATAAAGGAATATTTAGCTTTCTAGCCTCTAACACAGCATTACGTTCGCTGTTTGGATCAATTACAAACATCGCTTGAGGAATCTTTGTCATTTCTCTAATTCCACTAAAGTATTTAACTAATTTTTCTTGTTCTTTTTTAATTAAAGCAACTTCCTTTTTAGTATAACTTTCTAAAGTTCCTTCAGCATCCATTTTTTCAATTTCTTCTAAACGTTTAATTGAACGTCTAATAGTTTTGAAGTTTGTAAGCATTCCACCTAACCATCTTTGGTCAACATAGAACTCGCCACATCTTTCAGCTTCTTCTTTAATAATTTCTTGAATTTGCTTTCTTGTACCTACAAAAAGTACTCTTCCCCCATTTTGTACAATCGTATATAAAGCTTTATAAGCTTCATTAATACCTTCAATTGTCTTGTCTAGGTCAATGATATAAATACCATTCTTTTCTCCAAAAATATACTCTTTCATTTTAGGGTTCCATTTGCGAGTATTGTGACCAAATTGGACCCCAGCTTCTAATAGTAGATTACGGCTAACGATTTCTTCTTTGTTTGTCTCTTCTTTTACTTCAGCCTTTGCTACTTCTTGTTGCGCTAACAACTCTTTTTCTTTCATTTTTTCACTCCTTTTTTTCTTTTGTTAAGCCTCCACCCTCTTCACAGATTCCCGCCCACCAAGCCACTAGTGACATGACGATTTTCTCCAAGGATGTGTGTTTTTTAAGACTTAAGTATTATAACATAACTTAAGTTATTTTGCAAACATTTTTTGCTATTTCGTACTACCAATACCGCCTTTTCTTAACTTAGTACTAGTATCACTATCTACCGTTAAGTACTTTAAGAAAATCCCTTGAATAAAGCGATCTCCTTTCTTTAAATAAATATCTTCAGCTGTATTGTTAGTCAAACAGGCAATAATTTCTCCATCATTATCTTCGTTACTAAAATAATCACTATCAATAATCCCTACATTGTTTGTTAGGGTAATACCTTTTTTAATTGCGAAACTACTTCTAATAAACAAAAACAAAACTTCATCTTCCATCATATAAGCTTTAAGATTAGTCTTAACTTTAGTTGTTTTATTTGCTTTTAAAACAACATCGCAAGGTAAGTAAAAATCATAACCAGCTGAATGTTTTGTAGCTCTTTGAGGAAGTAAGATATCTTCTTTTTTGTAAGTAAGTAATTCTTCTTTTATAAGCATAAATCCTCTATTCATCTTTATGGGCATCCTTTCTTGGAAAATATTTATCATAATTCTCTTTTAATTTCTCTTTGGAAATATGAGTGTAAATTTGGGTAGTAGATAAGTTCTCATGTCCTAATAACTCTTGAACACTTCTTAAGTCTGCTCCATGATCAAGTAAATCGCTCGCAAAAGAGTGTCTTAACATATGGGGATGAATCTTCATCCCAAGTCCTGCTTTATCTGATAATTTATCTAAAATAACTCTAACTCCTCTAACAGTTAAAGGGGTTCCTTTAAAATTCAAAAATAGCTCTTCTGGTATTTCTCCTGTAGTATTATTAGCTAATAGTTTAGATCTAGAATTTTCTAAATAATTTAAAATTGCATCTTTTAATCCTTCATATATAGGAACATATCTTTCTTTATTACCCTTACCTTTGATTAAGATATTTGAATTGTAATAATCGATATCTTGAATCCTTAATGAACAAAGTTCAGAGACACGGATTCCCATACCATATAATGCTTCTAAAATCGCATAGTCTCTAATCCCAAGTTCCGTTTTCGTATCAATGGCATTAAATAGTTTTTCAATATCTTCCTCATACAATCTTTCAGGTAAAGACTGTTTTTGCTTAACCGACTTAATCTCTAAGAAAGGATTAGAATCTCTTATTCCTTCTTGAACTAAGAAACGATAAAAACTTCTTAAACTAGAAAGCTTTCGATTAACTGACTTGGGCTCAAAACGTTCATTTAAATATGCTAGGTAATATCTTGGAATATTTTGCGAGATCTTTTGTAAAGAAGAGAATTCGTTAACCTTTAAATAGTTTTGAAAATCTTTAATATCTCTTAAATAACCACGAACAGTATGCATTGAATAATTTCTTTCAATACTTAAATAGTCTTTAAAAGCTTTAATTAATTGTTCATCAGTCATTGATCTTTTCCTTTATTTTCTTAATTTCTTCTAAGCTCCTTTGAGCAATTAACTCTCTTCTTTCTGCTTTTTTAGCTTTTTTATCTAAACTAGCAATAATCCCAAAATTAATATTCATCGGTTGAAAGTTTAAGTTAGGTGTTGCAATATAATTTGCTAGAGCGCCAAGAGCAGTGTTGTTGGAAAAATTAATCATCTTTTTACCATTTAATAATCTACCTAAATTCAAACCAACTAAAAGCCCAGAAGCAGTTGACTCTACATAACCTTCTACTCCCGTAATTTGACCAGCAAAGAACACTTTTGAATTTTTCTTTAATTGGTAAAAGTTGTTTAAAACTTTAGGTGAGTTAATATAAGTATTGCGATGCATAACACCATATCTTAAAATCTCGGCTTTTTCTAAACCAGGAATTAAATTAATAATCTTCTTTTGCTCGCCAAATTTTAGGCTTGTTTGAAAACCAACTAAATTATATAAAGACTTACTTGCATCATCTGGTCTTAACTGGACAACTGCATAAGGTGTTTTCCCTGTCTTTGGATCTTCTAAGCCTACCGGTTTTAAGGGGCCAAAAAGTAAAGTTTCCTTTCCTCTTGCGGCTAGCTCTTCAATTGGCATACATGCTTCAAATACTTTCTTTTCAAAATCTTTTGGTTTAACCTTTTCTGCTTTTACTAAAGCATTATAAAAGACATCATATTCTTCTTCTGTAAAAGGGCAATTATAATATGAAGGCTCTCCATGATCATATCTATTCTTTAAGTATGCTTTTTCTTTATCTATACTACTTTCGGAAATAATCGGAGCAACTGCATCAAAAAAATACAAATCATCTTGATCTAAATATTGCTTTAAATAGTTAGAAAACTCTTCACTAGTTAATGGGCCAGTTGCAACAACCGTATAACTATCATCTAAGGTAACTACTTCTTCATTATGAAAAGTTACTAAAGGATGATTTTTTAAATAATTAGTAATATCTAAAGCAAACCTATTTCTATCAACAGCTAAAGCCGTTCCTGCTTCAATTTGGTTTTTGTCAGCACTTTTCATAATGATCGAATCAAGACATCTTAACTCTTCTTTTAAAAGCCCAACTGCATTAGTAATACTATTACTTCTTAAACTGTTAGAACATACAAGCTCAGAAAAGTGAGTTGTCTTGTGAACTTCGGTGTTCTTAACACCTCTCATTTCATAAAGATCAACTTTAATTCCTTGTTTTATTAATTGATATGTAACTTCAGAACCAGCTAGTCCAGCTCCAATAACTTTAACTCTCATTTTTTACTTCCTATCTATATTATAACTTATCTTTTCTAAATCTTAGCTAATTATTTTTTAAAATTTTTAATTTCCCAATATCCAGTTTTATTTGAACCCTTGCGTACTATATAACCCTTTTCTTTTAAACCCTTAAGAGCATTATTAATCGCTGTTTGCTTGATATCTAAAACTCCTATTAATTTTCTGACACTTAAATTTGGTTGTTTATTGAGAGCAAGAAAAACTTTCTTTTCTGATCTTGTTAGATCTTCATTTAAAGCTATCTTATCCTTTTCCTTGCTTTCTTTTGAAAAAGGTAATGTAACTGTAATAAAGTTTTCTGTTATTTCAAAAACATTGCGACCATATTTGCTTACGATTAAAGGGACACCATGTCCTGTTTGTTCAATTAAATTTAATTGGCCCATAATTTTTTGTAACTCCATATTTACTGGTTTACTTTTTCCACTAAAAAAGTCTTCTTCTGAAAAATCAGCAGGTAAACCTCCCGTAGAAATAACTTCAATTCGATTGGAATAAACATAAACTGCAGGCGGAGTTAATCTTGACCATTTATTGTGTAAACACGCATTTAACCAAGCTTCTCTAAAACAACTAAAATCAAAAAGTGTCCTTTCTTCTCTTACCGAACCTTCAATATAAACAAAAGTCTTGTTCATAGCTTCAATATAATCTAAAACTTGAATTGCAGCTAAAATCATACATTTATAGCCATATTCATTTCTTTGAATTAACTCTGTTTTATCAACACCGTTAAATCTAGCAACCTTAATTGAATAAACATTATTATCTGATAAAATATCTGCCATTAGATTATACTTGTTATCACTAGTTCTTAATCTTAGGTTGTGTTCAAAAGAAGCATTATTAATTGTTAATCCATGACTTAAATATAATCCCTTAAGCTGAGTAAACGATAAGTTTTGATTGTTTGATTCCATCTTTACAATTGATTCTAAATTATCTTTAGTCATTAACTCTTTTAATTTAAGAGGAGATATTTCCATATCTTCATCACCTGACCTAATATAATATTTACCATAGGCTGAGTAAGGCTTATTCTCACCTTTTACCTCTACTTTAATACGATTTCGTTCACTAACATATTCTATTGAAAGAATAGGTATAATTTGGGGCTTAATATGATTTGCAACTGCTTGTGAGATATCTTTTAAAGTATCTTTTCCTATTTCTTGACCTACAGTTTTTCCATTGTTGTTGACGCCAAAATATAAAATTCCATAACCATTCTTATTAAGCATCGCCGATAAAGAAATTATGGCTTCTTTTAACTCTCCAGTAGATTTTTTAAACTCTAAAGTTTCATTTTCTAAGCCTAAATTCATCTTTTTCACCTCTTTTTATTCTACGTTTATTCTACGTTTATTCTACACTATATTGGGTTTTTTGTCAATATTTTTAAAAGTAAATTAAAACAATTAAAAAAAGTTTAGGCTATTCCTAAACTTTTCCTAACTCTTTTTCTAAATTTTGGAAATATTCTGTTTTTAAATAATCTTGTATTCCTTGATCTTGAAGCATATATTCATAATATTCATAATCTTTAAAAACAATATATTTAAAAAGGTCTGTTGCTTCTTTTAAATTACCAAGCAAAAGATTAAAACAAGCATAATTATACCATAAGTCTAAAAAGTCGGGATATTTTGTTAGACCCTTAGCATAAGTATTTTTAGCTTTTTCGTAGTCTTTATCAATATCTTCATAAATCAAAGCTAAATTTAAATACGCATTAGGAACAATTTGTTCTTGATTTAACTCTTCTAAATAATAACCTTTAGCTATATTGAAGAAGCCCATTTTCCCATATATAACACCTAAATTATAATTAACCATATAACCTTTGGGATCTATTTTATAGGCCATGGAAAATAACTCTAAAGCTTTCGTATCGTAATTTTTCTTTTCAAAACAACTTCCTAAATTAAGATTAAGCCAATAATTATTAGGTTCTAACTCCCAAGCTTTTTCATAATACTCTAATTCTTTATCATCATTACCAATTCTCTCATAAGCTAAAGCTAGATTACGATAAACAGCATATGATTGACTATTTTGTTTTTCTGCTAAAAGTCCATATTCAATTGTTTTCGAAATGTTTTCTTTTGTAAGATACAAACCTACTAACATCTCTTTAGCTACAACTTCTTCTGGAATGATAACATCTAAAACTTTAAAACAATCAATAGCTTCATCAATCTCCCCAACATAAATATATGCTCTTCCTAAATTAAATAAATCTCCTGCTGTTGCTTTTTGACTAAAAGCATCTCTATAAATAAGAATGGCATTTTCATAGTCACCTTTATCCATAGCCTTATTAGCTTTTTTAATAAGCTTACGATACTTTCTACCCATTATCCTATTCCACCTAAAACAAAAATACCAATAACAGCTATAAGGTTATTTAGAAAATGGATTCCGATTGAAACAAAAATATTGTTTTTTGAATAATGATACAACACACCCATTACAAGTGCTTGAGGTAAATATAATAAAATATATTCAAAATCACCACTCGTAAGATGAACTAAAGAAAATACTAAAGAACTAATTAAGATTGCTGCCCAGCCAGGCCACTTAAATTTCTCTTCTGCAATCCCAAATAAAAACTTACGGAAAATTAATTCTTCAAGAATTGGAGCGAAAATTACAATAGAAATAATCATCACCAAACCATATTTACTTGCAAGCATTACTTCTAAACTTTCTTGGTTTTCTGAAGTCCCTTCAATCCCCAACTTTTCATAAATGACCCCTACAATACCCGATAAGAAGAAAATAGCCATAACCCCAGCTACAATTAAACCAATTGTAAGTAAGATATTCTTCTTTGTCTTTTGCCAATCTTCAATAAATAATTGTCTTGTAAAATAAAGAGCAAGTGCCAAAACCGGAAACAATCCTACTGTTTGAGCAAAAATCCCAATGGTAACAAACTCAGGAGCATCTAAGGCTATTCCTTGAGCAGCAGCATAAGTAAAGAAAAGCAAAAAGAACCATAATAAATGGTTAAAACTACTGTTAAATTTTACTAATTTTTTTGTACTTGCCATAATATCACTCCTTTTGCTATTATATCATATTTTCCTAAATTTACTAACCTTTTTATAAAAAAGTAATAGTTTAACTATTACTTTCTTAATTTAATTTCTTCTTTTATTTGTTTGATAAATTCTTTTAAACTTACAGTTGTTTGTTCTTGGCTACCATACTTACGATAAGTTACTGACTTATCCTCTACTTCTTTATCACCAATTACAATTTGATATGGAATCTTTTTTGTTTGCGCTTCTCTAATTTTATATCCTAATTTTTCATCACGATAATCACTTTCAAAATTAATTCCTTGTTTTAAGAATTCCTTTTCTAGTTTTCTTACATATTTGCTATGAAGATCAAGATTAACTGGAATTAATTTTACTTGAACTGGAGCTAGCCATGTTGGGAAAGCACCACCATAATGTTCAATTAAGATACCAATAAATCTTTCTAGCGAACCATAAATAGCACGATGTAGCATAACTGGTCTAACTTTTGAACCATCTTCAGCTACGTATGTTAAGTCAAACCTTTCTGGTAAGTTCATATCTAACTGAATTGTCCCGCATTGCCAAATTCTGTTCATTGAATCTCTAATCTTAAAGTCTAGTTTAGGACCATAAAAGGCACCATCACCAGGATTTAATTTATAGTCTTTTCCAGCTTTCTTACAAGCTCTTGCTAAAGCTTTTTCTGAATAATCCCAAATTTCAATTGAACCAATATATTTATCAACCGGTCTTGTAGATAGTTCAATATGGTATGTTAAACCAAATGTGCTATAAATCTCATCAAATAATTTAATTAAACTTACAACTTCTTTTTCAATTTGGTCTTTTCTCATAAAGATATGGGCATCATCTTGAGTAAAAGATCTAACTCTAAATAAGCCAGATAAAGCACCACTAGCTTCATATCTATGAACTAGTCCTAATTCTCCTACTTTCAAAGGAAAATCACGGTAAGAATGAATATCGCGTTTATAAACTAACATTCCCCCTGGACAGTTCATTGGTTTAATCGCAAACTCTTTGTCATCAATTTTAGATGTATACATATTTTCTTTATAGTTATACCAGTGTCCAGAAATCTCCCATAAGTCCTTACTTAACATAATTGGTGTTACAATAAACTCATATCCTTCTCTTTTATGAACTTTATACCAATAGTCTTCTAAGTTCTTTCTTAGAGTTAACCCTTTTGGTAAATAGAAAGCAAAACCAGGACCATATTCACTAATCATAAATAGATCTAATTCCTTACCTAATTTACGGTGATCCCTTTTAGCTCTTTCTTCTAAATCGTGTAGATGACCATCTAACTCTTCTTTAGAAAAGAAACATGTACCATAGATTCTTTGTAATTGTTTGTTGTTTGAATCTCCTCTCCAGTAAGCACCACTAACACTTAATAGTTTAAAATGTTTTAATAAACTAGTATTAATTACATGAGGCCCTCTACATAAATCTAAATAATCGCCTAATTTATAAATTGTAATTACTTCACCTTCTTCAAGTTCATTAATTAACTCTTGTTTATAAGGACAATCTTTAAAAACTTCTAAAGCTTCTTTTTTAGAAACTTCTTTTCTTTCAAAACTATAGCCTGCACCAACTTGTCGATTCATTTCTTTTTCAATAACTTTTAAAGACTCTTCATCAAACTTCTCACCATCTAAATCAACATCATAGTAAAAACCTTCTTCAATTGCAGGTCCAACGCCAAATAAAGCTTTTGGATAAAGCTTTAAAATAGCACTAGCCATTAAATGACTACAAGAATGTCTTAATACTTCTAATGCTCTTTCATCATCTTTTGTAACAAGTTCTAATGTAGCATCTTTTAAAATTGGTCTTTTTAAATCATAGGCCTCATCATTTACTAAAGCATAGACAGAATTTTTTAAAAGCCCCTTAGAAATTGAACTAGCAATATCATAGGCATTTATTCCCTTTTCATATTCTTTTATTGATCCGTCTAAAAATTTAATTTTCATTTTCTCCTCCTTAATATAAAAAGTCCTTAAAAATATCTTTTAAGGACGAATTTTTCGCGGTACCACCTTAATTTGTATTAAAAATACACAGCTTAAATAGGATCTAACGCTCCTTATACGGATACTTTTTAAGCATCAACTCCATGGTAGTAACTATTAAAACCTTGGTATTTTTTCACCAACCAAATACTCTCTACTTTTACTAGTAATTAATAATCTTGTCCACTTCTTTGTTTATTTATTTAGTTTATTATATCATTATTTTTCTAATAAGACAAACAAAAACTATCCTAAACGATAATTTTTATCATCTAATTTTACTTCGTCAACCATTTCTTTAATTCTTGTGTATAATCTATTACCAGCAATATCACTACTTGCAGCTAACTCTTTTCTAATTTCTGATAAAGAAGAATTAGAAGTAAAAATAACTGGTAGGTTCATTGTCATTCGGTATTGTAAGATTGCTGTTAATGCATCATCTCTTACAAACGGCGTTAATGAAGAGACACCAAAATCATCAAGTACCAAAACAGGTGCTTTTTTTATTTTAAGAATTAAGCTTTCCGTATTACTTTCTTGAAAAGAAGTTTTTAAATTACGAACTAAATCAGGAAAGAACACAAATAATACTTTTTCTGTTTGGGCAATACGTTGAGCTAAATGCATAGCAATATAAGTTTTACCAACTCCATAAGAACCATAAATATATAATCCTTTAGTATACTTCCCATCTTGATAATTTTTTAAAAACTGCGCTACTTTAGTAAGCACCATCATTCTAGCATCGTTTGTATATAATTCTTTTACTTTAGGCTCATAATCATAATACATAAATTCCAACATCCCCGCACCTTCTCCTTGAAGGGGAATAGATACCAAACTTATTCTACCATCATCATAAGCAAGTTCAACAGTATTATTACCATATTCTTCGATATATTGTTCTTTATTTTCTTTAAACAATTGATGGTGATTATAGATATCAAAAAATGTTCCAAAGTTATTTAAGATATCTTCATCAGAAAGTTTATGCTTTTTTAAAAAAGCACTAATTTCTTTATCTTTCTTAAACTCTTGAATTATTTTACTAACTTCTTTATTCATCTTAAATCACCCTAATATCTTTTTAATATCAGCTTCTAATTTAGCTTTTTCTTCTTCCGTTAAATTATCAAAATATTCTTGTTCTTGCTTTTGCTTTTCTTGATCATGAGCTTCTGTTTCTTGTTCATACTGATCCATCCACTCTGGTCTTACACCTTGTTTTTTACCGGTATATTTGGCCGTTCCACCTTTAGGTTGTTCCTTTAATTGTTTAGTATGAAGAAGCGCGCTTTTAGTATCTTTAACTCCTTTACGAGCCCATTCATTAGCTACTTTCTCAAAATAGTTATAGGAAGGCATTGTTCCTTCTTTTTCATTTAAAACATAATAAAGCAAAACATTAACAACTCCTCTAGCTAAACCTAAATCTGAAGTTAATCTTTCTAAAGTTCTTAGTTCGGTTTTAGATGCTGTAATGCCACTTAAACTTTCTAAAATGTTTTTTGGAGAATTGTTTTCTAAAATATTTACAAGTTCAAATAATGTATCATCTTGCTTACTAGAAACAAAAGCATCTGGCTCTTTGGTAACAAACTTTGTTTGAACTTTTTTGTTTTGTTTTTGCGCTTTTAAAGTGTAAATCTTCTCTGCGCTTTCACCAATCTTAGATAAAGGTAGGTCATTATTTTCAATTACTACATCTTCAATAACTTGTTTCATTTCTTGAACATTTAAATCATAAGTATAAGCTACATTGATAATCTTATTTTTTAACTCTTGATCATCAAAAACGGCACTTGGAATGATTGCTTCATCAAACTCCATTTTGAATAATAAATAATCAAACTTATCACCTTTTATATTAATATTATCTTTAATCTTATTAAAGAACAACTTTGCAAAAGGATCATCTTCTTCTTTAAAATCTTTCACATATACTTCATCAAAAGTTTTGCTAATATTTGTATATCCTCTAATTTTATAATTTAAATTCTTAGTAATATTTTCCACTTCTACTGCACCAATTTTCTCTGTCAAGAACTTAGAAAGTAATCTGTTATCTAGAAAAGACGCAACAGTTAGTGGTTGTTTTAAGTAGAAATAATAGCCTTTTTCTTCATCAAAATAAGTTTCAACTAAACTTAAAGCATTTAGTTTATTTAAAGCTTCTTGGAAGAAATGGTCATTATTAAAATTCAAACTATCAAGGACTGTCCTAACATCATATGTTTCCTTATTCTCATATGTCATTAGCAAGTGATATAAAGCAAAACTGTCAATCCCAATCAAAGGTAGATATAGTTTAGTTAAAGCAAAACCAGCTTCTCCTGATAATTCAAAATTTTTATAAACTCTAAAATTTGTATGTTTCATATCTTACCCCTAATAAAGACTAACACCTTTATAGTTTAACTTTTTATCAAAAGTTTGGTATAGCCTTTCAATAATTTTTTGACCTCTTCCACGAGGGAAAATGAACTTCGTAGTTATGGCAAGATCAATTGCAACTTCGTTAATCTTCGTTTCAACTAAAATTACAATTAACGAATACTTACTTGTTTCAAACAAAATTTCATTAAACTTTTTATTGTCTGAAATTAGTTTTCCTCCTTCTTCTTCAATCAAATTATAAACTACTTTTCTTACATCATCTAAACGATTACGGTAATATCTAGTTCTTAATGATTGAATGTGATGGTTTTCCTTTGTTTCAAAATTGTTACTAAAGAATTTTTTAAAACCCATTTTACCCTCCTATTTCTTTTAATACTTTTTTTATTTGTTTTTTTGTGTAGTAAAAACAACGACTATTATCAATAACATAATTGCCATATTTAGCTTTCTCCTCGCTTGACATTTGCAAGCTAATTAATTTTTTTGCTTCTTCTTCACTAATTTGGTTTCTTTTTCTTAACCTTTTTATTTGTGTTTTTAGGTCAATAGCAATAACCATTATTTTATCTACAAGTTCTATAAAGTTGGTTTCTATTAATAAAGGCACTTCAATAAAAGTTAGCCCTTCACTTGGAATTTGCGCCTTTAAATTAAAGTAAATTAAAGGATGAGTAATTGAGGTAAGTTTTTCTAAAGCTTCGGGATTATTAAAAACGAGCTCCCCTAAAAGCTTTTTATCTACTTTACCATTTACTACTACATCAGCACTAACTTTATTTTTAATTTCTAAAGCAACATCAGGATCATGCAATACTTTAGTATTTTCTTCATCAGCTGATAAAACTTTGTAACCTAAACTTTTTAAATAATTCGCTACTTTTGTTTTACCTGAAGCAATTGATCCTGTTATTCCGATAACCATCTTTACTCCTTTTGGCAGTTTTCGCAGTAATATGTACTCCTACCACCTATTTTTATATTTTTAAGATCTCTTCCACACACTGGACATTTTTCTTTAGTATGAACTAAAAGTTCATTTTGAAAAAGACCACTAATACCACTTGATGAATAAGACCTAATTGTTGTCCCACCTAAACTAATTGCTTTTTCTAAGACAACTTTCGTATACTTAATAATTTTACTTATTTCTTCATCAGTTAAAAGCTTACCTAACTTTTGAGGATGAATTTTTGCCATAAACAAAATCTCATTGGCATAGATATTCCCAATCCCTACAATTATCTCTTGATCAAGCAGTAATTGTTTGATTGTTTGCTTTCTTGTTTTGAACTTTTCTTTTAAATAAGCTAAAGTTAAATCACTACTAAAAGGTTCTACTCCTAATTTCCCTAACGGTTCTGTTTTTAATAGTTCTTCATAACTTAAATTAAGATATAAATGCATCGTTCCAAATTTACGAACATCATGATATCTTAAAGTCTTACCACTTTTTAAATGAAAGATAATATGTTCATGTTTTTCTAATGGTTCGTTTGTTTTTAAAAAGTATTTTCCTTCCATTCGCAAATGAGAAATTAAAAAACCATTAGTAAGTTTAAAAATTAAATATTTCCCGTAACGTAAAACATCTTGAATTTGCTCACCCTTGATTTGTTTTTTAAATAAAGCAACCATTGGATGTTTGATAATTCTTTCATATAAGATATCTACATCAATAATTTCTTCCCCAACAACTAAATGTTTTAAGGTATTACGGACTGTTTCAACTTCTGGTAATTCTGGCATCTTAAATGTACTTAACCAAATCCTTATTATAACGGTCGATAAACTTTAGGGCATCTTTATCTTTAGGATAACCTAAAGCAATCCCTACAGCAGGAAGATGTTTTTCTGGTAAATTAAAATATTCAGAAATGGCATCTTGTTTTGCAGGGTTATGAAATGTAGATAACCAACAAGAACCAAGACCTAGATGTGTTGCTTCAAGTAAAATGTTCTCTGTTGCTGCTGAAGCATCTTGCTCAGTTTGTTTTGGTGCTACATGTTCTTCATTTCTTACAAAGATAATAATTAATCCACCTGCTTCACCTACCATCTTATAACCAGGCACTTTTTCTGCAATCTCTTTTAAAACTTCTCTTTTATTAATTGCAATATAGTATAAAGGTTGTTGGTTTCTTGCACTTGGTGCTTGCATACCTGCTCTTACTAATTTTTCTAGCTCGCTATCAGATAGTAGTTTATCTTCAAATACTCTTACGCTTCTTCTAATTTTAATTTCTTTCATTTCTTTCTCCTATTTTGTTTCATACCAATTTTTACCATAGTTAATATCAATAACTAAAGGTACATTTAACTTAATCACATTTTCCATTTCTTCTTTAATAATACCTTTTAAGATATCTAATTCATCTCTCTTTACATCAAAGACTAATTCATCGTGAACTTGAGCAATTAATAGTGATTCTAAATTAGCCTCAATCATTTTAGCTTTTACTTTATTCATTGCTAGTTTAATAATATCAGCTGCTGTCCCTTGAATTGGCGCATTCATTGCTGTTCTTTCCCCAAAGTTTCTTAAGTTGATATTGGGACTATTAATATTATCAATATATCTTCTACGGTTAAGTAAAGTTTTCGTATATCCTTTTTCTCTAGCACTAGTAACTTGATTATCTAAGAACTCTTTTGCTCCGTGGAAAATCTCAAAATAACGTTCAATATAATCACCAGCAGCTTTAGGATTAATATTTAAGGCTTCAGATAGGCCCCAAGCACTCATCCCATAGATAATCCCAAAGTTAATCGTCTTAGCATCTCGTCTTTGGCCTGGTTGTACCATATTGTAATCAATCCCATAAATACTTGCGGCTGTTGCTTTATGAATATCTAAACCTTGATTATAGAATTCAATCATCTTAGGATCTTTAGATAAAGATGCTAGCACTCTTAATTCGATTTGCGAATAGTCAGCACTTAAAATTAAGCCATCTTCAAAACGAGAAATAAAAACTTTTCTAATTGCTTGACCTGTTTCTGTCCTGATTGGAATATTTTGAATGTTAGGTTCAACTGAAGATAGTCTTCCTGTTGTTGTTAAGGCTTGTTTATAAACAGGATGTAAGAAATTTTCTTCATCCTTTACTTCAAGTAAGCCATTTACATATGTAGTAATTAGTTTATTATAAGATCTATATTCTAAAATAGCTTGAGCAATCGGATAGCGATAAGCTAGCTTTTCTAAAACTTCTGAGTTTGTAGAATAGCCGGTTTTAGTTTTCTTGTAAACAGGAAGTTTAAGTTTTTCAAACAAAATCTCTCCTAACACTTTATAAGAATTTAAGTTAAACCTTTCGCCTGCATACATAAATACTTCTTCTTGATATTTATTTGCTTCTATTTCAAACTCTTTCCCAATTTCTTTTAGTTTCTCAGGATCAATTAGTAAACCACAAATTTCCATATCACCTAAGACTTCAGATAACTCGATTTCAATTTTAAACAACTCTTCTAATTCGTTTGCTTTTAATTCTTCTAAAATTGGTTGTTTTAGTTTATTAATTAAATCATTTTTAGTAGCTGCATACTGAGAATAGATATCTAAACTAGGGATTTGATACTTTTTATTTTCTTTATATATTGTATCATAATGAGGAATATTTGTTTCAAGGAAATTTTTTGCTACAACTTGAATATCATCATTGCTATAGCTTGGATTAATTAAATATGCTCCAAGTAATAAATCAAATGTAACATTTTTTAATATAATTCCTCTTTGTTTTAAAACAGCATAAGTTTTCTTATAATCAAATAAGTTTACCTTAGTTTCATTATTACTTAAGATTTCATGCAATGACTTATTTTTCAATAAAACATCTTTTGAGACAAAAAGTTGATGTTTCTTATCTTTAATTGCTAGTCCTAGAATTTGATTGTTGTAGTAGTTTTGATAGAAAGTTTCTAAAGAAATAGTTATCTCTTTATCTAACTTACTAAAATCATAATTTACATCTTCTACAATCTCTAAATCTAGATTTTCTGCTAACTCTCCTTGATCTGATTTTTTCATTAAACTATTAAATTCCATTTCTTTATAGAAACGATATAGTTTAGGATGTTCATAATTTCGATAATTTAATTCTTCTATTTTATAAGGAATATAAGCATCTTTTACTAATGTAGCAAGGTACTTAGTTTTATAAGCAGCATCTTTCCCCTCTTCTAAAAGAGTTTTTGTTCTTCCTTTAACATCTTCAATATTTAAATAAATATCATCTAAATCTTGATAGTCAGTAAGTAATTGAACAGCTGTTTTAGGGCCTATACCTCTAATACCTGGCAGGTTATC
Organism: Acholeplasma sp.; assembly: GCA_012838635.1. Taxonomy (GTDB): domain Bacteria; phylum Bacillota_I; class Bacilli_A; order ML615J-28; family CAG-698; genus DUNF01. Next base: position 24,729 of record DUOW01000005.1, read on the forward strand.
AGATGAATCTCCGATTAAACCTTTATAGTCAGTTACTTGATAAGGATAAATATTGTTTTTTTCTTTAAAGTTAGCTACATTATTTTCATCTAAATCTTTAACTCCGGATTTAGTTAAGTGAACTGTGATTTTATCATCAACTAATTGAAGTAAGTCTTTATCACCAGATACGATATTAATTTGATCAAACTCATCTTTACACAAATTGGCCATTGTGGCAATTAAATCATCGGCTTCATAATCTAAAGACTCATAGTATTTAATTTCTAAAACATCTAAATATTCTTTAACATAAGGAATTTGCACCTTTAACTCTTCTGGTAGTTTTGTTCTTGTTCCTTTATATTCTTTATATTCTTGATGACGGAATGTTTGCTTACCTGCATCAAATGCTACAAAGACATAATCAATATCTTTTTTCTCTAACAAGCTATTAATCATATTTACAAATCCGAAAATAGCATTTGTATATAACCCTTGAGAAGTTTGCATCATTTTACCTGTATAGTATGTAGCATAGAATGCTCTAAACATTAAACTATTGCCATCAATTAAAGTTATCTTTTTCATATCATCACCTTATTCTTATTTTACCATATTTTACTATGTTTTACTACTTAGAAAACAAAAATGTTTTGGTATTTTTAAGGAATATGGTGTATAATAGAAACATTAGTGGAGGTTTACATGAATGTTATTCAAATTGTAGCATTAGTACTCTTTTTAATCATGTATGTATTAATGCTAGTATTCAGTGAAAAAAGACCTTATATCACTAGTGGTGCCGCAATAATTTTTATTGTCTTAATGGTAATAAATTTTATTGTTTATCAAGATAATAGTTTTGGAGAGGCGTTAGGCGCTACAGCAAAAACTGCTTTTACAGATTTAAGTTCTTGGAACGTGCTACTAATGATAGCAGGTACAATGGGAGTTGTGGCACTATTTATTGAGTCAAAGATGCCAAGTTTAATGGCAGATATAATTATTAATAAAGTGCCTAATGTTAAGTGGGCAATGGTTGGTTTAGCTTTATTTGCAAGTTTAATTTCTGCTTTTATAGATAACGTTGCTACAGTATTAATGGTTGCACCAGTTGCAATGACGGTATGTAAGAAATTGGAAATTAATCCGGTGCCTGGTATTATCGCAATTGCGATTTCATCAAACTTACAAGGTGCCGCAACATTAGTAGGTGATACTACTTCGATTCTATTAGGACAAGAAACAGGAATGAACTTTGTAGATTTCTTCTGGTTAAACGGAAGACCTAACCTTTTCTTCATTGTTCAAGCAGGAGCACTTACATCAGCATTTGTTTTACTATTTATCTTTAGGAAATATACTCAACCTTTAGAACAAGTAGAAAAAACTAAAGTTACTGATTATTTTCCATCATTCTTATTATTAGGAATTATCGTATGTTTGATTATTGCTTCATTCTTTACTATCCCAGTTCCTTGGTTAGATAGTTTAAAGAATGGTATTATCTGTATTACTATTTTCCTTATCGGCTTTATTAGAAAACTTATTAAAACAAAAGAAAGCAAAAAAGAAGTTACTAAAGAAGCTGTTAAATCATTAGATTTTGAAACATTAATTTTACTATTTGGTTTATTTATCGTAATTGGTGGTTTAGGAGCTTTAGGCATTATTGGTAAAATTGGTGATGCATTTAATAATATTGCTCATTCTCTAAATATGAGCCCTAATGCAACAATCTTTGTTTTATATACAATGATTGTGTTTGTTTCAGTAATCATTTCGTCGTTTGTAGATAACATTCCTTATGTTATGACAATGTTACCTGTAATTACTGCCCTACTTCCAGGCTTAGGTTTAGCCCCTGGAGATAACAAAGCATATCTATTATACTTTGGTTTATTAATTGGAGCTACATTAGGCGGTAACTTAACACCAGTTGGGGCAAGTGCAAATATTACTGGTATTGGTATGTTACGTAAAGAAGGATATGAAGTTAAAACAAGTACTTTTATGAAGATTAGTGTTCCATTTACTTTAGTTGCTGTATTTACAGGCTGGGGTCTATGTTATCTAATCTGGGGTATTTGGTAAAATATAAATATCTAAAAGCTTAAGGATTTACCTTAAGCTTTTTTATTTGCTATAATTTTACAATGCCTATAAAGTCCTAAATTGACAAATACTCATCATCGTGTTATAATATTTATCATAAAAGAGGATAAAATAATGGAAAAGAAAAAGAAAATTTCACCATTTTTAATAATTATAATTAGTTTTGTGGCAATAATATTTATTGGTACGATTCTTTTATTACTACCTTTTGCCACAAAAGAAGGAATTAAACTGAAGTTTATAGATGCTTTATTTATGTCTACTTCCTCTGTTTGTGTGACAGGGTTAACATCAACTACTACTTCTATTTATGACACATTTACTTTGTTTGGTCAAATAGTAATCTATGTCTTAATTGAAATTGGTGGTTTAGGATTTGTGAATATCTCAATGTTTGTCTTATACCTTTTGGGATTAAGAATCAATCAAGCTGACCGCTTTTTATTAAGAGAAGTCTTAAACTTAGACTCAACTAGAGGAATTTTAAAACTACTTAGAGCTACTTTCTTAATTAGTTTTCTTTTCCAACTATTAGGGGCAATTGTGAATTTCTTGATTTTTAGAAATGATTTCCCTCTTGGTAGAGCAATTTGGATTAGTATTTTCCATGCTGGATCAGCTTTCAATAATGGCGGTTTAGATGTTATAGGTAGTGAATCATTAATGGCTTATAAAGACCATCTCCTTCTAAACTTAAACACAATGGCTTTAATTATCTTAGGTGGTATTGGTTTTATCGTAATCTATGAGATCTTCTTATATCCTAAAACAAAAAAACTATCTATTCATACAAAAATCGTTTTGAAAATGACTTTATTATTACTAGTGTTAGGTACTGTTTTATTAAAAATTACTGAAGGAAGTGGTATGACTTGGCTTCAAGCAGCCTTTCAAAGTGCTACCGCTAGAACTGCAGGATTTAGTACTTATGACTTTACAAAAATTTCTCTTCCTGGTGCTTTAATCTTTTGTGCTTTAATGTATATTGGAGCATCACCTGCAGGTACTGGAGGCGGTATTAAAACAACTACTTTCTTCACTGCTACAAAATACATTGGTGCTTTTGCGAAAGGTACAAGACCTATTACTCACAAAAGAGAAATCTCAAAAGATTCTATTTCTAAAGCTTTTGTTTTGATTGTTCTTTCAATCGCGTATCTTACTACTATTGTGTTCTTTATCTCGATTATTGAAGAATTAAATACCTCAAGTGATACAAATTTAATCAAAATTATGTTTGAAACACTATCTGCTTTATCTACTGTAGGTAACTCCGAAGGTATTACCCCTACACTACATTGGTTAAGCAAAATCCTTATTTCAGCTTCAATGTTGATTGGTCGTTTAGGCCCAATTACAATTATCAGTTTATTAAATAAACGTTGGAACAAAGAAGGTACAGATCCTGTAACTTATTTAGAAGAAAAAATCATTATTGGTTAGGAGATATAAAAATGAAAAAAACTATTGCTGTTTTAGGTTTAGGCCGTTTTGGCTTGGGCTTAGTACAAGAATTAAACAAATTAAATGTAGATATTATCGCTATTGACATCAATGGTGCTAATGTCCAAAAAGCAGGTGAGTTTGTAGAGAATGCTTTTATTTGCGACTCTACAGACGAAGATGCTTTAAGAGAAATTGGAATTGAAAATGTAGACCATGCAGTTGTTGCTTTTGGCTCTAATTTTCAAGCAAGCCTAATTACTGTAATCACTCTAAAAGAAATGGGGGTAGAAAAAATAACAGTAAGAATTGATGATGAAAAATACGCTTCTGTTATGCAAAGAATTGGTGCAACAGATATCATCGTTCCCCAAAAAATTGCTGGTATCCAACTTGCAAACAAACTTGTTTCTGATAGCTTTACAAACTACTTCAATTTATCAGAAGATTATGTTGTTGTTCAATTATCAGTAAACATGACAATTCAACCAATTAACCTTAAAACATTAAACTCAAGAAATGTTTTTGGAATTAACTTACTTTTAATCAAAAGAGAAAACAAATACTTCTCGCCTACAGGCGATGACTCAATTCTACCGGGTGATGAAATCTTTGTTTTAGGTACGAAGAAAAACATCCATAAGTTTGATGAATACATTAATGAAAGGGTATAATATGAAAAAAGTATTGCTAATTGTTATTCTATTGTTTAGTATGTCTTTACTAACTTCGTGCTCAAAAGATAAAAAAACTTATACTTGCTTTGAATATACTGACTCAACAAAACTAAAAGGTATAGAACAATTTACAACTGTTGATATGCTTAAAGATACATATAAAGAAATCAAGTTAGTTTTAAATTACAAAGATCATACTTTTATCAGAACTGGTAAATTTAAAGAAGATATTGCTGATGAAGTACATACAGGTACTTTTATAGAAGAAGAAAACAAATTAATCTTTAGCTACGATAATGCTTTAAAACAACATTTTGAAACTGAATGGGGTAAAGAAGAATATGTTTTTGTAGGGAAAGAATTACATATGAGACTTGAAAGAGGAACAACAGCACCATCTGGAAATGTTTATGGTCCTCTTGTAATGAAGTATAAATAACTAAAATAAAAACACATTAGATAAACTAATGTGTTTTTTGTTCTTCTATTTCATCTATTACTTCCAAAGTTTCAACTTCAGTAAATTTATGTACAAATGGTGATATTCTCTTATATACTAAGAAAGTAATTAGATTAATTGTTACTGATAAAATCGTATTAAATGGTAGTGCCGCAAAAAGTAAATACTTACCCATATAATTATTTTCATTTACTCCAGGAATCACACTAATCACTTTAATAAAATTCTCTACCTCACCATTAAAGAATAACTTGATATATGTTGGGATAATTAAAAGATAATTAATTAATACAGCTGTTGCTACCCAAGCAACATTACTTACAACAAGAGCGATCATCGCTCCTTTTTTTGTTTTATAGTGTTGATAGATAATAGAAGCAGGAACAACTGTCACTAAGCCAATAATTAAATCAGCAATCTCTCCTACATATACTGAATCAGTTGTCAAAATTCCAAACAAAAATCTTAACAATAACATCGCAACACCCGCAATTGGTCCTAATGTAAATCCACCAATAATAATCGGCAAGTTAGAAAAATGAATTTTCAAAAAAGGGGGAAAGAAAGGTAAAGGAAAATTAATCTTATATGCTACAACAGAAAAAGCACTAAAGATAGCAATCAAAATCATTACTTTTAACTCATTCCTTCTTTTGTTTAAACTATTAACTTTCTTTTCAGATTTTTTGTTTTTAATTAAAGCAAGAACTAATAGTAAAACTAATAATCCTATCGATACACTAATTAAAACAATTTTTAAAGTTTCGCTCATATATGCCTCCAATAAAAAAGCTCGTGAAAATCTCCACGAGCAAAAACAGATCTATTATAATAGATTCTTCTTTCATCTAGACTGTTACTATCGGTTTTGGAGTTGCACCAAATCATGATTCTAAACGAACCTCGCAGACTTTACTGCCGGTCGGGAATTACACCCTGCCCTGAAGATTTATTAAGATAGTCTATTATATCCTATTTATTGTTATTTGTCAAATATAATTCTTTCACTTCTAAATGCTCTAACTAGTAACATAACAATGATACCAATAAAAACAATTGATGAACCGACAGTTGCAAGAACACCACCAACTGTCAATTTAAATGAAATTAAATCTGATAATAAAACATTTAAATTAAAGATAGGAACAAAATATTTTCCAAAGCCTAAGCCTAAATCAGTTGTTGATGAGGCAACTCCTAGCATAATACAAACGATATACAAAGGCATTGCATAACCTGAAGCTTGTTGTGGATTCTTTCCTAATGTAGAACAAATTAAAACTAAAATTGAAACAGTGAAAGCTATAACAATTAGAATTAATAATAACATCATATAGTCACCAAAACCATATCCAAGTTCTGCTGTTAAATCAATACCAAACATATTTTCTCCACCTACAAGCGTACTTGCTAACATTCCTATAAATGAAGATGCAGCTACAAGTAAAGATAAGATACTTGTTGATAACGTTTTACCTATAATAATTTGCTCTCTACGAACTGGCATCATTAATAATGATGCTAATGTTCCTCTTTCTTTTTCACCAGCAATCGCATCAACACCAATACCTAATGTACCAGAGAAGATAATAATCATTAACATCATTGGTAACATCATCGCTAATACCATTATATTTTGACTAACTTCATCTAAAATACTTTCCATTTGGTAAGTAAAGATTTCAGTTGTTTTACCTACACTACCTAACTCTTGATTAACTAAAAAGTTTTTATAAGCAGCGATGAAATAATATAAAGATTGAGCTGTTGGAGTTAAAAACTCATTTTGATTATTATATAGTATCTTAACATTTGGTAAATCTTCTGGTGCTGTTTCATTAGTAACAGCTGTTGCTTTTTCATAAAAACCTTGATCAAAAACAATCATAATATAGTGTTCATCTTCTTTCATTTTTGCTTCTAATTCAGGTCTTGTATATTCATAATCAGAATAAACAAATTTAACTGTAGAATCTAAGACTTTATTTTGTGATCCCGAAACTTGAAATTCTTCAAATCCTGCTGGAGCATCATAAACATAAACAATCTTCTCTTTTTCTTGTTCTTTATCAATTTGTCTATTAATAATTACCGAAATTGTTGTATACACTAAAAAGAAAATTAACCCTGGAAGTAAGATCGTAGTAAATAAAGTTCCCGGAAACTTAAGAACTTTGTCTAAATCTTTTTTAGCTATTGCCCAAGTTTTTTTCATTTTGTTCCTTCCTCCTTATATAATCTAATAAATACGTCTTCAAGATCACGTGAAGGAACAGAGTTCATAACATTCTCTACCGTATCGCAAACAACAAGTTTTCCATTAAATATTAACCCTACACGATCACATAATTTTTCTACAAGACTCATAATATGAGTACTGATAATTATTGATTTACCTTGCTCTTTTAGTTCTAATAAATAGTCAGTAACAATTTTAGCTGTGTAAACATCTAACCCATTAGTAGGTTCATCAAAAACAATAATTTCTGGTTGATGAACTAAGCTAATCGCAACCGAAACTTTTTGTTTCATACCCGTAGATAAATCACCAATTTTAGTATCACTAAATTCTCCAATTTCAAAACGAGTAAATAAGTCTTCTTTTCTAGCTGCTGCTACATCTTTTGGTACATCATGTAAGTTAGAATAATAATCAAACAAATAGTTTGGAGTAAACTTATCTTCTAGCTTTAATTCGCTTGTTAGAAAAGCCAACTTTTTCTTAATTTTAATTTCTTCAGAAATATCAATTCCTTTAATTGTAATTTTACCAGAATCTGGTTTAATTAAAGTTGAAATACAACGAAGAGCTGTTGTCTTTCCGGCTCCGTTAGGACCAACAAGACCAAAGATTTCCCCTTCATAAGTTGTAAAACTTATGTCGTTTACTGCTATTTTTTTCTTGTCTTTTGTTTTTAAAGTTTTCATTTGTTTCGCAGAAAGCTTAAACGATTTAACGAGATTCTCAACAACAATTACTTCTTTCATTCTTTTAATTCTCCTTTCAAATGCCAAGTGTATGCTTTTGTTATCTTAACTTCCACAATCTTTCCTATTAAAGATTCATCTCCATTAAAATTAACTAATTTATTATGTTCTGTATAACCAGATAATTTATCTTCATCTTTATCACTAAAGCTGTCAACTAATACTTTCACAACTTTATTTTCAAATCTCTTATTTCCTTTTAAGAACCCTTTATTAATTTCTTCATTTAATTTGTAAAGTCTTTCTTTTGCCTCTTCTTCCAAAATATTACTTTCATATTTAAAAGCTGGAGTTCCTTCTCTTTTGGAAAAGATAAAAGTATATGCCCCTTCAAAATCAGCTTCTTTTACTAAAGATAAAGTCTCCAAATAATCTTCTTCTGTTTCACTTGGAAAGGCAACGATAATATCAGTAGTTAAAGAGATACCAGGAACATGCTCTCTTAATTTTGTAACCTTTTCTAAATAGATTTCCCTAGTATACTTACGATTCATCTTCTTTAAAACAGCATTACTTCCAGACTGAACAGGTAAATGTAAGTGAGGCATAATGTTATCATATTTACCCATAACTTCAATTGTTCTTAAATCTAAATCACGAGGATGAGATGTTGTAAATCTAATTCTTGGAATCTTTGTTTGCGCAATCGCTTCAAGTAAATCTCCAAAACCAAAATCACCATCATGATAAGCATTTACGTTTTGTCCTAGTAAAGTAACTTCCTTATATCCTGCTTTTACTAAAGCATTTATCTCATTTAAGATATCTTCTTTTCTTCTTGATCTTTCTTTTCCCCTTGTATAAGGAACGATACAATATGTACAAAACTCATCACAGCCATACATAATATCAACCCAAGCTTTAATTTTATGATCTCTTACCTTAGGCATTCCCTCAACAACATCACCTTCAACCGAAAAAACTTCAAGAACTTTTTCTTTGTTTTTGAAGATTCTCTTTAGATATTGTGGCAAATGATTGATATTGTGTGTTCCAAAAATTAAATCAATTTCTGGATGTTTTGCTTTTAAAGTATTGATTGTTGCTTCTTCTTGCGGCATGCAGCCACACATCCCAATTATTAAATTATGATTTGTTTTCTTTAAACTTTTAATTCTTCCAATTTCCCCAAAAGCACGATCTTCTGCTGTTTTTCTCACAGCACAAGTGTTTAATAAAATTAAGTCTGCTTCTTTTTCTTCCTCTGTTTCTGTAAAATCTAAAGCATTTAAAATCCCTCTGATTTTTTCACTATCTGATAAATTTGCTTGACAACCAAAAGTTTTAAGTAAATAGGTTTTCCCCCTCCCAATACCTAATTCTTCAACAGCAAATTCGAATTTAGAATATTCAGTTTCATCTTTAGTTCTTTTACGAGCACAGTTTAGAGATGGTTCAATATAGTTTTTCTCTAGACGATTTTTCATATCTAGATTATATCATAAAGGATATAACTTAACAAGACAAATAATGTAAAAGTTTTGTATGTTTTTTCATCAAAACAATAAAAAATAAGAGGCAAGCCTCTTATTTTATTTTCAAATATTTTCTTTAATCACCTATTTAAAAGGTAGGTCTATTTTGGTTTTTTAGGTGATAAAGGATAAATTCCTGAAACCGGAACAGTAAACATAAAACCTACAGTTTTTTGTCTCGATCTTTCAACGATCTTTTTTACTGAAGTAACTACTTTTTCTAAAGTTTCTTCATCCGGTATAACTGTAAAAATAGTTTTAGAATTTTGTTGGATATCTTTTGTTTCAACTTTAAATAATCCACCACTTAAAAGACCGCCAAGTCCATCTCTTTTAAGAATAGCTGCTGCCATTCCTTCTGAGTCGATAATTGTCGCTCCTCTAACTTTTAATGTTACAAACTCTTCTAAAATTTCATCTAGATACACTAAATCGTTTAATACAATAAATAATACGTTCATAATTTATTCTCCTATTCTTGTGGAACCAAGTCTTCCACACTTGATAATTCTTGTAATTTATCAAGACCACCAATTTCTCCTGCCTTAGATATTGCAATCTTCGCAAAGATAGGTCCTGTCGTTTCATATACTAAAATGCTTAACATAATGATTGTGGAAATAATTGAATACATTGTTGGTAAAGTCTTACCTACAATTACTAACAAGCCAATAGAAATTCCACCTTGTGGCAATAACCCCAACCATAACCACTTACGAACATTAGGGTCGCTTTTAGCAATTCTTGCCCCTACATATGTACCAACATATTTACCTACACCTCTACCTACAATGTACACTAATGCTATAATAGCAATCATCCATTCTACTCTTAAAATTCCTAAATCTAAACTAGCACCAGCCATTGTAAAGAATATAATATAGAATGGTGTTGTAAAGTCATTAACTGCTGAAAATGTACGATCTGGTCTTCGAGCAAGATTAGCAATCATTGCTCCAGTAACAATACTAGATAATAGCGATGAAAGACTAATCCCATATTGCCCTAATAGTTTTTCATGATTTAATAAGTTAAATAACCCTACAGTAAGGATAATTGCGGCTACAGCTAAAATTTGAATATTATCTCTTTCACAATCAAACTTCCTTGCTGCTAAAGATAATACTAGTCCAATTAGAGCACCTATCATCATTGAACCAAATACTTCAATAAATGGTTTAGTAATCATCAGCCATAATGGCATTTCAACTCCTGGTGATGGTACTAAAATTTGGGCAATAGAAATAAAGAAACCAAAAACAATAATGCCAAAGATATCATCTAAAGCCGTAATAGGTAAAATTGCTTTTGTAACTGGTCCATAAACACGATATTGTCTAATAACCATTAAAGTTGCAGCTGGCGCCGTTGTCGCTGACATACTTGCAAGAATCAAAGCCATCGAAATATTCGGCTTAGCAAAAGGCTCATAAGTTAAGATTCCATGTGCCTCATTAAAACTTTGCGGTTTTGGTACAACAAGCATTAATACAAACACAAATAATACTGCCCCCAATACCTCAAAAAAAGTAAGGATTGTAATTTCCTTCCCTTGCTTTTTAATATTGGCAATATTAAACTCACTCCCAATACTAAAAGCAATAAATGCTAAAGCCATCTCACTAATAAACCTTAAAGTGTCTTGATCATCAGCATTAATTATTCCTTTAAAACCAGGAATGATTAATCCTAACGATGGCCCTAGTAATACACCAAAGATTAAATAACCAGAAACATTTGGTAATTTTAAAGCTTTGGCCACTTGTCCACCAATAAAGCCAACAATTAAAACAATTGCGACTTTAACTAAAACGTTAAATAATACGTCATTCATTTGTCTTTCCCTCCGTTTAAACTAATAAAAAAACGCATAACTAAAGTTATACGCTTAATCACTCCTATGAGGTTAGCTGACGGGTTCAGGCAATTAAGTTGCCTTACGCTTTAATTAAGCGATTCGCCCCAAGACTTTGGTCCCCCACCCGAATGATTCGGAGTTCATTATCACTCTACCAAATTTTTCCTATTTTGTCAAGTACAGCCTAACAACTTAACTTGTTTTAATTTACAGTTATTTATATTGTATATTATAAAAGCTTGTGCTAAAATATTGTTGTTAGAGGTGAAGTATGAAAAAATATTTACTTTATTTTGCTCTTCATTATCCAAAATCAGAAATTGAAGACTATCTTAAAATGATCCACCAAAGTGAATATCACCTAGACGAAACTATTACAACTGATAGTTATGCCTTTCTAGTGGAAGAATATGAACAAGTAAAACCAAATAATAAGTACTTATATGAATATATAAGCGAAGATGTCGTTAGAGTTAACCTTGGAAATTACAAAGCTTCCGAATTCTCACTGCACTACTTATTTGATTCTTTTAAAGAAACAATTAACTCTAATCAAGGCTCTAAAGAAAATATTGATCAAAAACTAGAACTACTTTTAGAACTAATCAAAACAAAAGAAATAGACCTAGATTACAATGATGCTTTAGAAAAAATTGAAGCTTATAAAAAGGCAGGTTATCCTGCCATACATCATAGTGAAGCCTTCAAAAAAGCTTATGATCCTCATTACCGAATTATCCAAAGTTCAAATTTAACACCAGGATTAAAAGAATTCAATTTGTTTTATTATTTAGATAATTTAATTAAAGAAAAGAAAACTTTAATCTTAGCAATTGATGGTAGGTCAAGTTCAGGAAAAACAACAATAGCTAATACTTTAAAAGAAAAATATAATGCTACAATTATTCATATTGACCATTTCTTTTTACCAAACTTCTTAAAAACAAAAGAAAGACTTCAAGAAGTAGGTGGCAATATTAACTATGAAGAAATTGAAAAAGTTTTAAAAGAAATTAAACATAATAGTACCTATACTTATCAAGCTTTTGATTGTAAACTTCAAGAGTATTATCCAGAAACAGTTGAAACTTCTAATATCATTATTTTTGAAGGTGTTTATAGTATGCACAAAAACTTACTTCCATATTATGATAGTACAATTCTTTTAACTTTAAGTAAAAAAGAACAACTAAGTCGTCTAAAACAAAGAGAAACTCCAAGTGGCTACTTGCAATTCTTAAATGAGTGGGTACCATTAGAAAATGAATATTTTACTGATGAATTATATAAAAAAAGCGGGATTGTTATTTAATCCCGTTTTTTCTTACTAAATTATAAAAATCTTCATTAGTAATACTATATACTTTTACATCATGGATACCGCCATCATAGGCTAAGTATCCTTTTCTTTTAATTCCTTCAAAAATTAAATTAGCTTTTTCTAAAACTTTTTGTGATGCTTCGTTTTCTAAATAAGTATAAGCTTCAATTCTTTTTAAATTAAGAACATCAAAACCCCAAACAATAATAGTTTTAGCTGCTTCAGTTGCATAACCTTGATTCCAATATTCTGGATTCAAACAAAACCCAAGTTCTGCTTTATGATCTTTTGTATAAGAGTGAAGTTCAATTGTGCCAATCATTTTATTTGTTTCTTTTAAAACAATCGCAAATACTCCTAATTGCCCAAACCTAATTTTGTCGCGAAACATCTTAATCATTATTTTTGTCTCTTTTTCATTTACATGAGGTTTCCAACCAGCTAAAGGTCCAATATTAGGAAGTCTTGCAAACTCATAAAAATCATGGATATCTTTATCTTCAATTAAACGAAGGATTAATCTTTCAGTTTCTATTTTAGGTAACATTTTATCCTCCTATTCAATAATTCGAATTGTTTCTATTTTCGAAACCTTTTTTAATTGTTCATCATAATCAACTAAGATTGCTGAAAATTGCGTCTTACCATCATTTTCTGGTTCAAATCTTAAAGTGTTTTGGCCTAAGAAACGTTTAAGAATGATATCTTTTTTAACTCCAATCACGCTTTCTAAAGCACCAGTCATCCCAACATCAGTAATATAAGCTGTTTTACCATTTAAAATACAAGCATCATTTGTTTGTACATGTGTATGAGTTCCAAAAATAATATCAATTTTACCTGTAAAATAATGACCAAAAGCTATAACTTCGCTTGTAGCTTCCCCGTGAAAATCACAAATGTAGATATCACTTTTAGTATTTTCTAAGATCTCTTCCACAACCAAAAACGGATTCTTAATATTATTGCCATGCATAAAGATTTGACCTAAGACTTGAATAACAGTTATTGTAAGGTTGTTATAGTTTTTTGTTACAAAACCTACACCATATTCAGTTTCAATATTTGCTGGTCTAACAATATTCTTAGCTTCGTTAATATAATTAAAGATATCTTTGTTATGAAAAGCATGATTACCTAAAGTAACAACATTAACTCCTTGTCCTAAAAGCCATTTATAATGATTCTCATTCATTCCTTTTCCGTGAGATATATTTTCTCCATTAACAATTAAAAAATTAATTGTTTCTTTTTCTTTAATTTTAGCTAAGCCAGATGTAAAAGCTTTTCTTCCTAGTTTTGAATAAATATCTCCTACAATCAATATTTTCATTAAAGTCTCCTTCTAGAATACAAATATTATATCATATTTTTAAAAAAAAGGAAATGATTACTCATTTCCTATTTCGCAACTTTATTTACCCTTGTTTCTCTAATAACTGTAATCTTAATTGTACCTGGGTAAGTAAGTTCTTTTTCAATTTCTTTCTTTAAGTCTAGAGCTAATTTCTCTGCTTGAGCGTCATTAATCTCAGTTGGTTTAACCATAACTCTGATTTCACGACCTGCTTGAAGTGCATAAGTACGCTCTACACCTTTGTGTTTTGAAGCTAAGGCTTCTAGGGCTTCTAAACGTTTGATATATGCTTCAATCGATTCGTTTCTTGCTCCTGGACGAGCAGCAGAAATAGTGTCAGCAGTAGCCACTAAAACAGCAATAATTGAATTAGCTGTTTCATCTCCATGATGGCTTAATACGGCATCAATAACTTCTGGTCTTTCACGATATCTTCTGACAATATCAGCACCAAGCTCTACGTGACTTCCTTCCATTGTAGTATCTACGGCTTTTCCAATATCGTGGAATAGGCCTGCACGACGAGCTACGATTTCGTTTTCCCCAATTTCGACTGCTAGGTTACCAGCAATCATGGCAACTTCAATTGAGTGGGCTAAAGCATTTTGACCATAACTAGTACGGAATTTTAATTTTCCAAGTAATTTTACTAATTCTGGATGAACACGGCCAACGCCTGTATCATATACTGCTTTATCTCCAGCTTCTTTAATTTCAAGTTCCATTTCTTTTTCAATTTTTTGAACTATCTCTTCAATTCTTGTTGGTTGAATTCTACCATCAGAAATTAAAGCTTCTAAAGTTCTTCGAGCAACTTCTCTTCTAACAGGATCAAAACAAGAAACAACGACAGCTTCTGGTGTGTCATCAATAATTAAATCAACTCCAGTTGCAGCTTCTAAAGCACGGATGTTTCTTCCTTCTCTTCCTATTATCCTTCCCTTCATTTCATCATTAGGTAAGTTAACTACAGAAACAGTTTGTTCTGCTACAATCTCGCCAGCATAAGTTTGAATAACTTGTGTTAAAAGTTCTTTTGTTTTCTTACGAACTTCAGCGTTTGCTTTGTCAACCCCCTCTTTTACAATCTGAGATATTTCTAAATCCATTTCTTCTTCAACTTTTTTTAGAACTATCTCTTTCGCTTCTTCTTTGTCCAGTTTAGAAATTTCCAATAATTTTTCTGTTTGTTCTTGAACTAGTGTCTCCACTTTGCTAGTTTGTTCTTCTAATTCTACTTTTTGCTTTTCTAAAGTTTCTTCTTTGCGAGAAATAGCACTTTCTCTCTTATCAAGATTAATGCTACGATTATCTAATCTTTCTTCTCTTTGATTTACTTTATTTTCTAAAGAGTTTAAGTAATTTGTACGTTCTCTATTTTCTTTTTCAAATTCTTGTTTTAATAGATGAACCTCTTGTTTGGCATCAAGTATCAATCCCTTTTTATATTCATCAGCTTCTTTTTGAGCAACTTCTAAATACGCTTTGGCAGACTCACCGGCTTTTTTTAGTTTGGAGCGAACTAAGTAATAGCCTAATGCAAATCCCCCACCAAGTAGCAATATGGAGCCTAGAACAATTAATAATACTGTCACAGCAACAGGTAGTGCCATAACAACTAAATCGTTCATATCTACCTCCATCATTTAATATATCTGATTTTTTTAAATAGTTTATATAAATATCTAATATAATTATACACCAAATAACCCCTTTAGTCAATTAAAAGATTTGAAGCCTTTTTCTTATTCATAAAAAATAGTCTTGACAATCAAGACTATTCTTTATATGCTTCTCTAACTTTATCTTCAATTTCTTTTGAAAGATTTGGATTTTCTTCTAAATATTTCTTCACATTTTCTTTTCCTTGGCCTAATTTCTCATCATTATATGAATACCAAGATCCAGATTTCTTAATAATGTCTTTATCTACTGCCATATCAATAATTTCTGCAGTACGAGAAATACCTTTACCATAAATTAAATCTACTTCACATACTCTAAATGGTGGCGCTACTTTATTCTTTACAACTCTAACTCTTGTTAGGTTACCTATTGGATCTCCTTCACTTTTTAATTGTTCAATACGTCTAACATCTAAACGAATTGTAGAGTAAAACTTTAAGGCTCTACCACCAGTGGTAGTTTCTGGGTTTCCAAAGAAAACTCCTACTTTTTCTCTAATTTGGTTAATAAAAATCGCAATGGTTTTTGTTTTAGAAATAACACCACTTAACTTTCTCATTGCTTGACTCATAAGTCTAGCTTGCAAAGCTACATGAGCATCTCCCATATCACCATCAATTTCAGCCTTTGGTACTAAAGCTGCTACAGAGTCAATGACAATAATATCAATTGCTCCACTTCGAATTAAATACTCAGCAATCTCTAAAGCTTGTTCTCCCGTATCTGGTTGCGATAAAATTAAATTATCAATATCAACTCCTAAAGTAGCAGCATACTTAGGATCTAAAGCATGCTCAGCATCAATAAAAGCAGCATAACCTCCTGCCTTTTGTGCTTCCGCAATCGCATGTAAAGCAAAAGTGGTTTTACCTGAACCTTCAGGTCCATAGATTTCTACAATCCTTCCTCTAGGGTATCCCATTACACCTAAAGCGATATCTAATTTTAATGATCCAGATGAAATAACTTCGATATCTCCGATAGAATGATCACCAAGTTTCATTACTGAACCTTTACCATATTCTTTTTCTATTTGCTTGAAGGCTTCCTTCAAGGCTTGTTCTTTTTCTTTTGACATTTAAATCCTCCTATTTTGACTTTAAGATTACGTCTTTATTTTTAATAAAATAATCAATTCCTGATACAAGTGTAGTTAGACCAGCAAAGCTAATTAAAACAAGTGCAGTTATATCTTTCGTATTTGCTCCAATAAAAGTAAATGGATAACATTCTAGTAATAAAAAGATTACTAAAATCATTTGCGATACTGTTTTAATCTTCCCTAGTTTACTTGCAGCAATCACAACATTGTTTTGCACTGCAATTAGCCTAATTCCAGTAACCATAAACTCTCTAGCTACAATTAAAATTAAAACAAATCCTAACGGAAATCCAAAAGCTGTCATTTTACCTTGTTCTAAAAGAATTAGCAATGTAGAGATGACTAAAATCTTGTCAGCTAAAGGATCCATAAACTTGCCAAAATCGGTAATTAAATTGTATTTCCTTGCAATATGTCCATCTAAAAAGTCTGTAAAAGAGGCAATCAAGAAAATTATTAAAATAATAAAGTTTCCTACTGTTACTTCTTTAAAAACATAAATTTCATAAAGTGGACTAATTAATGATACAATAATAATTAAGGGAATTAAGGCAACTCTAAATAATGTTAGTTTATTTGGTAAATTCATATCTCACACCTTCTATATATTATATTATACTATAAAACCTTTAATTTATAAAGAACTTTAATTTTCTTAAAATACTTTTTGCAGCTGTTAAGCCAGAGATAATCGCAAAGCCAAAATTGAATCCTCCACACCTAGCATCAATATCCAAGATTTCCCCAACTATATATAAATTTGGTTTTAGTTTTGAGGAGAAATCATAATTAATTTCCTTTAAGTCTAAACCACCTTTAGTAATTTGGGCTTCTCCATAACTATTTAAACCTGAAACAGTAAAACGAAAGTCTTTTAATTGATGAAGGATATCTTTCCTTTTTTTGACCTCTATTGCTAACATTTTTGGAAGAAGAGAGCATAAAAATTCATCTTCGTCTTTAAATTTAGCTTTTAATTCTTTTAAGTCTGCTAAAGAATATTCAGGAGTTAAATCAAAACTTACCTCACATCCTGCTTCATAATAACGAGAAAGATCTAAAACAACAATTCCTGATATAGCATCACTTCTAAATTGTACTTCTCCTTCATCAACGGCTAAAACTTTATTACCCTTTAAAATCTTGGCTTTTACTTTAAAGCGAATACCTTTTAAAGGTCTTAAGTCTTCTTTCACTTTTAAAGTTGTTAGAGCAGGAATAAGAGGTGTTATTTTATGCCCTAGGCTAGTTAAGTAGTCATAACCATCATATTTACTTTGAGCGTAACTTCCCGTTGCAATTATCGTAATTCCGGTTAAATCTAAAGTGTCTCTCAAAGAAGTTACAACTTTGATATCTAATTCTTTAAGTTTGTTTACATAAGCAGTTAAAACCGATGTTGCTTTTTCGCTATATGGATATAGCCTTCCAGAATCATCTTCTCTTAGAACTAAACCTAAATCTTCTAAAACAAACTCTTTTAGATCTTGACTATTAGTTTCTTTTAAGACTTCTTCTATAAATAAAGAATTATTATAATTACTACTATCATCTAAATAAACATTACTTATATTACATTTACCATTTCCTGTTTTTAAGATCTTTTGGCCAACTCTAGTATCTGCTTCATATAAAGTAATATCTAGCTTTGGATTTCTTTTTTTTAAATAAATGGCCGCTGTCATCCCTGAAACACCAGCACCATAGATATTTATTTTATTCATTTTCCACCTCTAGTTTTTTTCCTTGCTTTTTTATAAATTATTTGGTATAATACTATAGATAAATATTGGAGGGAACTTATGGCAAATATTAAACAACAAGCTAAACGTAATATTACAAATGAAAAAAGAAGACTACGCAATGTTTCTTTAAAATCATCAGTACGTACAGCTATTAAAAAAGTAGAATTAGCTATTTCTAATGATAACTACGAAGAAGCTTTAGAACTTTACAAAGTTGCAGCTAAGAGACTTGACACTGCTCAAGGCAAAGGTGTATACCATAAAAACTCAGTTGCTAGAAAAAAATCTCATCTTTGTAAGGCTATCAATAAAATAGCACCAAAATAAGTCGTGATAAACGGCTTTTTTTATAGACTAAATAACAAAAACTCTAAACCAGTATCTGGTTCTATTTGAAAAGATTTAATCTTGTAATCAAGTTCAGCAAACTTTTGAATAAGTTCTGCTGCTCTTTTTTTATCTAAATTACGCGCATCTCGCATTAAATAATATGCTCTACCAGGAGAAATATCTAAAGCCTCCGCAATCTGATTTTGTTTATAATTTTTCTCCACCAATAACTTTACTAAATAACAGTCTTTTAAATTCTTACTAGACATACTTACTAATTGAACTGGATCAGCTTGATTAGAGGCAACTAAATCGTGATAAACTTCAATTGCTTTTGTTTTGTTTTTGTCCATAATTGCATTAGTAAAGCTGAAGATATCTTTTTCTAACTCTTTTGTAGTTAGTTTGATAACATCTTCTTCTGTAACTTCATCTTTACCTAAACAATATAAAAGTAGTTTATCAATTTCATTACTTGCATTAATTAAATCTGTCCCTGTTCTGCTTAAAAAAGTTTGGGCTGCTTTTTGGCTAATCTTTAATTTGTTTTGAGAAAACTGTCTAATTACCCAACCAACAAACTCAACATCAGATAAAGCTTGGCTTTCTTCTTTAATCGCTACTTTTAATAAAACCTTCACAACTTCTTTACGGTTATCTAACTTTAAATTGCTAGCGTCGATAATAAGGATTGTGGAAGGACTAGGGTTATTTAAATACTTCACAAATAATTTAGTATCGTGTTCGATATCTAACTTAGCTGATGTTAGAAAATTGGGGTGTCTTAAAACAACAATCTTTTCTTCACATAAGAAAGGAGTCGTTTGGGCATCTTCAATCGCAAAACTAACATTCTTTTCTTCCATATCATAAAAGTTGATATTATATTCATCAGCGACTGATTCTTTAATAATTCTTTCTATTTTGACTTTGTTTAGATATTCTTCATTTCCTAAAAATAAATATACTTTAGCCATATTTTACCTCTTGTTTATATTTTACCATATTTATCAAAATACTGCTATTGATTTAGATAAGTAAATTTTTTATTTTTATAGATAATTGTATAATGAAGGTCAGTCCTATAAGTCTTAATACCAAAACTATTTAATCTTGTAATTGTCTCATGATCGGGGAAAGCAAAAGATTTA
The DNA here is from genome assembly GCA_012838635.1 of Acholeplasma sp. Lineage (GTDB taxonomy): Bacteria > Bacillota_I > Bacilli_A > ML615J-28 > CAG-698 > DUNF01. The sequence goes on from DUOW01000005.1 coordinate 44,419, forward strand.
ACTCTACCAGTTTGAATAATAGCATATTTTGGTTTTAAAAACCTTAGAAGATTAGGTGAGGTCGCTGTTTTTGAACCATGATGTCCTACTTTTAAAACATCAACACTATCTTTAAAACCATTTAATCTTGCTTCACCAGTAGTTACTAAATCACCTAAAAATAAAAAATTAAGTTCACTTCTTAAAAAAGAAATAATACTATTATTATTTTCATCTAAATCTTGATGTTGTGGGGGATATAAAATAAGTTGATCTCTTCCTAGTTTTATTAAATAAGGAGAGCTAATTTTGATTTGTCTAGGAAAAGATAAACTTGATAGTGAAGACGTAATGATTTTTTTTACTCTAATCGCCTCACAAATATCCTTTGCTTCCCCATAGTGGTCAAAATGATCATGAGTTATGATAAGATAGTCTAAACTATAAACACCTGTCTTTTTTAAAAAACTACTAACCTTTTTCCCTTGTCCTGTTCCGGTATCAATTAAGATTTGCTTTGTTCCTTTTTGAATTAAAATCGACTCCCCGTTATAAAGATCTAAAAATGTTACTTTTAAACTTGTAGTACTACTTTGAAATAAAATAAAACAAGAAAAAAGAAAAAGAAAGGAAGCTAAAACTATTTTTCTTAATTTTAACTTCCTCAAACTAAAAAAGAAAACAAAAAAACCATAGTAAATAAGAGCATGATAGATCTTAAAATAAGGTAGAGGAATACAAATTTTAATTTGACTGGCAAAGAGGTTATTAAGAAATAAGAAGCCTTGAACTAACAAATTATAAAATTTATTTAAAAAAGGCAAAAACAAAATAACAAACGATAACGGAAGCAAAATTTCCAAAACCAAAAAAATAAAGACAACATTTACAAAAGGCGATAATAAATTAACCTCTGAGTTAATATTGGCAATTATCGGTAAAGTTACAATAACAGCGGCAGCAGAAATTATAATCGTTTGGATTAAACTGCTTTTATCTTTCACTAAAGTTGTAATCAACACAATGATAGCAGTTACAATAAAACTCAACTGAAAACTCAAATTAAAAAAATAACAAGGATTAATAATAAGCATAAAAATAAATGCTAGTGAAAGCAAATCTAAAGTTTTTAAATGTAACTTATACTTCTTATTTACTGTATGCATTAAATACATAAGTACAGCCCTTAATACTGAAGGCAAAAAATTTGTAAGAAATAGATAAATAATTAATAGTGAAGATACGATTTTATCTTGATGTTTTGCTTTAGAAAAAACTTTTATTAAAAAGTAAGTAATGATATTTACATGGGCACCAGAGATGGCAAACAAATGAGAAGTCCCATTTATTCTTAAGTCAGATGCAAAATCTAAAGTAAAACTTTTACTATCTCCAATAACTAAACCTTTAATAATCATATTACCAGGCTCTTTAAAATACTTATCAATATAATTAGCTATTAATTCTCTTAAGTATAAATAAGAGAATCTTTTTTTTGTTTTAATAACAGAACTAGCATTAATAACTTTCGAAATTCCTTGATGTTTTAAATACTCTTTGTAATCAAAATCATAAGGTATTCTAACATCATCAATAACTACTTCTTCCCCTTTAAATTTAACATAATCTAAAACACTATATTCTGTTTCTAAATCTGTATAAACCATAATTTTATACCAAGATTTCTTAACAGTTAATGTTTGGCTTGCATCACTTTTTTTAATATTGATAATTTGGCCTTCTAAGTAATGATGTTCTTGAGTTTGAAGCAATAATTTTAGTAGATAGATAAAGATAATTAAAAAAGCGATAGTTATGATTGTATAAAATATTGCTTTTGCTTTTTTGTAAATATAAACTAAATAAACTAAAGTTACGAAAATAACTATATAATGTTTAAGTGAAAGTAAAAATAAGACAATCCCTAAAGCAACTAAAAAGTAGTTATTTAATAACTTTTTATACAGTGATTTGTTCTTTAATTCTTTCAAAAAGAGCATTAGAAATACCCGTTACATTCATAATGTCCTCAATCTTTTTAAATCTTCCATGTTGTTCACGGTAAGTAACTATTGCTTTAGCTTTAGTTTCCCCAATACCTGATAGTTCCATTAATTGTTCTACTGTTGCATAGTTAATATTTATAATCTTGTTTTCTGTTATTGTACTACTTTCACCTTTTTTAGAAACAATAATAACTTCGCCATCACTTAAAACTTTGGCTAAGTTTAAATCAGCTCCATTAGCATCTTTTGTAAAGCCGCCAGATAATTCAATTAAATCATTAATTCTCGAACCTTGTTCTAAAATATATAAACCAGGATGATAAACTTCTCCTTTAATCTCAACAACAATATTCTCAATCATTACTTCTCTTCTTTCATCAATAGGATCTTCTGTTTTAGGTTTACTCACAAGACTAATAATAATGCCTGCTACAATTAAACCTACAACAACACTTACAATAATAATTATTTTTTTCTTTTTCATTGCTAGCTCCTTTTACTTATATATTATAAAAAGTTAAGTCCTTTTACTTTTATTTTTACCTAAAATGTGCTATACTATTAATGAAAAGATATCTAATCATATTTTAAGATACGGATATTTAATACGATTTTAGATAAGAGGAGGGCCTATGAAAAATGTATTAAAACTATTCTTTTTACTGTTTATAGCTTTTTTCCTTGTTAGTTGTAACGGGGATGATAAACCAGAAAAAACTATAACCACTCTTACTCTTTCTACTACTAAACTTGAATTAGTTGAAGGAGAAACAGGACAAATTGAAGCTGTTGCAAAAACAGACAAAGATGAAGCTGTTGCTATTACTTATGAAGTTAGTGATCCAACAATCGCTAGCGTAAATAGTTCAGGTAAGGTTACAGCAATCAAAGAAGGTAGTACAACTGTAACTTTAACAGCAAACGATAAAACAGCTACATGTACTATCACTGTAACTAAGGAGGAAGTTGTGGAACCACCAGTAGTAGAACCAAAAGTAACTTTTGCCGTTTCGGAAATTACAATAGAATTGGATGTAAATCCTGAATATACACTAACTCCAAAATTAGTTGGTGAAGCTGAGTTATCATATGCAATTGATCATGAAGATGTTCTTAGCATTGAAGGCAATAAAATTACAGCTTTAAAAGTTGGTAATGCTGTTGTAACTGCTACTTATGGTGAATCTACTGCTACAATAAATGTAACTGTAGTAAAACAATTCTCAGTTAGTTTAGATCAAGAAATCAATGAAGGTGATGAAGTATCAGCTTATGTAAACGAACCACTTTCATTAGTTATTGTAGATAAAACAGATATCGGTATTGGTGTTGAATGTACAAGTAGTGATAAAACAGTTGCTACAATCACAAATTCAGGAGTTATTACTCCACTTGCTGAAGGTACAACTACCATTAAAGTTCAATCAATTACAACTCCTGCACTAGTTAGAACTTTCCAACTTGTTGTAGGACATAAACCATTACAAAGTTTCTCATTTAGTTATCCAGATAATATGGAAACTAGTGGCGGACCTTATGATGTTAATGTAGAATTAAATCCAGTAAGTGCTAAAAACGACATTAGATTTGAATTAGTTGAACCAACTTCGATTCTTACTTTAAGACCATTAAATGGTCAAGTAATCGTAAACGATAAAATTGGTTTTGCAAAAATCCGTGCTTATTCACAATCTAATCCAAATATTGAAGCACATGCTGTTATTGAAATTAATTTTAGTATGGTTGACTTAATTAACTATTTAAATCAACCTCTAACAGTTGCTCAAAATATTATGCTAATTGGCTGGCAAACAGTTAATAACCCACCACATCCAGTTGAACCAATGTATGGTAGTATAAACAAATATTTATTTGATGAACATAGAGTTGTTTATAACTGGATGAAACCAGGAACAGTGGGCTATGTAGAATATGAAACAGGATCTCCAAATCCAGTAATGTTCGTTACTGTTCATGACGTAGGCGGAAATGCAGCAGGTGAAACAGCCGAGGCAATTTCTAATTATTGTAACTCAAATGCTGAAGTATCATATCACTATACAGTTGATGATTCTGAAGCATGGCAAAATATTGAACATGGTAGAGCTGCATGGCATGCAGGTTGCGGTCAAAATTTAAGTGGATTTTCATATTTAGATACAGGTATCCCATACGATATTACACGTGCTCGTCCAGCTGTAGATGTTTCAACTGATGGCTACTTAACAATTAACGGAGAAAAGAGTTTAATTAAACTTCCACTTGCAGGAAATAGACAAGCTACAAAAGCTGATTTCCCTAGCATCGGTTTAATGTTCTTTGAAAGAAATGGTAACTATTATACTACTACTTTATACTGGAACACTACTTATCAAACTATCTCTAATAAAGGTGGTAATGACTTATCAGTAGGTATTGAGTCTTGTATTAACAAAGGTGGGGATTTATATCAAACATGGCAAAGACTTGCTAAATTAGTTGCTAATATCCTTTATGAACATAACTTAGGCTTAGATGCAGTTAGCCAACATAACAACTGGTCTGGAAAAGATTGTCCTGGAACAATGAGAAGAGCAGGTTATTGGGATCACTTCATGACTTTAGTTGAAGCTGAATTATTAGTTTTAAAACAACTAGAAGGTTATGAAATTACACTTGAACTTGTTAATGACGCTGATAAAGAATATGTAAACGATCGTGGTCGTGTATTAAAACTTCCAGCAACTAGAAGAACAATTAACTATAACTTCAAGTTGAGAAAAGATGGAGTATCTTACTCATTCCCTCAAACTTCAGTTATTCTTGCTGCATCAGAAATTAAACCTGTAATTTAATAGATATTTAAAAAAACAAAAGAGACTTTTAAAAAGTCTCTTTTTTTTATACCTTCACCTTACATAAAATCAAATGGTGTAATCTCTCTTTTATCTTCTAATCTTTCTTTTAGCTTTGTTTGTCTTTGATCATCCATTTTAGTAATACCCATTGCTAGATAATTAACAGAACCTAACATAACTAAAAACTTTTTAGCTCTTGTAATTCCTGTATAAATTAACTTCTTTCTTAGCATTATATAATACTGAGAGGTAATCGGCATAACTACTAAATCAAACTCACTACCTTGTGCTTTATGAATAGTAATTGCATAAGCTAGCATTAAGTCGTCTAACTCTTCTAACTTATACTTTACAATCCCTGAATCAAACTCAACTTCTAAACCAGTAATTTCGTTTTCTGATTTTGTAAAACGATAAACCTTACCAATATCACCATTCATAATATCTTTCTCACTGCGATTTACAAGTTGTAAGACTTTATCACCAACTCTAAAAGAATGATTAAATCTTTTAATCTCTTCATCAACTAAAGGATTAAACTTTTCTTGTAAAGCATTATTAATATTATGAATTCCATTTTCACCGCGATACATAGGCACCAATACTTGAATATCTTTGATTAAATCCATTCTTTTATTTACTGCTCTTTCTAAAACCTCAATAATGCCATTAATAATTTGGTCTTTTTCTAAAGCAATAAAACTCCAATCAGAACTATTCTCCCTAAAGTATTCTGGTAAGTATCCTTCATTAATACTATGAGCTAAGTTTACAATAGCTGATCCTTCTTCCTGACGATAAATATCGTGAAGATGAGTAACTTTAAAATAATCTGATTTTATCAAATCATTTAAAACATCTCCTGGGCCAATTGATGGTAATTGATCAGCATCCCCAACAATCACCAATCTAGTTTTTGGTGTTAATGCAGATACCAATCTATTTGCTAGTTCGATATCTACCATTGAAAACTCATCTACAATTACTAACTCAGAATCAATTAAAGCATCTTCGCCATATCTAAAGATATCTCCACCTTCATAACCTAAAAACTTATGAATCGTCATTGCCTCTTTACCAGTAATCTCTTGCATTCTTTTAGCTGCTCTACCCGTAGGTGCTAGTTGAGCAATACTTAAATCACTTGCCTTATAGTAATCTTGGAAACAATAAATAATTCCTTTAATAATCGTACTTTTACCAGTACCAGGTCCCCCTGTAATGATTGACACTTTATTTAATAAAGCATTACTAATTGCTTCTTTTTGTTCTTTGCCATATGAAAGACCAAACTTCTTTTCCGCTTTTTCAATTAAGCTTTTAGTATCAATATTTATCGTTTCACCTTCAGCTAAAGTTTTAATTTTAAAAGCAAAACTCTTTTCTGAATCATAAACTTTCTTTAAGAAGATATCTTCATCTTCAATAATAATCTTTTTCTCTTTACTTAAATCTTCTAAAAATGAATTAAATTCTTTAAAAGCTATTTCCCAAGTTCTTAATTCTTTATTGATTCTTTCATATAAGTCTTCTTTTTTAAAATATGTATTACCAAAACTATAAGTTAATTCTTTTAATAAATACATAATTAAGGCTTTTAGTCTTAAAGGTGATGATTCTTTAAAACCTAAACTTAAAGCAATTTGGTCAGCTCTTTTAAAACCGTAACCTTCAACTTCATCAATTAACATATAAGGATTGGCTTTAACTATTTCATAAGCATCATTACCATAAGTGTTAATGATTTTTAAAGCAGCAGTCATTGTTAGCCCTAAATTAAGAAAAGCAACTGTTGTTTTACGAGAATGAGCATTTTCTTGTAAGACTTTTACTATTTCTGCTTTATTAGTAGCAGTTAATCCTTTAACTTCATCTAAACTTTTTGGATCATTTAAAATAACATTAATGCAATCTTGCCCTAAAGTATGATAAATTCTTGTAGCTTTTTGTTTTCCAATTCCTGTAAATAAATCGCTTGATAAATAATTCACAATACCTTCTAAGGTATTAGCTACAATTCTTTCAAAATGATTTGCTTGAAACTGATAGCCATAATCTGTATCTTTAAACTGTCCTGTAAATTCATATAACTCATCTTTAAAAGGTTTACGATCAAAATTAGATGTTACGGTAAGCGTAAGAGTATATTGTTCTTCAATAATCTCTTTCATCTCAGGATCATTATGATCTAATGTTATTTGAACAATTCCAAAATTGTTTTTAAAATAAATAACTTTAGAAATTATACCACGAACTACACCCACTAGTATAATCTCCTTATGTTATCTTGATAAACTTCATCAATAACTGCTCCACCTAACATTTCATCTCCTTGATAGAAAACAACTGCTTGCCCTGGTGTTACAGCTCGAAATGATTCATATCTTACTTCTATCTTTTCTTTATCTATTCTTTTAACTTTTGCCTTAACTGCCTTACTTCGATATCTAAATTGAGCTAATACTTCAATTTCCTCAAAATCTTCTTTTAACCAGTTAAAACTAGAAGCATAGCATTTATTAGAGTATAAGTATTCTTGGTCTTCTTGATAGCCTACTAAAAGCACATTTCTTTTAACATCTTTACCTAAAACAAACCAAGGTCCTTTATCTCCACCTAAACCTAAGCCTTTTCTTTGACCAATTGTATAATACATTAACCCTTCATGCTTACCTACAACTTCACCTCGTAAAGTTTCCATATTACCAACTTGAGCAGGAAGGTAATTTTTTAAGAACTTATCAAAATCTCTTTCACCAATAAAACAAATTCCTGTAGAATCTTTCTTATCAGCAATATTAAGTTTATATTTTCTTGCAATTTCCCTTACTTCCTTTTTAGTTAGATCGCCTAAAGGAAACAAAGATTTTTCCAATTGCTTTTTAGTTAACATACAAAGAAAGTAACTTTGATCTTTATTTCGATCTTTTCCTCTAAATAGTTTTAAGGGATTATGAGTAATCTTAGCATAGTGTCCCATCGCAATATAATCAGCATCCATTTCCATTGCCTTTTCTAAAAAACATTTAAACTTGATTTCACTATTACATAAAATATCAGGATTAGGGGTACGATACTTTTTATATTCTTCAATAAAATGTGTAAAGACTTTATTCCAATATTCTTCCACGAAATCCACCCTATGAAGTTTAATCCCTATAATTTTGGCAGCTTCTACGGCATCATTATAGTCTTGTTCTTGAGGACAAATATCGTCTGGATTATTAGGGTTACCTAAAATATCGTAATTAAGCATTGAGTCCCAATTACGCATAAACATCCCCTCTACATCATATCCTTGTTCTTTTAAAATAATTGCACTTACTGCTGAGTCAACCCCACCACTAAATCCTAAAATTACTTTCTTTTTCATAATAACCTCTATTCTAATTCGGCTTTAATTTCAAAAATAATATCTCTTAAAACCATTGCTTGTTCAAAGTCTAAATCTTTAGCTGCCTTTTTCATTTTTTCTTCTAAAGATTTAATAACTTTTCTTCTTTCAACTGTACTTAAATTAGCTAGTTTATTTAAATCATAAGTTTTTAAGTCTTCCTCTAATTCTCTTGTAATAACAAACTCATCTTGGATATCTTTATAAATAGTTTGAGGAACAATGTTATGTTCCTTATTATAACTATCTTGAATATCTCTTCTACGATATGTTTCATTAATCGCATTTTCCATTGATTTAGTTATACTGTCTGCATATAAAATAACCATACCATTGACATTTCTTGCAGCTCTACCAATCGTTTGAATTAAAGATGTTTCGCTTCTTAAGAATCCTTCTTTATCAGCATCTAAAATGGCAATTAACGATACTTCAGGAATATCTAATCCTTCTCTTAAAAGGTTAATACCAACTAAACAATCATAAACACCTAGTCTTAATTTTCTTATTATTTCTAATCTTTCTAAAGCTTTAATTTCTGAATGTAAATAAGCAACTTTGATATCTAACTCTTTTAAGTAATGTGTTAAATCTTCAGCCATTTTAATTGTAAGAGTTAGAACTAAAGTTCTTTCATTTTGACTAATTCTATTTTTAATTTCTTTGATTAAATCTTCAATTTGACCTTCACTTGGCTTTACCAAAACAATTGGATCTAATAGGCCAGTTGGTCTAATGATTTGTTCTACAATCGCTCCACTTCTTTCTTTCTCATATTCAGAAGGAGTTGCACTTACATAGATAACTTGATCTAACTTTTGATTAAATTCAGCAAATGTTAAAGGTCGATTATCTAAAGCAGATGGTAATCTAAATCCGTTTTCAACTAAACTTAATTTTCTTGATCTATCTCCATTATACATCGCTCTTACTTGAGGTAAGGTAACGTGTGATTCATCTACAATCAACAAAAAATCTTTTTTAAAGAAATCAACTAAAGTATAAGGAGTTTCTCCTTCTTCCCTTAAGCTTAAATGGCGAGAATAGTTTTCAATTCCTGAGCATGAGCCAATCTCTTCTAACATCTCTAAATCATATTTAGTTCTTTGTTCAATTCTTTGCGCTTCTAATAGTTTTCCTTGTTTTTGGAAACTAACTATTTGTTCTTCTAATTCTAGCTTTATTCTTCTAATTCCTTCTTCTCTTTTAGAAGAGCTTGTAGAAAAGAGAGTTGCAGGAAAGATATTAATAACTCTTGTTTCTTTGATTTTGTTTCCTGTTAGGCTATCTAAAATTAAGATTCTTTCAATCTCATCATCAAAATACTCAATTCTAACTGCAGCATCTTTTTCATGAGGAGGAATAATATCGATAGATTCTCCCCTTACTCTAAACGTACCTCTTTTAAACTCATAATCATTTCTTAAGTATTCCATCTTAACTAACTTGTTTATCAAATTAGAACGAGAGTAGATATCGTTTTGCCTTAAAGTAAGCATGTTTTCTAAATAGTCTTCGGGATTACCAATACCATAAATACAAGAAACCGAAGCAACTACAATTACATCATCTTCAGTTAAAAGTGATGTAACAGCAGAATGTCTCATTTGGTCAATATCATCATTAATTGATGAATCCTTTTCAATATATAAATCCTTAGAAGCTACATAAGCTTCTGGTTGATAATAATCATAGTATGAAATAAAATATTCAACTCTATTTTCAGGAAAGAATGTTTTAAGTTCGCTATATAGTTGCCCTGCTAATGTTTTGTTATGAGCTAAAACTAGAGTCTTTTTACCTATATTTTTAATTACATTGGCAACTGTATAAGTCTTACCTGTTCCTGTTGCTCCTAAAAGAGTTTGTTCTTTCATGCCTGCTTTTAAATTCTCAGTTAATTCTTTAATTGCTTTAACTTGATCACCTTTAGGTTCATAATTACTTTTTAAAATAAACTTACTCATAATTTAAACCTCTATTATAGGTAATGATTGATATTGTCTTGCAATATAGATATCTCCTTTAAAATTTAAAGGTTTAATAATATCTCTTGCAATCTCTTCATCACTATTACATTCTTCAGAAACGTGAGCTAAAACAATTACTTTAGTTCTGGAAGTTAAATGCTCTTTAAGTAAATGATATGTAGCAGTATTACTCATATGTCCTTGGGCACTTAAGATTCTATCGATTAACATTTGGTGTCGATCACTGTTAATTAAAGTATCAATATCATGATTAGCTTCAATTACTAAAGCATCAGTTGCTTCTAAAAGTGAAGTATACTTTTTTGGGAAAATACCTGTATCAATAGCAATCATCAATGTTTTTTCTTCACAAATAAAACAATAACCAAAACAAGGAAAATCATGAACAAGTTGTAATGGTACAACAGAAAAGTCTAATATATTATATAAAGCATCAGCTTCTAATACTTTAGTATTTTCTAAAGAACTATAATATTTATATTTTGCATCTAAATGCTTATGTGTATCTAAACTTGCATAAATTGTGGCATTAGTTTGTTTTAGAAATTGTGTTAACCCATATATATGATCAATATGACTATGTGTTAAAAAAAGAGCATCAACCTTATTTAAGTCAATTCCTAACTTTTCTGCCTTGTCTTTAGCTTTAGTATAAGCTATACCTATATCAACTAAAATCTTATGATTCTTAGTTTCAATATAAATACAGTTTCCTTTTGATCCACTAGCTAGTACTACAAACCTCATCTTCATTTTCTCCTTATTTTAATTATATAATGTTTAGCATATTTTTTCAAGAAAAAGGGCATTAGATATCTAATGCCTTTTCTTTATTTTTATTAATCAAGATGTGCTTTATAAATTAAAGCATCTTGTCCATCTTTTAATACAATTCCTAAGAACTTTTGATAGTCTGCATTTGAGAAATCTGCTTCTTTAAAATCAAATGTTAGTCCTTTTTGTTTAGTAGTTAGGATATGGCTATTGTTCTTAGTAGCATCTTCTTTAAGACCTTTTAACCAGAATTCAGCAACTGTCTTTTGATCTGAATCTTTAATTGTATCGCCGTTTAGATACTTTGTAGCAAGTTCAAATGTTGGGAATGTGTATTCAACATCATCAACTTTATAAGTTGCAAGTGGATATGTCTTAGTATTTACATAAACATGATAACCAAATTCAGTTACTAAGTGTTCCCCAATTGCTACTGTTACGCCAAAGATTTGGTCTTCAGTACTATCAGGATTTAAATCCCAAACTTTTTTAACACCTTCATTAAATGCTTCTACCATTCCGCCAGATTGTCCTGGAAGTTTATATTCAAAAACATTTAGGTTTTCATATTTAACTTTTAGACCTGCAGTCTTGAATTTAGAAACATCAATCATTCCATCTAAATCATATTCCATATCATTAATTGTAAAGACAGGTTGTGAAGCAGCATCTTGAGGTAAGTGTGCTTGGAATAAAGGTGCATCAGTAAATGCTTGGGTAATCTTATCAAATTGAGCTTTGTAATCACCTTTAGCAACTAAGTAAGCTTGTACTTGTGCATATAACTCTTCTGCAAGTTCGATTTGTTTTGGAGTCCAATCTTTTGGATCTACTAATTTTTCATTATCGGCAGTTGAATTTTCTTCATCTACAATATAGATTAATAAATGATAACCACTTACTTTATAATATTTGTCTTTAACATTTTCCATATTTTTCATATAATACTCAGTCCAAATTGGATCAGTTTCACTAATTAATGAAAAATCTGTATATGGTTTAGTAGCTTCAGCTGATAATTGTTCATATAACAATCTAATTTTTACTTCATCTTCATTGTTAGCTTGGAATCTATATTTCATATAGTCTGACCAAGACATATAAGCTGAATAGTTTGCATATTGAGCTTTCTCATCGGCGAACTTAGTTTTGATTTTAGCCCATGCTTTTTTATCTAATACTCTTTCATTTTTCACATCATAAATCTTATTAATCTCAGGATTGTTTAGTACTCTTTGGAAATTAATTTCATTAATAGCTACATTCATTCCATAGTCGTTATTTAATTTATGATAGAAATCTTCTACTGAATATTCAATATCACCAAACTTAGCAATTAGATCTTTGCTTCTAGCTTTGCTTGTTTCAAATTCAGCTTTATGTGTATTTGCTTGTGATTTATAATAAGTTTCAATTTCTTTATCATATAAAACTAAATCTTTTGTAGCACGTAAGTGATACATTGCTTTAGTTACGTAAGATGAAGTAAGTGTATCTTTCTTTAACTTTTCAATAACTTTATCTTGAACTTCTTCTAAAGTTGGTTTAGAAATAGTTTTAATTTTGATAAATGAGACAAACTTTTTACCACTATCTAAAGACATAAAGTAGTTTTTAAACCATCTTTGGTCTTTATCTACTACTGATGTTTCTGAATCATAAGCTTTAAAGTTCATTACATCTGATAATACAGCAGTACCGATAGCTTTTAATTCATCTTCAGTATACAATAAAGCATTCTTTGGATCATCACTAATCTCTCCATCTTCATCTTTAATAACTTCTTGGTGGAAAACATAATGACCATCAGCATCAATAGTGTATTGTACACCTTCTTTTAATGTTAATGTTTCTGTTGGATAATCAGTTACTTTATAACTATTTAATGTATTATATAAATCAATAAAAGCTTTGATTGTTTCTTCTCTTGTTAGTTCTTCTTCAGCTTGTTCTTCATTAGGAATTTTTACCCATTTAGTATAAGAATCTGGGATAAGAACACCATTTTCGTCTTTTTCTTGATCTTTAATTTTATATCCTAATTGTTCTAAAGCTGAATAAGCTTCTTTACGTGTTGGATATTCAATTATAAGTGCGAAATATGTATCTTTGTATAATGAATTATATTTAGTTTCAATTGCAGATTTAGTAAAATATTTTTCTGTATCATCTTCAGCTTCAGCATCTTTTTCTTCAATTTCTTTTTCTAAGAAATCAGCTGCATAAGCTTTCTTTGCAAGTTCTAAATGATAGTATTCTTTAATTTTCGCTTCTGTTCGTAAGCCTTGAATATATCTTGCATCATAGAATTTTGCTTCAGCTTCAGCTTTTTCTTCGGCTGTTGCTTTATCTAAATCTAAATCTTTATACATTTCTTTTTCAAGTTCTTCTTGGATTTCTGCGTCTGTAACTTGAGCTAGATAATTCTTTTCACCATTTTCCAAAATTTCACGATCTAATGTTTCAAGTAAAGCATTTACTCCATATTGATCTTTTAATAATGAATACATTTCACCTTTTGTTAAATAGTATTCATTATCTCCTTCACCTACTACAACGTATTGGCCATCTGCATCTTTAATCATTGGCGCTTTACGATTGTTTTTTGCCACTGTTGAAGCAACTGCAATAACAACAATTACTAAAACAACTAATACAACAGGCAAAGTACTTAACAATATTGTTTTAGGACTTATCTTTGGCGCGTCCTTTTGTTTATTTGCCTTGTTTTTTACTCTTCTTCTTTTCATATTAAAACACCTCTTTGTATTTCACAATATTAATATTTTACCATAACTTACCAAATATATCAAGTATTTTTTACTAATCTAAGTCAGGTAAATAAAATGCTCGGCGATTAAAAGCAATAACTGGTTGACTATATTCACCTTTAACCCCATCTTTTAATTCTTTTTCTAAAGCTCCCATTCTTGAATCAGCAAAGTCGCATAAAAACACAACATATGCTTCAGGTATCGTTGGTTCTTTTGGTGAACCAAACTCTAAAAATCCATGATGAGAAATAACAATGTGCGCTAGCATTAAGTATTCCTCAGATTCTTCTAACTCTAACTCTTTTGCTTTCTCGTGTAATAAATTAGAAGTCATAACGATATGTCCTAATAAATTACCTGGTTTTGTATATTCTCCGGTATCTTTTTCCATTTCTTTAATTTTACCAAAATCATGAAGCAAGATCCCACCATAAATTAAATCTTTATTTAAAAAAGGATAAAGCTTAATATATGTATCAGCTAAAGTAAGCATTGAATAAACATGATAAGCTAACCCAGAAACATAATTATGATGAACTGATTTAGCAGCAGGATGAACAAAAAAAGCTTCAAAATCTTCTTTTAAAACTGCTAGTACTAACTTCTTTATATTAGCATTTTCAATTTTTAAAACATAATTCATTATCTTTTCTTTTAGTTCTTCTACTGAAAACTTTGCATATTCAAAAAATTCTTCTAGTTTATATAAACTAGAATCTGCTTCAGCTAATTCTTTTAAATTAAATTGTAATTTACCTTGATAGTCTTTCATTTGACCTGAACAATTATAAATTTTACCATTTTCTAAATGCTCGCGAATACTATCAGTAACATTCCAAATTTTAACTTCTAAAATTTTTTCACCATCAAATCCTAAAGCATTAACATAATCGGCTTGACTTGTAGTTTTACGGTATTGAACATTTATTAGTCTTAAAATCAAATTATTAACTTCATCGCCTGCACGATAATCTTTAACTTTTGTTCTCATATTTATCTCCTTTATTCTTTATAAATGCTTCGAAAAACATTATATTCTTTTTTATGACCTAAGATTTCATTTAGTCTAGCAATCGCATAAGTCTTTAGTTCTTCTCTGTCATTATCTAACTCTTTTGTAATAACTTTGTATTCCATCTCCTCAACAATCTTTGGTAAGAAATCTCCCGAAACATTGTTTGTAAGGACTAAGATATCTTCTCCTTTAAAAGCTAAATCACAAGTACCTTTTATTGGTAGTTTGTTATACTTTGTTTTTAATTTTCTTGGTTTTACATATCTTTTTGAAAGTAACAAATTAGCATTGTTTACTTTTAAACAATTCTCTAAACCATAAGTATATAATACTAAATCAGGGAAATCAGCTTTACTAGTTGCAGCAACTAAATTAGTTAACTGTTCTACTTGTTTCATGTTTTCAAAAAAGTTTTCAAAAACAGTAGGAATTGTATTGTTAGCTACAAAACTAGCAATCGCTAATGTTTCAAAATCAACTTCAATATATCTATTAGTTAAACGTTTAAGTGGTTTTTGGAAGAAAGGAATATATTTATAGATTTTAGTTTTCTCAATATATTTAATTGCTAATTTTAAGTGCTTTCCTTCAAAAATCTTTTTAACTTCCCTGACAACTAAATAATCTAATTGTAAATCCTTTAAGTATTTAGCTCTTGAACTTAAAGCATTCACAGTTTTAAAAGTAGGTCTAAAACCCAACTCACTAATTAAACGAATTGTTCTTAAGATTTTAATTGGATCGTCTTTAAATCTTTGCTTAGCATTACCAATAGCTCTTAATTTTTTTCTACTTAAATCACGATAACCATTTAATGTATCTGTAAGCATATTGCCATTATTCATTGCTATGGCATTAATTGTAAAGTCTCGCGAAACTAAATCTTCTTGTAAACTTTCTGAATAGTGCAGTCTCTTAATTTTCTTTTTATCTTTCTCAGATGCTTTTCTAAACGTACTAATGAAAAAGACTTCTGCTTTATAAAATAATGCTAATTTATTTTCATCAATTACAGTTGTCTCATGATTCTTTAGGCACTTTTTAATTTGGTCTAAATTAGCACTCGTAATAATATCTATTTCCGAAAAAGGTATATCTAAAAGGATTGAGCGAACAACACCACCAACAAAATACGCTTGGTAACCATTCGTATTTAAAACAGTTAGAATTTCTCTACCCTTGTTGATATATTCTACGTTGGTATTCATTCTCTCACCTTCTTCCTATTATATATTATATCAAAAAAGATTCATCTTTTCCATATTAATTATTTCTTTTAACTTGAGTTTTTCTCTCTTTCCCTATATAATTTAATTGGTGATAATATGAAAAGAATAACAGGGGCAATTTCTAATCAAATCACTGTTAGAAAGAGTGATTTTATCTGTACATTAATTCCTGTAAATAATGTAAATGAAGCTTTAGAACAATTAACTTTATTAAGAAAAAAATATTATGATGCAACTCACAATTGCTATGCTTATATTGTAGAAGACGGGATTAAGTATTCTGATGATGGTGAACCAAGTCAAACAGCAGGTCTTCCTATTTATAATGTTTTAGAAAAAAACGAACTTACAAATATCTTAGCTGTAGTTACAAGATACTTTGGTGGAATCTTACTTGGCGCTGGAGGTTTAGTTAGAGCCTACGCAAAAGCAACAACTGAAGCTTTAGCTGTAGCAGAGATTGTAGAAATTAATACCTATCAAAAAATCTTAGTTACAATTGATTATCCAAAAGTAGATATCTTAATTAATAAAATTGAAGCAGAACCAATTGAAAGACAATTTGGAAAAGATGTAAAAATGACATATCTTATTTTAGAAAATCAAGTAGATTCTTTTGTAAACTTAATCCAAGAGTTAACTAACGGTGATGCAAAAATAGAACTATTAGAAAAAAGCACATTTTAAAATGTGCTTTTATTATTTCTAGTTTTACTGAATAATATTTTGAAGTAAGCTAATAAACTCAACAAAGATATAAGCAATTAATCCCCCAACAATAATTGACACCAATAAAACTAAAGTTCTAATTTGCCAAGTAGAGCGTGCTTTAAATATTTTTGAATAATCTACTGCTCCTAAAGCTCGGTATGTAATAATAGCAACAATAACCAAAATTACTAAAAACCAAGCTAATTTAACAATCGCTACTGTTAATTCATCCATTGTTTTCACCTAGATCTACATATCTTCCTAATACAAAGAAATAGTCAGATAAACGATTTAAATATTTTAAAACATTACTATCCACTTTATGTTCTAAAGCATACTTAACAACTAATCTTTCTGTCTTTCTTGTTGTTGCACGAGCATTATGAACAAAAGCAGCAGCTTTAGAAAACCCAGGTAAAATAAAATCATTTAAAGGAGGTAGTTTGCTATCAAGTAAATCTATCTCTTTTTCTAATTCTAAGATATCTTCATCTTCAATTAATGCTTTTTCACTAACAATTGAGTAACTAAGAGTAAATAATAATCTTGTGATTTGCTCTAAATAATCTCTATATTTTTCTTCTTTCAAAAATGAACGAGCAAGCATAATTGAAGTTTGTAATTCATCAACTGCTCCTTCGACAAAAATAACTAAATCACTCTTTAAAACTTTACCATTAACAGTTCTAGTTTCTTTGTTATCGCCTTGTTTTGTATAAATCTTGGCTTTTTTATTTTGTTCCATAAAGACGATCCCCGCAATCTCCTAGGCCTGGAACGATATATCCATTATCATTTAATTTTTCGTCTAAGGCAGCTAAGAAAATATTTACGTCAGGGTGTTTCTCTTGTAAAGCTTTTACTCCTTCTGGTGCACCTACGATGCCTACGTAGCTAATATCTTTGGCATTTCTCTTCTTTAGTAAGTCAATTGTATGACTCGCACTTCCTCCAGTTGCTAGCATTGGGTCTACAACTAAAATTGTAGCTTCATCTAACTTGTCTGGTAATTTTACGTAGTATTCATGTGGTAGTAAAGTTTTATCATCTCGATACACGCCTACATATCCTACTTTCGCAGTTGGAATTAATTTTAAAATTCCATCAACCATTCCAATTCCAGCACGAATGATTGGAACAATTACAACTTCTTTAGCTAAGACTTTCCCTTTCATTGTTGCAATTGGTGTTTTAACTTTTTTCTCGACAGTTGGTAGATTTCTTGTAACCTCATATGCCATCAACATACTAATTTCCTCAACCGTTTCACGGAAATCTTTAGTACCAGTTTCTTCATTTCTAATTAAAGTTAACTTGTGATGCATAAGAGGGTGATTGAAAATTACTAATTTACTTTCCATATTTGGCACCTCTTTCTTTTATAAATTATAACACAAAACAATTCATTTTTAAAGAAAAAAAGAGCATTATGCTCTTATTTTTATTTGTCCTTCACGAACAACTTTTATTGTCTCTCCAGTCACATCAATTACAGTAGATGGTACTGAAGAAAATATTTCTTTATCAGTAATTAAATAATCAATTTGCGAACCAAAAACTTCTTTAATATCATTCAAAGTGTTAAGTTCTTTTGATCCATGAAGATTAATTGACGTTGTTGCTAAAGGCCCAAAATGTCGAAGGAGTTTTAAAGCAACAATTGATAGCGGCATTCTAAAAGAAACCGTATCTTTATTAAAAGGTAATTCTAAATCGGGTTTTTTAAGAAAAATAACAGTTAATGCTCCTGGCCAGTCTTCTTCTAAAATTTCTCTTACTGACTTAGGAATTTTTAATACGTACTGTTTTACTTGATCAATTGAAAAACATAAGTTGGCAAGTGGTCGATCATAAGGTCTTTGTTTGATATCAAAAATCTTTTTAATACCTTCATAGTCATCAATCAAAGCCCCAATACCATAAACAGTATCCGTAGGAAAAACTACTACTTTTCCCTTTAAATCTTTTTTACCTAAATTTAAAAATTCTTTTAAACTTAACTCTTCCATAATTTGCTGATCTCCTCTAAATAATCATCAACAGTTATTAAGTTTTTATCTTTCAAATACATCAATTTTAAAGTAATTTGATTTTTATCTTCTTCACTTAACTGAGAATAGTCACTAGAAAATCCTTCTTTTTCTAAATAATCTTTAATATTAAATTCAGAATATTCAGCTTCAACATCTCTTTCATAACGTTTATATACTTGAGTAGCATCTTCTTTTGCTACAATCGGAGTTCCATTTTCACCTACTTCTTCAACTGTAATTGTATCAGGATCAACTTCAATAATTGGTTTTTCAATCTCTCTAGAAAGGAAATTATCATATTCATTGCTATGAATAAATTTCTCAAAATCAAAATCTGATTCATCTTTCTTTTTAAAGACACCTTTTTTCTTACGATAAAAATAAATAATAATAGTCAAACTAACAATTGCAGCCGCAATTAATAAACTAATAATTAATGCTAGCCAGTTTACTTTCAAAATCTTAAACCTATAAGCAGTTTCTAAAGATGACATTGATACTCCCTTCCCTAAACCAGTATTAGAAGCTAGACGAATTTCCTCTTCTGTTTTTGAGCCAAAACTTAATTTGAAAGGTAGACTTTGCTCATGACCAGCTTTATCACGAATTAGAAATGTGTATGTTGAATCGGGTTTGATTTTAAATCCCAAAACATAAACATCTCCTCTACCTGTTTCTGGCATTATCTGTCTTACTTTTGTCTTTTCGTTGACTAAAGTAATGTAATAAGATCTACTTACATCATTGAAAAAGAAAACTCCATAAACTATTTCATCATCTACAATTCCTTCCACAACAGCCAAACTATAATAACTATTCTCATAATCTACAATATAAGAATAATAATCATAACCTTTATTAATGTCAGCTTCAAACTCCGCTCTTGCTGTAGCTACTGGAGTAGTTAAACTTAGAAAAAAAGTCAATATTAAGTTAAGTATTATTTTCATTGTTATCACCTTCTATCATAACTACTCTTGGAATTGAGTTAAAATCTAAATAAATTTTGGCTTCAGCGCCTAAATATTTTTCAGCATATTCTTTTACCTTAGAATTTTGATTAATTCCTATTTCAAAAAAGATTAAATACTTATCATTTAGATATCTACTTATTTGTTTTAGAATTTTCTCATAATAGTATAAACCTTCATTTTCAGCAATCAAAGCTAGTTTTGGTTCTTGCAAAACATACTGGCTTAATAAATCATCCTTTTTTACATAAGGAGGATTAGAAACAATAAGATCATATTTACAAGTTACATTGCTAAACAAATCACTTTGGATAAAGTTGATATCTACTTTGTGATATCTTGCGTTTTTCCTTGCAACTTCTAAAGCACTAATGCTGATATCTACTGCATCAATTATAGCATTTGGTAATAACTTTTTCAAAGTAATTGCTAAGTTTCCTGACCCAGTACCAATATCTAAAATACGATAGCCTTTAGTTTTATCAACATGCTTTAAAATAACATCAATTAAAATCTCACTATCAAAACGAGGAATTAAAACATCTTTAGTTACCCAAAACTTATCACCATAAAAGTAAGCATATCCTAATAAATATTGAACAGGTTCGCCATTTAAATATTTACTAATTAAAGTTTCTATTTTATCTAAATTGCTAACTTGTTTATTATAATTTAAAATCAAGTCTTGTTTAGAAAATTTATTAACTTCTAAAACAATTAATTCGATAGCTGATAGTTCTTGATCTTTATTTAATTTTGTTTTGTATTTTTGAAATAATTCTTGATAAGTCATTATACTTCTTTTTTCGATAATTGTCTTCTTTGATTTTCTGTAATTAAAGCTTCAATAATCGGGTCTAATTTACCATTCATTACACGGTCTAATTGTTGGATAGTAAAGTTGATTCTGTGATCAGTTACCCTATTTTGAGGATAGTTATATGTTCTGATTTTTTCAGAACGATCACCAGTACCAATTTTTGCTAATCTTTCCTTTCCAACTTGTTGTTCTTGTTCTTGAAGTGCATGTTCATACAATCTTGCTGCTAAAAGTTTAAAAGCTGTTGCTTTGTTTTCGTGTTGACTTCTTCCATCTTGGCATTGAACAACAATTCCAGTAGGCATATGTGTTAAACGAATAGCTGATTCGGTTTTGTTTACATGTTGACCACCAGCACCACCTGAGCGATAAGTATCAACGCGAACATCATTTAAATCTAAATCAACTTCAACTTCATCAACTTCAGGCATTACTAAAACAGTAGCTGTCGATGTATGAATTCTTCCGCTTGCTTCTGTTTCTGGAACTCTTTGAACACGATGGGCACCAGATTCATATTTTAAAAATGAATAAACACTATCGCCATTAATCATAAACTCAATCTTAGAAAATCCGCCTGCATCTGAAGGTTCAGAGTTGATAACTTCAATTGTCCAGCCTTTCTCTTCCGCATACTTAGAATACATTCTAAATAAATCCCCAGCAAAAATATTAGCCTCATCTCCACCAGCAGCTCCTCTAATCTCACAAATAATGTTTTTATCATCTTGAGGATCTTGAGGTATAAGTAAGATTTTTAACTCTTCTTCTACTTTTAAGATTTCTTCTTTAACACCTTCAATTTCTAGCTTAGCAAGTTCTGCTATTTCTAAATCATTTCCGTTAATTAGACTTTCTAAAGATTTCTCTTCTTCTAATAAAGAGCGATAACTCCTAGACTTAGTTACAATAGTTTCTAGTCTCTTTTGTTCTTTACTTAAGTCTTTGACTTTTTTAAGATCAATTGCGATTTCTGGCATCATTAATAAATTGCAAATTTCTTCGTAACGGTCTTCTATTATTTGTAATCTTTCAAGCATTATCTTTTATCCTTATCTTCTGTAAACTTTAAGATATGTTTGAAGAATGTAATATCCATAATACCAGTTCTACCATGTCTATTCTTTTCAACTTTTAGTTTTAAGTTAGCAGTTTTTTGATTTCTTTCTTCATCTTCTTTATTGCTATAAATAAACATAACAACGTCAGCATCTTGTTCAATACTTCCTGATTCTCTTAATTGAGCTAAGTTTGGCTCACCATCAGGTTTAGCAGCTGTTCTATTTAATTGTGATAAAGCAATAATTGGAATATCAAGCTCCATCGCTAAAACTTTTAATGATCTAGAAATTGCCCCAACAATCTCCGCTCTTGTAGAAGAACGTCTTGGATTATCCAAATCAATTAATTGTAAGTAGTCAATGATAATTAAATCTAATTTACCATTTCTCTTTAAACTACGACATTGAGCCATAATATCAAAGATGTTAGCACTATTACTATCATCTAAATATAGATTAAATCTATCGACTTGTGATTTAGCTGTTAGAATACTAGAAATTTCATTAGATGTTAATTGACCTTTATTAATCTTATCGTGATCTACTGCTGACTCTGTACTAATTAGTCTCTTAACGATTTGTTCTTTACCCATCTCTAGAGAAATAAACGCTACATATTTTTTTTGTTTACATGCTGCAGAAGCAAAGTTTAAAGCTAGTGCTGTTTTACCAACACCTGGACGAGCAGCTAAAATGATTAATTCTTGTTTTTTAAAACCTGATAGAATTTCATTTAATCCTTTAAAGCCTGTATCAATACCAATCAACTCATTTTTGTTTTGCATTCTTTGGTTTATTTCATCAATAACTCCTGGAGTAATTGAATCTACTTTTGTAAGTTGATTAACTGATCTTTTGTTTAAAACATTTTTTACTAATCTTTCTGTATTATTTAAGATATCATCTGTTGCAAAACGGCCAGATAAAATATCGTTAGAAATATTAGATAACGTATGATAAAGTTCTCTTTGTAATGATTTTTCTTTAATTGTAGCTGCATATGTATCCCAACGAACATATGTTGGCAGAATATCAATTAAATAACCAATATACTCAATACCACCTGATGCTTCAAATTTCTTTTCTCTTTTTAACTCTTCAATAACATTTGTATAGTTAATCTCTTGGTGATTTTGGTATAACTTTTCCATTGCTTCCATAATATTCTTATGGCGCACGTCATAGAAATGTTCAGAATGAACACTATTTACGATAGCTGAAGCTTCTTGAGGATTAATTAAAGCTGAAGCTAAAATATATTGTTCTGATTCGATACTATAAGGTAATTGTCTTACTTCTTCCATAATTATTCCTTTCCAACTACATAAACAGTTAATTTAGCTTTAACTTCAGGATGAAGATCAACCGTAACTACATATGTTCCTAAAGCATTAATGTCTTCTTTAATAATCTTTTTGCGATCTAAAGTAATATCGTATTTTGCTTTATATTCATCAACTATCATTTTACTACTTACAGAGCCAAAGATTTTTCCTTCTTTGCCTACTTTAACACCAATTGTAACTGGGTTTCCTTCAATCTTGTCGCGTAGTTCTTTCATTTCATTCTCTTTACTTAAAGCTAAACGTTTCTCTTTTTCTTTTTCTTTTTCAAGTTCTTTAATATTATCTACTGTTGCCATAATCGCTTGACCACTACGAATAAGGAAGTTTCCATATCCACTCTTAACATCGATAATATCGCCTTTTTTACCTTTACCTTTAACTTCAGTCGTAAGTATAATTCGCATTGAATCTCCTCCTCTCTCTTCTGAAATATCAATTTCTTTTAGAAGCAATTCTCTTGCTTCTTCCACATCTACTCCTCTTAACTGGCAGGCAGCATTATTATAATGGCCACCTCCACCTAAGGCTTCCATAATTAGTTGCACGTTAGTTTCATCTAAACTACGAGCACTAATTCCTATTTCATTATCCGAAATTCTACCTAAACAAAACGACGCTTTAATTCCTTTAATCTCTAAAACATCATCAGCTACTTTAGCTAAAAACTGTCTTGGATTAGCATCATCTTTGATTGTAGCAATTCCATACTTTTCTTTATAAATCATAACGTTAGATAAAACAGTAATTCTCTTTTCATATTCGTCATAATCTTCACGCAAATATTTCTTTGCAAGTTGTAGCTCACCACCATAAGTTTGTAGTCTTGATAAAACGTTAAACGTTCTATAACTTGCACGATACATTAAGTCGTTAGTATCTACTAAAATACCCATTACCATCCATGTTGCTTCAGCACTACTTACTGTAATATCTTTATCAATAAATTCATACATCTCCACAATTAACTCAATTGATGAAGATGCAGATGATGTTTGATAGATATAATCATATTTATCAACTAAGAACTTACCAGGACGGTGATGGTCAATTACAGCTACATGTTTAGCTTTTTTATAAAGTTTTGGTTCCATCAAAATCTTTTGGTTTTGAACATCGACAATTATTAATAAATCATGAGTTTTAATATCTCTAATTGCTTTTTTAGTACTAATTAAATAGTCAAGTGTAGCCGTATGTTCTCTTTGAATAATTGAATATAAATACTGAATTGTTTGATCTACTTTATCTAAGTCAAAAACAATTTTTGCTTCTTTGTTATAAGCTGTGGCAATCTTTTGTACAGCAATTGCTGCCCCAAAAGCATCAGCATCAGCATCAATATGTGTCATAACATAAACTTTATTAGCCTTAAGAATTAATGATACTAATTCTTCAGCTTTAGTTCTTACATAAACAGGAGATCTACTTTCAAAAGAAGCAGTCTTTCCCCCAAAGTAAGAAACTTCTCCATATTTATTTAAAACACATTGGTTTCCACCACGATTTAAAGCTAATTGTAATTGTGCTTCAGCTAAAGCAAATAACTCAACATAACTTAAATCAGCATTATCAGCAATCGCAACTCCAATTGATGCACTTGATCTAATATCTTCTTTCAAACAATATGACTTAATGTCATCAATTACTTTAAATTCATCTTTCACAACTTCTTTAAGTTGTTTTTCGTTTAATAAAATTAAATATTGGTTGTCACTATAACCTTTTAAGTAGATTCCAAACTTGCCACACCAATCACTTAAAATACCAATGATGTTACTCATCTGTGATGATCTTTCTTGCGCATCAAAGCCAGATAAAGCATCATTTAAGTTATCTAAGTTAATAATACCAGCAGATAAAGTATGATCTGCATATTTTTGTGTTAAGTTATGAAAATCCGTAACGTCAGTTAAATAAACGATGTTTTCTTCCATTAAAACTTTACATGAAAAAATAGATCCATATAAACTAATTTCAAACTCTTCTTCATTGGATAAGTTGTAATATAAATCTGAGCTAATGTTTTCGATTTTAACATCAACTAATTCGCTTAAGAAAATTTCCTTAGCATAAGCATTAGCCCATTGAATTGTTTTGTTTTTATTATAGACAATAATACCAATAGGTAATTTATTAAAAGCTGTTTCTCCACCTTTTTTAACACGGTAAGAAATTGAGTTCCATAACTCATACCTTTGTTCTAACCATTGCATTTTTCTAAACTTCTTATTCCCAACATTTAAAACAAAAACTGTCGTAAATGATGCTGCGACAATAACTAAAGCAACATAAGTTAGCCATTCGTTTATTTCCCCAAAAATAGCTGTGAAAATAAGTACGAAGCAAGAAGCTAAGAAAAGCATTAAAGATATTATTCTATAGACTAATGTATTTCTCATAAAATCACCATCTTAACTATATTATTATACCATAACTAGAAGTAAAAATAAACTCTTTATCTTAAAAACCAAATAAAAAAGAGTAGCATAAACTACTCTTTCACAAATGGTAATAACGCCATATGACGTGCTCTTTTTATTGCTACAGCTAATTGTCTTTGATAGATAGCTTTTGTTCCTGTTGATCTTCTTGGTTTAATTTTACCACGATCAGTAACGAATCTTCTTAATAATTCGTAGTCAGTCCAATCTATCTTTTCAATTTTATTATCTGTAAAATAGCAACTTTTTCTTCTTCTTGGTCTAAATGCCATTTATTAAAACCTCCTTAAAATGGTATATCATCGTCAGTGATACCTAAACCAGCTTGCATTTCTTTAAATGGGTCTTCTTGTTTACGTGGTTCTGGTTCTTGGTTAAAATCAAACGGATAATCTTGATTAAATGGTTGATATCCTTGAGAGCCACCTGATGATTTTGGTTCTAAGAACTCAATCGCATTAGCTAATATTTCAGTAATATAAACCATTTTATTATCTTGATCTTGATAACTTCTTGTTCTAACCTCACCATCTATTCCAATTAGACTTCCTTTACGCATATAACGAGCTAGGTTCTCTGCTTGAACACGCCATGCAACACAGTTTACAAAATCTGCTTCACGATTGCCTTGACGGTTCACATAATTACGGTTAACAGCGATTGTGAAAAAACAATAACTGATTCCGCTATTGGTTTTTTTAAGTTCTGGATCTTTTGTAAGTCTTCCTGTTAATACAACTTTATTCATAATTAATCCCTCACTAAAATGTGTCTGATAATATCTTCTCTGATATTACAAATACGGTTATATTCACTAACCGCCTCTGGTGTAGCTTCTACTCTAAACTTTACATAATAACCTTTTTTAAGATCATTAATTTCATAAGCTAAATCTCTCATACCCCATTCATCAATTTCCAAAACACGACTTTCATGTTCTTCAAAAATCTTAGCAATCTCACTAACAATTGTTTTGAATTCTTCCTCAGTGTGTTCAGGATGAATGATGTACATACCAGTATATTCTCTCATTCTTCCACCTCCTTCTGGTCTTTTGGCTTTTATTTAAATAAAAGCAAGGACGAATTTTCATTCTTAGTTATTATATACTATTAAGCCTTTTTTGTCAATTATTTCCTTTAAAAAATCACTAGTTTTAAATAAAATAAAGAGTTAACTTATAAAAGTTAACTCTTATTATATATTATCTAATTATTAAATATTTAACTAGTTTTCTTGATGTTCTTGCTTAGAAATAATTCTTAATTTTTGAAATGCCCAATAAATAAAGTTCAAAACTAAGTAAATACCAAAACCAAAAACTAAAACTAATAAAATTTCTGGTAATTTTAAACCTACATATCCTAACTTTAAAAAATCATTTAAAAATACTACTATGAGAATTGCTCCTGCTGCTGAGACAACGAAAACTAAGAATCTATATAAATTAAATGGCCTTGATGCAAAATAAAGTACATAGAACATAATAATTGTTGTTACATATAATGTAACAGTCGTATAACCTTCAGGAGTTTGTAAAACCGTGAATCCTTCTATGCTTGTTAGGAAATGAATAATAATATGAGCAAACAAAACTGTTAATGCTCCAGGTAAAACATTTCGCAAAACATTAGTAATAAATTTTCCTTTAATTTTTTCTGTATTAGGTTGTAGAGTGAGCAATGTTGCCGCAAGCCCAATTACAGGCCATTCAAATGGCATAAGTTGATTTGGACTAAATGGATATGCCCTTCTAACAATTAAATAGAAAATTGTTAGTAAAATTGTAAACAATGTTTTTGTTAGGAATAATACTGCTGTACGTTGAATATTGTTTGTAACTCTTCTTCCTTCAGCTACAACTTCAGGCATTGCCGAAAAGTTTGATTCAAGTAAAACGATATGTGATACGTGCTTAGTAGCATCACTACCACTAGCCATTGCGATACTACAATCTGCTTCTTTTAAAGCTAAGATGTCATTAACACCATCACCTGTCATCGCAACAGTCTTTTTATTCATCTTAAATGTTTGAACTAAAAGTTTCTTTTGGTAAGGTGAAACTCTACCAAATACATTGTATTCAGTAGCCGCTGCTACAACTTCTTCATCTGTAAGGCCATCTAGACTAATATAACGAGATGCTCCACTAACTCCTGCTCTTCTAGCAATTTCTGAAACAGTAATTGGGTTATCTCCACTAATTACTTTTACATCAACTTCATTGTTTTTAAAATATGCGATTACTTGTTCAGCATCATCTCTAATATGATCTTGAATCGCAATAACAGCAAGAGCTGTTGTTGATTTAGGACGAGAATCTGGATTAATGTTACTCTTAGTATGAGCTAAGACAATAACACGACATCCTTGCTCCGCAAACCTTTCAACTCTTTTTTGAATCTTGGCATAGTTTGTTTCATTCAAAACAATTTCTGGAGCACCAATAACATAATATCCTAGTTTTCCAAAACTAACTGCACTATATTTTCTTTGCGAAGAAAATGGAATAATACCATCTGCTTTTAAAATTGAGTTTTTACCATAATGTTCAATTAAAGCATTACTAGTAGCATTGCTTTCAGGAAAAGCATTCATCATTGAACCAATAATCTCTCTAATTGTATAGTCGCCTCTATTTTCTAACTGCACGCTGTCAATAACTTTCATCGTACCATCAGTAATTGTACCAGTTTTATCTAGACATAAGATATCTATTTTTGCTAGCATCTCAATACAATATAACTCTTGAACTAAAACTTTCTTCTTAGCTAACCTAATAACACTAACTGTTAAGGCAACTGTTGTTAGTAAGAATAGTCCGGCTGGGATCATCGAAATCATAGCTCCAGTTGTACTTTTAATTGCTTTGTTAAGGTTGTCACCATTGTAACTATTAATAAATGTTAAGGCAGCTAAAGGAATAATAATAATTGATACAATTTTTAAAATTAAGTTTAATGAATTTAAGATATCTGATTTTGCATTTTTATGCTTTTTAGCACCTGTTGCTAGTTTCTCTACATAACTTGTAGATCCAACTTTGTCAGCAATCGCAAGCCCTGTTCCCCCAACAACATAACTACCAGAATATAAAATATCACCAACTCTTTTGTTAATTGCGTGTGATTCACCAGTAATCAAAGATTCATTAACTTCAATCGTTCCTTCTTTTAAAATACAGTCACAACCAATTTGTTTCCCCGATTTAAAAACTAAAACATCATCTAAGACTACCTCATCAACAGGAATATCTACTTTCTCTCCACCTCTTATAACTGCCGCTGTAGGAGCAAACATTAAAGATAACTGATCTATTTGTTTTTTTGCTCTGATTTCTTGAACAATTCCAATAATCATATTTGACAAAACAGTTCCTAAGAATAGTAAATTATAATATTCCCCAATTGCAATTAAAACTATCGCTATTCCAAAAAACAACATATTAAAGAAAGTAAAGATATTTGTGACAAAAATCATAGCAATTGATTTACCAACTTGAGTGTCTGGACTATTAGCCAATCCTTCAGTATGTCTTTGTTCAACTTGTTCTTCAGTTAATCCTTTTTTAAGATCAACTTTAAAACGAACAATATCTTCTTCATTAACAATATATCCTTGCTTTTCTCTAATTTTACGAATTTTAGCACGAGCTCTTTCTTCAGCTTTAGCATCTTTCTTTAACTGTCTTTCGTATTTTTTACTTTCCGCAAGCAATTTTTTGTCTTCAAGTTCGAGTTGTTTATTTAATTTTTTTGCTTCTTTTTTCTTTTTTGAATCCTGCTTACGAGGATTCTTTTTATTAGACATAGTTTCCTCCTATCTAATTCCACTAATTGCTTTTTCGATTCTTTTAGCTTCTTCTTTCCCAGATATTTTCTTCACAATTTCTAAAGCAAATTCAATTGTATAAGCCATTGCTCTAGCTGTAATAATGTTATTTGCTACAACTACTTCTTTTTCTGGATAATATGAACCACTCTTTAAATATTCATCTAATCCAGGAAAACAAGTAAATTTCTTTCCTTTTAATAAACCAAGTCTACTTAATACTGTTGGGCCAGCACAAATAGCACCGATAATTTTTTGATTCATTACAAACTCTTCTACAATCTCGCTAACTAAAGCACTAGAATGAAAAGTAAGTACCGACTTTAAACCACCAGGTATAATCAAAAAGCCATATTCTTCGCTAATAACATCGCTTAACCTTGTGTCTGCTGCTACTTGTACATTATGGCTTGAAGTAACAGTTAAATCTAATCCTACACTTGCTAAAGTCACATCTAACTTAGCCCTGCGTAAAATATCAATCGTGATGATTGCTTCAGATTCTTCAAAACCATTTGCTAATAAAACTAATCCTTTCATTAATTGACCCTCCCTATATAATTTTTAGACTCATACTGTCCTTTTAATAACTTAACGATGTGAATAAATATTTCAACTCTAGGAACATTATTATTGGTAAAGATCCCAATAGCACCTTCTTTAGTATTAATCTCTTCTTTATTATAATGATAATTCATAATATCTGCAAGTTCTTTTCCTTCTTCATAAATTTCATTATAGATAAACTTAGGTAAAGGAATTTTTGTTCCCGATGCCAGATAAACATTATCATCTTGATCTATTAAAACCCCAAAGTTAATTAGAAATAAGATATCTTCTTCTAAACTAACACCTGCTTCTAAACCAATCCTTAACCCATCTTTTGGTAAAGCTTTAGCTCTATTGTAAGCACCTTGCATCGTTTCCTTTTCGCTTTTAGGTTGGTTAGATACCTTACTATCAGTCTTCAAAGCAATAACAGTAGCTTCCTTAAAAACTTCTCTTACTGCTTCTACTTTAGTTCTGTTTTGACTAGCGATATATACTTTCACTTCTTTAATTCAAGTAATCTTTCTTTACTAAAATCTTTTATAATTTCTAAAACAATTGCCTTTACCGCTTCTACATCCCTAACATCAATCATTGATGTATTAGAGTGAATATATCTTCCTGGCAGGCCAATTGTAATACTAAAACATCCACTACCGGCATATTGAGCTATAGCAGCATCTGTTCCCCCCATTGATAAAAAGAATTGATAATCAATCTTGTGTTTCTTTGCCAACCCTTCTACATACTCAAGCATCTTAGGATTCATAATGTTACGTGGATCATAAAATCTAATTAAAAATCCTCCATTTAACTTTCCAAAAGCATCTCCTGGTCCAGGTGTTGCATCACCAACTGGCGAAACATCAAGAGCAATAAATAGATCTGGTTCTACCATTTGTGATGATGTCTTAGCACCACGTAAACCTACTTCTTCTTGAACTGTTGCCCCACAAATTACTGTATTTGGATGGCTAATATTCTTAAGTTCACGAAATACTTCTAAAGCCATTCCTGTACCAAAACGGTTATCCCAAGCTTTAGAAACAATTCTATTTTTATTTTTTGTTATGTAATAATCATTTTCAAAAGTTAAAAAGTCTCCTGGTTTAATGCCCCACTTTTCTAAATCTTTTTTTGATTCAGCCCCTACATCAATAAATAAGTTTTCTACTTTAATTTCACCATTAGCTCCCATATGTGGTGGTACAGAAGCAACTACACCTTTAACTTTACCTTTAGTAGTTTCGATAACAACATTTTGTGATACCCAAACATGAGGAACAACTCCGCCAATATTAATGAACTTGATAAATCCGTTTTCTTGAAGTCTTGTAACCATACCACCAACTTCATCCATATGCCCAGCAATCATAATTACTGGTTCATCTTTCTTTCCTCTTTTTACACCAAAAACAGAGCCTAATCCATCTCTTAAAATTTCATCAGTCTCTTTCTTGTATTCTTCTAATAAATATTCTTTAACTAAACCTTCATCACCACTAGGACCATTTAAGTTAGTTAAGTCTTCATATAATTTCATTCTTTTCTTAGTTGTCATTTTTACCGCCTTTATATAATATATATTTTTATTTTCTTCTTTAAATTTTTGTTCATATTCTGTTTCAACAGAATCATTAATTTTTGAATCAAAGTCAGTACTTTGTTTTTTAATTATAAAGTTAGTTTTACTTAAAGTAGATAAACTATAATTAAATAAATTTTCATTATCTGTCTTTAATTCTAGTACTCCCTCATTTACTAAGATATCTAAATATTGTCTTAAAAAGTGAGGAGCTGTTAATCTTCTTTTCGCATGCCTTTCTTTAGGCCAAGGATCAGAGAAATTCAAATAGATTTTCGAAACTTCTAAACTAGCAAAATAATCAAGTAGATTATTGGCATCAACACTTAATAAATAAATATTTTCAAGTTTAGTTTTGCTAATCATTCTTGCCGCTTTTAAAAGCACAGTATTTGACTTTTCAATTCCAATATAATTAATATTAGGATTTAAGACAGCACTTTCTTTTAAAAACTTTCCCTTACCCATCCCAATCTCTAAATGAATAGGATTATTATTTTTAAAAAGCTCATTCCATTTTCCTTTATATTTATTAGGCTCAGCTATATAATAATCTTTAAATTCTAAGAGTTTAAGATCAGCATCTTTAATATTCTTAATACGCAAAATTACTTACTTAGCTCCTTTATCGCATCAGCATAAATCATTGTACCAAGAAGACAATCTTCAACTGTAATATATTCATTAGGTTCATGAATGTTTGCTACTGTATGAGCAAATGTTGGTCCAAAAGAAACACCTTTCTTGAGAATCCTCGCATATGTTCCCCCACCAATAGTAAATGGCTTACCTTCTTCATCATTAGTATATTTCTTATAAGAAGCAAATAATGTTTGGACTAATTCTTCATTAGGGTCTACATAATGAGGAGTTTGATCGCTTAAGATCTCAAACTTAAAACCATATTCACTAACCTCTAAATGAAGTTTCTTTAAGAATTCTTCTTTAGGAAAGTCAATTGGATATCTTAAATTTAAACCGATTTTATTTCCTTTAGGATTAATTTCAATTTTAGCTAAATTTACTGTTAGATGTCCCATTTTTTCATTTTGATAATCTAACCCCATACCTCTAAAATAAGGATCTTTCATTTTATCACTAACAAAATTTACAACTGGGTTAGTTAAATAATCGCTCAAAAAACAAGCAAGTTTGATTGCAGCATTAACCCCTAAATAAGGAGCACTACCATGAGCTGTTTTACCATAAACAGTTAATTTATATAAATTGTTTTCTTTACTAACTTCACCTTTAAGATCATTTTCTTTTAGATAGTCTAAAAACTCATGTTCTAAATTTTTCTTAATTAAAGCTTCGGCTTTATCAGGAACAACATTATAACGATCTCCTGCAGTAAAAGCTACAATCTCATCTTCTACATAACTAGAAACTAAATCAATAGACATAATTCCCTTTTCTCCATGAATTACAGGAAAGGATGCATCGGGTGAAAAACCTACTTCAGGAAGCTTTTCAAACTTAGCATAACGCCTCATACACTCCCAACCCGTTTCTTCATCAGTACCAATAATTAATCTTACCTTTTTCTTAGGCGTAAAACCTAAATCTTTTAAAACTTTCATTGCATATAACGCACAGATAACAGGTCCTTTATCATCTATTGCCCCACGGCCATAAATCTTACCATCTACAAGTTTACCAGAAAAAGGAGGATAATCCCATTCTCCACTTGCGGGAACAACATCAACATGACCTAAAATACCAATTATTTCATCCCCTTGACCAAAGTCTATATGTCCTGCTACATTATCTACAAGTTTAACTTCAAAACCCATTTCTTTTCCTAACTTTAAAACATAAAGTAAAGAATCTTTTGCCCCCTTACCAAAAGGAGCATCTATCGTAACAGGTGTTTCATTCTTGACGCTATTAATTTGAATTAACTCTTGAATTGAGGTAACTAATTTCTTTTCATTCTTTTTAACTGCGTTTGTAATTTCCATCTTTAATACCTCTTATTTCATATTATATCATTTATCTTTTTATTTGCCTATTTGTTTTTATTATACATTTCCATAAATTTAAGTTTAATATCTTCTACACTAAAGCCATATGCTTTTAAAACAGCTTGTGGCTTACCACTTGTACCAAATTTATTTACATTATATAAAACACCAGTACGATTGATAAATAAAGCTAAATGCATAGCTTCACTTAACTCTAAAGCCATAATGTTTTTAGAATCAGGAATAACTTTGTTTATATATTTTTCATCTCGACTTAAAAAAACATTAACTGAAGGAATAGAGCATACTCTTATATCAATTCCTTCTTTTAATAATTCATCCTTAACATCTAAAGCTAGTTTACATTCAGAACCAGATGTTACAATAATACCATCTAATTTAGACTTTTCTTTAGCAAGTATATATCCACCTTTTAAAGCATCTTTAAGATGTTTACTTTTAGTAACTGTAGGAACATTTTGTCTTGTAAGGACAAAAACACTTGGGCGATTCTTATCACTTAAAGCCTTCTCCCAACAAGCAATCAGTTCATTTCCGTCAGCTGGACGGAAAACATTTAAGTTAGGAATGCTTCTAAGCATTGTTAACTGTTCAATCGGTTGATGAGTTGGACCATCTTCTCCAACTGCTAAAGAGTCATGACTAAAGATATAAAACACTTGATTTCCCATTAAAGAGGCTAGACGTATTGCCGGCTTTAAATAATCAGAGAAAACAAAGAACGTAGAGGCAAAACCAATTAGGCCACTATGAAGACTAATACCATTAGTAATTGCTCCCATCGCATGTTCTCTAACACCAAATCTAATATTAGCTCCCTCTTTATTATCTTTTGAATAAAAACTGCTGTTAAGGCAAGCTTTTGTAGAAGAAGCTAAATCAGCAGCACCACCAAATAATGTCGGTAATTGTAAATAGATCTCGTTCATTACATCTTGATTTAAACTTCTTGTAGCTGCTACTTTATCTTCATAAAGAGGTAGTTTGCTAAAGTCAACTTTATATTCTTTATTTAAAGCTTTTTTAAAGTTTTTATATTCTTCTGGATATTTTTTGCTATAAGCTTTTAAATCTTCTTCCCAAGATAGATATCTAATTTTACCAACTTCTTCGCGTTTTTGATATGAATCTTTAACTTTTTTCAAAACAGTAAAAGCATCTCCCCCTAGCTTACTTCTAAATGAAGCAACTTCTTCACTTGGAAGAGGTGAACCATGAACTTTGTTTTGGCCTTCTAAACTAGAACCATGACCAATTTTTGTTTTTACTTCAATAAAATTTGGCTTATCACTAACTTTAGCTTTTTCTAAAGCTTTATCAAGTTCTTCAAGATTTTCTCCATTCTTTACTAAATAATAAGCAAAACCTAAAGATTCCATATATTCTTTAAAATCAAAAGAAACAATATCTTTAGTTGGTCCATCTAATTGAATATCATTAGAATCAAAGATAATAATTAATTTATTCAAATTGTTATGACCTGCAAAACTTAAAGCTTCTAAAGCAACTCCTTCTTGCAAATCTCCATCACCACATAAACAGTATGTATAATGATCTACTATGCTTAAATCTTCTTTATTAAAAACAGAAGCTAGATGACTTTCAGCTAAAGCTAACCCAACTGCCATGCCAATACCTTGCCCTAAAGGACCAGTTGAAACATCAACACCATCAGTAATGCCTACTTCTGGATGTCCTGGTGTAGGTGTCCCTAGTTGACGGAAATTCTTTAAATCTTCTAAAGATATATTATATCCTGCTAAGGCTAAAGTTGCATATAGAATTGATGAGCCATGCCCTGCAGACATTACAAAACGATCACGATTAAACCAATTGCTATTCTTTGGATCTACCTTCAAATGATAACGATATAAATTATGTAAAATAGGAGCAGCTCCTAAAGCAATCCCAGGATGTCCTGATTTTGCTTCATTAATTGCTTCCATTGCTAAAACTCTTAAATTTTCAATAGCTAAATTATCAATTTTTTTATTTGCCATTTTAATTCTCCTCTTTTTCAAGTTTAATTAAATTATAAACATAATCAGCACGATCAGAGAAGCTTGCTCTTACTTCATCAGCTACAACTAAAACACCTGTAGCTCCAAGTTCTTGCAATTTTTCTAAATTCACCTTATCAAGATCACTTACCTTTACAATTACTCTTCTTGCTTCTTTACGAACACTTTTGATATTTTCTATGCTACCATAAGCTTCATAAAAAATCTTTTGTTGTTCTTCATCTAAAGGTTGATCTTTAAGTGCTTCTAATCTTGCTGCTTTTCTTTTTTTAGTTAAACGAATAGTATTAATAATTGCCATAATTATTAAAAATGCAACAGGAATAATGCAAACTAAAATTATAATTAGGGCTTCAGTACTAAGACTACTTTCTAATAAAATATCCATATAATAATCCTCCTTTTTTCATATTATACCATATATCAAATCATTTTTGTATTGTTTCTTTTTGGTATTAAAAAACCTCTTATTATTTAAGAGGTTTTTTATTCTTTTTATAAATTATATTTAATCCTTTTAAAACAACGTCATCGTCTAAGATTACTTTTTCTTCTAAATACTCTTTGATTAAAGGTCCATGTCCTCCACTTAAAATAACTAAAGCATTAGGATAACTTGTTTTAATCTTACAAATCATCCCATCAAGCATTGATGCTGTACCAAATAGCATTCCGCTTTGGATTGAAGATACAGTATCTCTACCGATAACATTATTAACTTTTTCCATTCTTGCTGATTCTAACTTAGCTGCTGCTTGTGTTAAACTAGAAAAAGCCGTATTAATACCAGGATAGATAACTCCCCCTAAATACTCTTTTTTCTCAGTAATAACCGCAATCGTAATAGCAGTACCTAAATCTATCATAATTAAAGGTACAGTATATTCTTCAATACCTGCTACTGCAGCTGCAATTAAATCTGATCCTAATTGTTTTGGATTTTCGATTTTAATCTTTAATCCTGTTTTTGTTCCCGGAATTACAAATAAAGCTTTTTGTTTGAAAAACTTTTCTACAAGATTCTCAAAAGTATAATCTAGTTCTGGTACTACTGAAGAAATAACAACTCCTTCAATATCTTCTACTTTATAACCTGCATAATGAATTAGGTTATAACATCTAATACCATAACCATCAATTGTTTCTAATTTAGAAGTTTGAATTCTAAATTTAGCTTTTAAGATATCTTCTTCAAAAAGTCCTAAAACGATATTTGTATTTCCAATATCGATTGCAAGTACCATAGTTTATGCCCTAGAACTATATTTTCCATCAATCGTACTAACGATAACTTTATCGCCTTCATTTACAAACAAAGGAACTTGAATAACTAATCCTGTCTCTAATGTTGCTTCTTTTGTAGCGTTAGCAGCTGTATCTCCACGTACTCCTGGAGGAGTTTGGACAACTTCTAAGGTAACTTTATCTGGTAATTGAATTCCTAAAATTTCTTTTTGGAACATGATAATTGTAACCTTATCGCCTTCTTTGATATAGTTAAGCTCGTTAGTCATTTTTTCTTGAGGAATTTCTAATTGTTCCCAAGTTTCAGTATCCATAAATACTAAATATTCACCAGCTGAGTAAGAATATTGCATATCCCTTTTATCAATTTGAGCTGTAGGCATTTTCTCATCATTTTTAAAAGTGTAATCAATAATTGCTCCTGTTCTTAAATTCTTTAAACGACTTCTTACAAAAGCAGCTCCTTTACCTGGTTTTACATGTTGGAATTCTAAGATTTGGAAAATATCTCCTTTATATTCTATTGTCATTCCTGTTTTAAAATTATTACTTGATACCATAATATCCTCCCTTTTTAAATATTATACTATATTTTCTTTTACTTGTCTATTCTATCAAGTCTATTTGATACTTAAATTTTTCTATTTTACCTGGTTTTAAAATAATCAAATCATCTTTTGTATAAAAATCATAGTTTGTATCAAAATGATCATTATTACCATACCAAGGTTCCAAACAAATAAATGGGGCATCTTTATCAAAAGGTGTCCAAATTGCTAGTGTCTTAAAATTTGGAAAACTTAATTTAATACCTTTCTTCTCTTTGTTTAGTAAATAAACATAACTTGATTTTACATCTTTAATCAAAATCGTATCAATATCAAACAATTCTCTTTTTAATTTTAATTCTTTAGTTTTGTTTTCATAAACAATAGTATTAAAATCTAAAGTACTATTACTATGAACTTTAGGACTCTTAATATCTTCTTCCTTTTCAAAAACTAAACAATAATCTTCTAATTTAGTTATTCTAAATGCTGGGTGCCAGCCAAAGTTAAAAGCTATTTTCTTATCATCTATATTCTTAATCTCAATCTCTACCAATAAAGACATTCCTTTTACTTTAAATTTGATATCTACTTCATACTTAAAAGGATAGCTTGCAAGAGTTTCTTTACTATACTTACTTCTTAAAACAACTTCATCTTCTTCTTGACTTACAATATCAAAAACCATTCCTTTTAAAAACCCATGTTTTTCAATCTCATATTCCTTGCCATCAATAATTGTCTTCCCATCTCTTAACTTTCCAATAATAGGAAATAAAAATGGAGTAGACTTATTCCAATACAAAGGATTAGAATCATGAATGTAAGATATCGAACTATCTAACTTTTTTAGTTCAGCACCTTTTAATGCTATTTCAGCACATAAAGTTTTATTTCTTATTTTTACCATATTATCACCTTTATCTATTTTACCAAATTTTAAGAGAAAATCATAGTCATTTATGATATAATAACTTTAAGGTGAAAAATATGATTATTAAAAAAGCTAATCCTTGTGGGTTTTGCTCTGGAGTAAAAGGAGCAATTACAAAAGTAATTAATTTAATAGAAGATCCAAATATAGAAAAACCTCTTTATATTTTAGGATATCTTGTTCATAACCGTTTCATAAACGATGCTTTAAAAGCTAAAGATATCAAAATAATTACTGAAGAAGATATCTTCCAAATTAAAAAAGGTACTATCGTCTTAACTGCACATGGTACTCCAAACAAAACAATTGATCTAATCAAATCTTTAAATCTAAACTTAGTAGATGCAACTTGCCCTAAAGTTAAACACATCCACAAACAAATTGAAAAGTATTTAGAAGATAATTATCAAGTATTATTTTTAGGAGTTAAAAATCATCCTGAAACAAATGCAATTATAAGTAACTATAATGTAAGTTTAATTACTTTAGATGACCTCTCTTTTCCAAAAGAAAAAAGTAAATTAGTCTTAATTAGCCAATCTACTTTATCTTATTTAGATTATCAAGATGTCTATAAGAAATTAACTGCCTTAGGACACAAAATAATTGAAGCTGAAACAATCTGCAATGCAACATATGAAAGACAAAAAGCAGTTATAGATGCAAAAGATGTAGATTTGGTGATTGTAGTTGGTGACCCATTAAGTAACAATACAAAAATGCTAGTTTTAGTTGCCAAAAAATACAACAATATCAACAGTATTAGAATTGAAAATATAGAGGATTTAAATAACTATGATTTATCAAAATACAAAAACATCTTAGTTACAGCTGGAGCATCTACTCCAAGTGCAATCATTAATGAAGTATTTGATATCTTACAAACTAAGTTCAATCAAAAACCATATAAATCTTTACTTAAACTAGAAGATTATTTAAAATTTTAAAAGATAATTTAAGAATATAAACTTATTAATTACAATCATTATTTATATTTAATTACAAAAATATAAGATTTACAAAAGTAATGAAAAAGTATCACCATTGGTGGCACACTTAATCCAGTCTAATCATTTAAAGACAACCTCTACTTAAAAAAATATTAGATAAGAAAAAGATATATTAGAGAAAGGAACCCGGAAAATTGCTTGAAATCAAATTAACTTGATTAAAACGGGCAAGAAAGAAAAAACCCCTTCATTCAATCTAAATTTAGGGGTTTAGTATAATTGTATCTCTTTTTTATAATACAACTTAATAATTTTCATTTCAACATATTAGTTATTATAATTGTTGTTTTTAAAAGATTTCTTTTTATATGACTAATTCTTTAGTATTATGAATATGAACAATGTTTTCCAAATCAAGTTTTGAAATTAAATTATTGCTATAAGCATCTTCTAAAGTATAGCCAGAATTATCTTTAAAATACATAATTGTTTCATAAGCATCAATATAATATATAAATTCATCTATCTTTTTTGGTGTTTTTTTTAACGGAGTTTCGACATTTATATTATTACTCGTAAATCTAGTTAAGAAAACATGACCACCTCCATATTCCCCATAATAATTACTTATTGAACTTTTTTCTTTTATATCTTCTTCATTATATGTACTTTCTAAATAATTAAGATATACACCGTTTTGTATATCTTTTTTTAAATTCTTATATGCTATATTATTCATTATTTTAACATATAAGTTTAAATCTGCATTAAAACCCAAATTTTGATACACATTTTGATAATTTTCATCTAAATAAAACCCTATTATTGTATAAAAATTAACTTCTTCATTATTTGGGGAAACAACACGCAAGTTATCCTTAAACCAGTTTTTATTAATCTTCGTTCCTTCCGCAAAATATTTTTCCTCTACTTTACCTATATCTTTAAAATTAATAACGATTTTGTGATATTTTTTATTACTTCCATAAGCATGAATTTTGATTAGATCTTTTTGTGTCAATAATTTTTCTTCATATGCTTGTTTTAAATGATAAATTTCATCATCGCTAATTACAAACTGATAATATCCTGGTGCAGATGCAAAATCCAAACCTCCGATTGTTGTAAAGTCATGATTAGTTGATTGAGGATGAATTAATCTCAAATATATATAAAATACTTCATATTTGCCATAAGCTCCCCTATATGATTCTATCTCAATTTTATCTAAAGTAAGATTTTTTAAAGAAGGAAAAACTTTTAAAATAAGTTTTTTTGCATGTTGGCAAGTATT
This sequence comes from Acholeplasma sp., assembly GCA_012838635.1. Lineage (GTDB taxonomy): Bacteria > Bacillota_I > Bacilli_A > ML615J-28 > CAG-698 > DUNF01. Next base: position 84,746 of record DUOW01000005.1, read on the forward strand.
CTCAAAATCTTCTTGAGTTCTTAAATATAATTTTTTGCTCTCTCTAATAGTATCAAATTCATATTTTTCATTAAAGTTCTTATCTAAATAAATCCCTTGAATTTCATCTTTATCAACATTTAATAAACCTACATTTAAAACAGATGGTTCACTTAATTTTAAAACTTGTTCCCCTTTTTTCATAACCACTGTAACTTTTATTTCCTTTTGATTGCAGCCTACTAGTAACAAAACAATGAATATCAAATAGATTTTAATTATTTTTTTTATCATTTTTGTTCTCCTACATATATATATATTTTTATCGTTATTCTTGAATTAAATAAGTACTGTCCACTGATTATTGCTAGGCCAGAATTATAAGCTTTTATATGGCCATATTGCGGATTGCCTATAAAGTCAGCTATGTTAGGGGTTTCGCTACTCCATTCGTAATATTGTAAAAAATTATATGGGGCAATATCCGCTATATTTAAATTGATCTCTTCATCTACAAATATATATTCTTCTTTACTTAAAACTAGTGGGGCAGTATTCGTTTCCTTCTTCAACATCAGTGTTTGAACATAGATAATTGAAGGATCATTCTTATATATTGCATAAATATGAGCATTCTCGTTTGAACTTATATTTTTGCATAACACTGTACCATATTGCGTAACAGTAACGAAACTGCTGTCACTTATCCAATCATAATCCAATCTTGAAAAACTAACAACTAAAGAATTAGGGTTAAAATATAAACACCTTGAATATCCTTCAGTTATTTCCCCGCTTCCTATAATACCTTGATTAATCCTAACCTCACTTCCAACAATTGAACCGGTATCTGGTAAAATTAAATTAAATTCGTTATTAATGTTGTTAATTTTTCTATCAAAAGATATATTTATAGTTGCCTCATTGCAATTATTAAAATACCCAAAATAATAATTCCCTTTACTAACATTCATTATTAAATCAATAGATGAACCTTGTTCGTTGTGTAATATATTTAATGGACCACCTATTTTACCAACGATAAATCTAACAACATCAGAATTGTTTCTCGCCCTTAAGCTAATATGTATTTGACAAGGCTGTTCGAAATATTTAATAATTGAATTTTCTTTGTTAGAAGAAGAAATTCCATTAAGAGAAAATTCATTTAACATTCCTCTATCGTCATCAATTAAATTAATATTTTCTCTATTGTTTTTTTGTTCGGTATGTGTTAATCCTATTTTCAAAATAACTTTATTATAAGCCATATATGGTATTTTAATATGAATGTAATGAGGCGAACGTAATAAAAATGTAGAAACGAAATTTTGATTTTCATTATTTACAGCATAATCTAAAAAATTATAATTATTACCTAATTTCCTCAATGGTAAATAATTATAATCATAAATAGTAATTGAATTCTTTGGTAACATAGTACTATAGCCAACCCCAGTCAAACAACTTAATTCAATGTCATAAAAAGAATCACTTGTGTTATTGCAATATTTAAATACAAAATTTAAAGTGTCATCTTGATAGTGATAATTCATATCATTCAAAATGTTAATCCCTTCGTTATGTTGAAACAATAATTCCTGCGACATAAATGTTTTATTTAAAATGGGATATGGACTGCAATGTATTGAAATGTTTTGACTAGTTGGGGTCAACCCAAAATTCAACCAAACAGATAAATAATAATTTTTCTTTTCAAATCTTCCATTAACATAAAAAGTATTTTCATATTCATAAACATTTCCTATTGTTATTGGTTCTAAATTTTCATTGTAAAATTGATATTCAATATCTTCTAATTCATTTACTCCCTTAATAATAAAATTAGTTTCCATAGGTAAATCAAATTGAAAGCTATAAAATGCAAATTGAGTTTCTATATTAGAACTGTAATTATTTATAGTTTTGTTAAGTTTTACGTCTTTAGTATTTATATTTACTGATTGAGCATTCAAAGGATTAGGGTTTTTATGGAAAATTAATTTTTGAAGTGCTCTCATAGGATTTATTAAACGATTTCTAATTAGTATTGAAGGATTACCAACATAAACATCAGTATAAGTAGCAGAGTTTAGCAAAAGATTTTTCAGCTCTAAAGCACTTAAAGACTTGTCATAAGATAACAATAATGCCAATGTTCCACTAACAAAAGCAGCTGAAATTGAAGTCCCATATCCCCATAAATAACCATCATCAACGTAATCACCTCGCATATTTTCCGGTAAATCATCTATAGAAATTTCATAAGGAAATGTGCTTAAAAGTTTACATCCTGGTGCAAAAATATTTACTGTTTTTTCACCATAATTAGAACTAAAATCAGCACTATTATATCTATCCAAATTCCCAACATTTATAATGTTATTTAATCTGTCATCACACAATTCTGAACCATAATAACCTGGATAGTACCAATGTTCTGCTTCATCAGTGTTGACACCTATATACATTCCGTTATCAAATTTGCCATTTCCCGCAGCACAAACTAATAAACCGGGGTATTGTCTTATTGCTTCCGCTACTTCTGGCATAGGATTATATCCACCATAACTAAAATTTAATATTTTAATTGGATTAGGCGTATCATAACTACTAGTTGCATAATTTATAGCGGCTATAATATCTTCACTATAGGCTCCGGTAATAGGATTTCCATAAATATCATATTCTATTCTAGCAATTTTTAACGGCACTATCGATACTTTCCAATTAATTCCTGCAATCCCTTGATTATTATTTCCTACAGCTCCAATTATTCCAGCCATGTTTGTTCCATGCCCAGAAAGATCTTCAGATGTATTACTACTATTTTCTAAAAAATTCCACCCTTCTATAACATTATCGTTCAAATCCGGATGATTTGCAACACCAGAATCTAATAGCCCTACTCTAATATCTCTAGATCCTATAGTATGATCCCAAATTTGATAAAAATTATATTGGGAATAAAAACTATTTTGATAATCAATTATATATTCAATATTATGAAAATAATAATCATTGGGAATAGTTTGAGAAATTAATCTTTGATTTGGTCCAACATATTTAACCCCAGGAATTTTCTCTATTTTTTTTATTGCCTCAATTACTTTATTTTCCCCTTTTGATTTTAATGTTAATTTTAATATTTGTCTAAACTCTTTTCGATTGTTAGAATTTATTTGGTTTTCATCCCTAGTCAAATCGACAATATCTTCAATTTCAACACCTTTGAAAAAAGATTTAGAATGAACTTTATTCACACTACTCAATGACTTATCCATTATTACTATAACTGATGAATCTTCAAAGTTCTTTTTTTGTGGTTTGTGTGAATAAATTTTTTCTTCAAAAGTGCTATCTAACTTTGCATTTACGCTACTAAAACCACCAATAAAAAGCATTGCAAAACCTAAAAAACTTAATAACAATAATATTTTTCTTATTTTCACATTACTTACCTCCTCCTCTTTTCTAATGCTATCATATATAATTATTTGTTTTTCTAAATATCACACCAAATCTTCAACTATATATCACTCACTATAAAATCATAAAAAATAATAATTGTATTTTTTTTATTTACATATCAGCTCCCATTCTTTTATATAATCTTTAAATATATAATTGTTTTTTTATCACTACGATTCATAGCTACTATAACATCTAACACTTATGTTGTCAAGCGATTAAGGGATTTTACAAAACATTTACCTAGCATTTACTGCATTAAAAATGAATTTAAATGATATAAATATTTTTTTTATTTGCTTGTTTAAAAAGTATCTTTTATCAATTTGATTATAATGATCATCACTAAGTAGTTTCGTTTGTTTCCATATATAAATTGTTTTGCTCATTTTATATTATATATGCCTAAATTCAACATATTTTTATAATATTTTAAAAAACACATTAGATTTCAAGCAATTTTTAACGTTGCCTTACCTAATGTGTCTTTTTATTTCTTGTTTATTTTAATCACATTTATTCCTAGTTAATGAGTTTTATCCTTTTAATCTCTTAATTTAGCCCCTAATTTTGTCTTTAGAGCCGAGTAAATACGATCCATTAGTGTATTTATCTCTTTTTCTGTTAGCGTCTCATAAGAGCCTAATTTAATTCTTAAAGCAATTGATTTATAGCCTTTTTCAATTTCTTCGCCTTTATATAAGTCAAATACATACACATCTTGAACAAGTCTACTTTTCACATCCTTAATTACATCTATTAAATCTCCTGCTTTAATTTCATCCTTTACAAGCAAAGCAATATCTCTTTCAGCTTCTGGAACTTTAGAAATCTTTTCATATGGTTTGATTTCAAGTTCTTTTTTTAATAGTTTACTTAAATCAACTTCTAGTAAATAGATATCTACTAAATCGTGTTTACTTGCATATTCTGGGTGAAGTGCACCTAGCATACCAACTACTTTATCATTATATAAAATCTTAGCAGCTTGTCCAGGATGTAGTTCAGCTATATAATCTAACCTTTCATATTTAAAACTATATTCAGGAAAGATGTTCTCTAAAATGCTTTTTAGAAGATAAAAGTTATTCTTTAAGTTAGCATCTTTATTCCATAATCCATCTATAAATTTACCAGAAAGTAAAATACCTAAATGTTCTCTTTCTTTACTTTCTTCTTCAAGTTTATAGTAAACTTTACCAATTTCAAATAACGCTAGATTAGATTCTCTTCTTGCTTGATTGTACTTAGCAGTTTGAACTATCCCTACAGCTAAATTTTGGCGTAAATATTCATGTTCACTACTTAAAGGCTGTAATACTTTTAATTCTTCCCAATTGTTATTAGGATCTAAAACAAATTCCTTATTAGCATCTTTATCTAATAAACTATAATTCATAACTTCATTTAAACCTAAACTAGATAAAGTTCTTCTTAAGCGTCTTCTTTCTTTTTGATAAACACTTAGTCCACCAGCAAGATCCATTTTAGGTAAAGTATTAGGCATTTTATCATAACCATAAAGTCTTGCTACTTCTTCAATTAAATCTTCTTTAATGTTGATATCTAATCTACGGTTAGGGACAGTTACAAGTAAAGTTGCTTTATCTTTTTCTACCTCAAAACCTAACGTTTCTAAAATAGCAACAATTTCTTCTTCTTTAATTTTTACACCTAAAATACTATTAACTTCTTTTACTTTTAAAGGAATAGTTTTATCACCTAGATATAGTGTACCTTCAGAAGCATATCCTTGATATACCTTTGCATTTGCGTATTTTTGGAATAAATAACAAGCATATTCTCCTGCCTTAACTGTCTCGTTTACATCAACTCCTCTTTCATAACGAATTGATGATTCACTAACTAAATCAAGTCTACGAGAAGTTCTTCTAATTTGTTTTGGATTAAAGACAGCAGCCTCTAATAAAATGTTTTTAGTATCGTTAGTAATCTCGGTTTCTAAACCACCCATTACTCCAGCTAAAGCAATTCCTTTAGCTCCATCAGTAATTAAGATATCTTCTGTCTTTAGTTTTCTTGAAACGCTATCTAATGTATTAATCATTTCATTACTATTAGCTTTTCTAACTAAAATTGTATTTCCAACTTTATCATAATCGAAAGCATGTAAAGGTTGACCAAATAACATTAAAATATAGTTTGTAATATCAACTACGTTATTGATAGGTCTAATACCAGATGCAATTAATCTTGATTTTATAAATTGAGGTGATTCTTTAATTTCGATATCTTTTACTAAAAAGCCAGTGTATAGAAGACAATCTTCAGTTTCAATCTTGATATCTAAGATATCTTCTGCTTGTTCTTTTTCATACTTTATCTTATATTCCTCTTTTAATAAAGGTCTTCTAAAGATAGCACCAATTTCTTGAGCCATACCTTTCATTGACATTAAATCAGCACGATTAGATGTTACAGCTAAATCTAAAACTAAATCATCAAAATCTAATGCTTCTAAAGGATTAGATCCAACTTCAACTTTGTTTTTAAAATAGTAGATACCATTTTGATATTCTTCAGGAACGTATTTATGTTCTAGTCCTAGTTCATCTAAAGAACAAATCATCCCACAAGATTCAATTCCTCTAATTTTAGCTTTTTTAATTTTAAAACCATCAAGTAGTTCAGCACCAACTAAAGCTACAATTACATATTGACCTTTCTTTACATTTGGGGCACCGCATACGATTTGTAAGATTTCAGTCTTAACGTCAACTTTACATAATGATAAGTGATCTGAATTTGGATGGGGTTCACATTCTAAAACATGACCAATTGTTAGGTTTGTTCCTTTTAGAACTTTACTAACACCATCTACTTCTAAAGCATGTTTAGGAAGACTATCGATAATCTCTTGATCTGTTATTCCCTTTAAATCTACAAGTCCTCTTAACCAATTAATTTTTACTAACATATTACCCTCCTAAAATTGCCTCAAGAATTTCAAATTATTTGTATAGAATTCACGAATATCATCGATTTGATATTTAACCATTGTTAGTCTTTCTAATCCTACACCAAAAGCAAATCCAGTATATTTCTTAGAATCATATCCTGCCATCTCTAAAACA
>DUOW01000026.1 GCA_012838635.1 Acholeplasma sp.
GGTGTTCAACAAAGTGGTGTATCAGCATGTGCGAAGCACTTTGCTGTTAATAACCAAGAGTTTAGAAGACTAGTTATTGATGCGGTAGTAGATGAGCGTGCTCTTCGCGAGATATACTTGCAACCATTCGAAATTGCTGTAAAACAAGGAAATACAAAAACAATCATGTCTGCATACAACAAAGTAAACGGACAGTATGCAAACGAAAATGAGTATATATTAAATAAAGTATTAAGAGAAGACTGGAACTACGAAGGATTAGTAGTTACAGATTGGGGCGGAAATAATGACCGAGTTTTAGCAATGAAATGCAACTCAGACTTAGAGATGCCGACAACGGCATCTGAGACCAATTACGATGTAGTAAGAGCAGTTGAATCAGGAGAATTAGATGAAGCCCAATTAGACAAAGTAGTTGATAGGATATTAACAATTATCTTTGATACAGAAAAAGCATTTGAAAATGTTGAAGAAGTAGATTTTAACGCGCATCACCAATTAGCAAGAGAAGTTTTAGAATCAGCTGCAGTCTTATTAGAAAATGACGGAGTCCTCCCATTAACAGGTAATGAAAAAGTATGCATAATTGGTGATTTTGCTGACAAGCCAAGAATTCAAGGTGGAGGATCATCCACCGTGAATCCTACTAGTATAGATAGGACAACCGATTTTATTAGTCAACATACAATTAATTATGTTGGTTATGAACAAGGATTTAAACGATATGGTAAAAAAAGTAGTAAGTTAGTTAAAAAAGCAGTCGAACTAGCTAACAAATCTGATGTTATATTACTGTACTTAGGACTTGATGAAGTTAGTGAAGTTGAAGGAATTGATAGAAAAGATTTAAAATTCCCTGAAAACCAAATTACTTTAATAGAAGAACTTAAGAAAACTGGTAAAAAGATTGTCTTAATACTAACAAGCGGTTCAACAATAGAACTTGATTTTATTGAAAATGCGAACGCGGTAATTCATGGCTACTTACCAGGTCAAGCTGGAATGAGCGGTTTACTTAACTTAGTTTATGGTAAAGTCAACCCATCAGGAAGATTATCAGAATCAATTGCTTACAGATTAGAAGATTACCCGGCAACACCATATTTCTTAAAAGATGATAATATTGCTGAGTATCGTGAGTCAATATTTGTTGGTTATCGTTACTTTAACACTAGGGGTGTAAAAGTTAGATATCCATTTGGATATGGACTTTCTTATACTAAGTTTAGTAAAGAAGTAGTAAAACTTGATGATACAGGTATCACAGTTAGAATAAAAAACATTGGAAAACATCCTGGTAAGGATGTAATCCAAATGTATATAGGTAAAAAAGATAGTGATATATTTAGAGCTTCTAAAGAATTAAAAGGATTTGTAAAAGTTCACTTAGAAGTAGATGAAGAAAAAGAAGTTAAAATTCCATTTGATGATTATTCATTTAGATATTTTGATATTTCAACTAGTAAATTTGAAGTTGAAGGCGGAGATTATCAAATATATTTAGGTAATTCAGTTGAAGATATATATTATGAAGGATCTTTAATTGTAGAAGGTTCTAATATTAAACCATATGAACTAGATCAGTTAGTAAATTATTTTAAAGCCGATGTTCATAACATTACAGACTTAGAATTTAGTGAACTACTTAGAAGA
>DUOW01000027.1 GCA_012838635.1 Acholeplasma sp.
ACTCTAAGTGCCTACACCCACATACCTACATAAGCTTAAGGCTGCTTCAGTCACGACCTGACCTGGTTCACTTCAAGATATTGGGTATAGGGACTTAAAATAAGATCCTTTATCATTATAGCATTTCACCTTTCTTTTTTCAAGATTGCTATCTTTTGTTTTTAAAAAATGATTTCATAATTTCCGATACTTCATCTTCCATTAAAGGACCTACTACTATAGGCGCATGATTGAATTTAAAATCTTCAAAGACATTTCCTAAACTAGTTAGGACCCCAAATTTTGGTGCTTTAGCACCATAAACTATTTTTTTAATCCTGGCATTTAAAATTGCCCCAGCACACATTAAACATGGTTCTAAAGTAATATAGATTGTAGCATCATCTAAGACTTTACGATCTAACACCTTACATGCCTTTTTGATAACTTCAATTTCCGCATGTTTTGTTGGGTCTTTTAAACTTTCTTTTTTATTATGAGCTTTGGCGATTATTTCACCATCAATCACAATTAAAGCCCCAACAGGAACTTCATCTTCAAAATAAGCTTTTTTAGCTTCTTTAAAAGCAAGCTTTAAAAAATCTAAATCATTCATCATCTTTTAATACTTGATGGCAATGTCTACATCTAGCTTCATAGGATTCTTCAGAGCCGATTAAAACAGTTGGAGAATTATATGATGCAGGTTTGCCATTAATTAATCTTTGTGTTCTACTAGCAGGTAGTCCGCAAACTTGGCAAATTGCTTGAAGTTTAGTTACATACTCTGCTCTTGCAAGTAAATATGGCATTGGTCCAAAAGGTTCACCTCTAAAGTTCGTATCAAGGCCAGCTACAATTACTCTTTTTCCTTGATTTGCTAATGTCTCACAAACATCAATGATCTTGTTTGAAAAGAATTGTGCCTCGTCAATTGCAACAACATCAGGATTTTCCTTAGCAACAAGTTCTAAAATTTGCATCTCTTCAGAAATATTGTATCCTTGAACACGCTTATTATTATGACTTACTACTTCTGTTTCACTATAACGGTTATCAATTGCTGGTTTAAAAACCATATATGATTTTTCTGCATATTCTAATCGTTTTAATCGTCTCAACAATTCCTCAGTTTTACCCGCAAACATGCTCCCACAGATAACCTCTATCCAACCATCTCTTCTTTGTACTTCCATCTTTACTCTTCTAATCCTTTCATTTAATATTATACCACATTTATCTGCTTTTTCAAAGATTTTAAATACTAAACTTTACAATTAAAAACAGTAATACAATCAATATTAATATCAATAAAATTCCATACTAAACCAATATAAAAATATAAACTAAAAGCTAGTCTGAAACTAGCTTTTTATTTTGAATTTCGGCTATTCTTGCTTGACAAAAATAACCTTTTAAGGTATAATAACATAGTATAAAACTTACTATGGTTTGAAATAAAAATCATGGCGGAAGGAGAGGAAAATGAAAAAAGATATTCATCCTAAATATTACAAAGCTACGGTTACTTGTACAGCATGTGGCGCCACTTTTGAAACAGGATCTACATTAGAAGACATCAAAGTTGATACTTGCTCTAAATGTCATCCTTTCTACACTGGCCAACAAAAATTTGGACAAGCAGCAGGAAGAGTTGAGAAATTCCAAAAACGTTTAGCTAAAAAACAAGAGGATAAGTAATAAAAAAAGCAACGATAATGTTGCTTTTTTTATTTATTATAATCATATTCAAATCTTTCTTTTGCTTCTAATTTCATCCAACCAGCTACAATTTTACTTGGAAACTTAACTAGTTTCAAATTGTATTTATCAACGGCATCGTTGTAGTATGATTGGCTATATACGATTTTAACTTGATCATCTTCTAAATCAAATAGTAATCTTTGAAAACCACCATTCTTTTTAATTGAAGGATATCCTTCTTGGACAATAACTAAACGATCTAAAACGTTAGTTAATAAAAAGTCTGCTTTTGCAATCTCTCCTGGAGTATTAGAATTAGCATAAATTCCCCTGACTCTTGCAAACTCACTAAGAAGGCCTTCTTCATCGGTAATCTCACCTTGTAGTGTTTCTATTAGACTAGGTAATAAATCAAATCTTCTAGCTACATACAACTTAATTTGATTCCAACCATTATTAACTCTTTTACGGGCTTTTAATAAGCTATCATAAATCAAAAAAAGTAAGACGCCTATTCCTATAATGATTAACCCTAAAACTACAAGTGTAATAATCCACCCTGTAATCATAAAAAACTACCTCCTTTACTTAAAATCAATAATACCATAACTAATATAATATGGTAAATACTGATTATCTTTTAATTTAGCTTCTAAAAGATAATTCTTAAAAGCTTTGGCTTCTTTATATTTCTTCCTTTTTTTAAAGCGAAGCAAAACAAAGAATACTAGTGTTACAATAAACATTAACACAATTAAAACTTTTGTCCAAATTAAATTTAGAGCTAATTTCTCTTTCATTCTATAAATTATTATATAATAAAAGATGAAAATAAACAAGAAATTAAAGAGAATTAGTTGTGGTTTTTCTTCATACTCACTATTCTTAACTACTAACTTCTTTAATCTTGCATAATCTATTTTTTCTAAAGCAATTGTCTTTTGACCTTGAAATATTGCAACTAAAAGTCTAACTTCTTCTTTTAAAAGACCATCACTATTTTTATATACTAAAACATTATTTTCTCTTTCAAGATTTCCATTTAATTCAAATTTCTTGATTAACCCAAAGATATGTCTTTTCTTAAAAAGACCATCTAAAATATAACTTGAATCAAGTAAACCTTCACTAATTGAAGTTGTTTTATAAGTAACCTTAGGTTTAAAAATTATATTCTCAAAATATAGATAAACTAATACCATTATTATAATCGTTATCATAACTAAAACTATGTTAATAATATAAACTGAATCTTTTGCTTTTATTTGGTCTTCTTTTAATAAATCTTTGGTTTTATTTATTTCTTGTTGTCTTGCTTCATATGCTTCTAGCTCATCAAATACCTTAAAACTTAAGATTTGGCTAGGATTAGTTATCGATAAAGAGTCTTGATCAAACAAAACTCTAAATCTTAAATAATCACTATCTAAGTCATAAAAACTATCAATAGTTACTTTTAAAGTATGATCAGAAAAAGTACTTTCTAAAGCATGATTACTATAAGCATAAGGAGTAGAAATAGAAAGAGGAAAGTTAACTGTTAAGTTAAACTTAGCAATTTCAATTGGATCTTGGATAAGTAATAAACTTAGTTCATTACAATCTAAATAGTTAGTTACAAAATGTTCTATCCTATACTGATACTTAATTTGATAGTTTCCTATTAATGCTTCTTCTGTTTCAAAATAGAAAACTTCTAAATTGATACGATCAATTCCACCAATAATATTTCCGTCATTATCTAAATCATGGTTAAAGGAATATCCTTTTTCTATATCAAGTTCTTCACCATCTTTAAATAGTTGTTGGTTATAAGTATTAGGGATTGTAGAGAAAGTGGCAATATTATTAATAGCTTCATTTTTCTCAATAAAAGGATTGCCTTCTTCTAGTTTATGGTAGTAAATAGTTCGATAAAATTCATTAGTTTCTTTTAAAAATTCAAGATCCCAATTTTCTGTAACTAAAATTGTCCCATCATTAGTTATATCTACTTCAACACTTAAATTATTAACTTTTTCTTTTACTTCTTTTTTTATGACAATATTTGTACCAATTAAAAAAACAAGCAACAATACAATATTTATCACAACACTTATAATTAAGATTTTTTTGTTTCTCATCTTAAGCTCCTTACTTAAAAGACCAAATACCTCCTTCAGGTATTTTTTTAAAGCTGATTTTTTCTTTTGTGATTGGATGAGGAAAAGAAAGTTCATAACACCAAAGTCCAAGTTGGTCAAAATAGTTCTTTCCTTGATAACCATATTTAAAATCATTGATTAAAGGATGGCCTATTAAGGCAAATTGAGCTCTAATTTGATTATATCTTCCGGTAATTAAATCTACATCAACTAATGTATAATCTCTTTCCTCTTCTTTTAAATACTTGATTACTTTATATTCCAAAACAGCTTCTTTGCCGTCTTTAGCTTCAACTGCCATTTGGTCTTTTTTGCTTAGTTTGTGTTTTAAGATTCCTGATTCTACTTTCCCAACGCAAATAGCTAAATATTTCTTTTCAAAATCTCTTTCTCTAATTGCTTTTGATAATCTTGATGCAGCTTTTGATGTCTTCGCAAACACCATCACCCCACCAACTCTTCTATCTAAACGATGAACTAAACCTAAATAAACATTACCTTCTTTTTGGTATTTTTCTTTTAAATAACCTTTTACTAAAGATAAGATATCTTCATCTTCAGTTTTATCTTTTTGGCTTAAAAGATTTTCTTCCTTCACCACAACAATCAAATGATTGTCTTCATATAAAACTTCTAAATTAAACATAAGCATCTTCTAATAGTTTTAAAGCATCATTTAAATCTTTACCATTTTTAATCTTTTTAGTCTGATATTTACCATCAACTAAAACCCTTAAAACTAAAGTATCTTCATAATAAAGATAAGCAAAATTAGTAATCCTTCTAATTGCAATATAATGAGGAAACTCTTTAATAACTATTTCATCTCCTAACATTAGTAAATGTTCAATAATTTCTTTTAAATATTCTGATTTAGGAAACTTATTTTCAAGATAGTTTTGACTTTGATATTCTTTTTCTAAAACTAAATAATCAGGAAAGACTTGACATTTAACTAAATCAATTTCTTTATTGATTTGTTTGATCGCATAGTGATCATATTTTGTAAAGTTAGTTCCTAAAACAATAATCCTTGGATTAAAATCAATCTCTAAGATTTTATCTTTTGGTAAATCTTCACTTAAATAAGTTTTTAATTTACCTAAATTATTAGTAAGTAAATCAACTAAATATAAACTACGTCCTAAAATAGAGCCAAAGTTTTCTTTCTTAAAGTCTAGTAAAGTAATCGTTTTGTTTTCATCTAATAACAAGTATTTAATCTTTTCATCTAAAAAAGTAAAGTCTTGTTTTAAAACAGTTAAACCTAAACTATTTCTTACAACTTCAAATAAATCATTAGAAAAATCTAAGATTTCTATTTTCTTTGTCTTTAAAGGTTTTTTCGTTTTTAAATTAATTAGTTTGATTTTACTCATAATTATACTCGTTTATATTTTTTAAATTTAGCTTCTTTTTCAAATTTCTTTAAAACAAATTCTCTTAAGATCTTACGTTCACCATAGTCCATTAGTTCTTTTTCAATAACGATTGCGGCATTAGGACTGACATAATAATAAACATACTTTAAAGTTTCTGTAACTAAAAGCACATCATCCCAGCTGTAATCTTTACTACTTTTAGATGTTTGGTAAACGATCTTTTCTTCAGTAAAGATAACATTATATCTTAGACCAATAAATGATTGTTTTAAAAGAGTTTTTTTAATTGTATGATTAATTTGAATTGGTCTAATTGCTAGAACTACTGGTGCTAAGACCATAATGACAATTCCTACTACTAACTTATCTTTTCCAAAAGCTAAAAAAGCTCCAGTTGCTACCATTAATAAAGCAAATGCTAAGTAAATATACTTAGCATTACTTCTTACTCCGAGATGGAATTTAAAAAAATCTTTAGCAACTTTCTCGGTGAAAAAAGAATGATATCTAATTTTCACTTTACTCTTTTTTCCCTTTTTCTTCTTCGATTTTTTCAGCTGCTTTTTTGTCTTGTTCAGCTTTTACTTTAGCTTCTTCTTCAGCACTTAACTTCACAATCTCGATTTTGTCATCTTCTTCTACAACTTCGTGTTCGAATTCAATCTTTCTTTTAGCGATTTCTTTTTCGATAACTTTATATCCTTTTTCAGGAAATTTCTCTTTCACAATTTCTTGTAATGCTTTCAAGTCCCCAACAACTAAACGATTTTTATCAATAATAATTGGTGCTTGAGCGCCAAGGAATAAATAAACGTATTCTGTAATTTCATCTACAGATTTAATATCGCTCCATTCGTATACAAAAGGAATTGTAGAGTTTTTGTTTTCAACTAAAATTAGTTCTTTATTTAAAGCTACTTCTTGACCACCAACTTCACGGTTCTTAAAATACTTAACTAATTCTTGATCAATCTTCTTTTCAACTGTTAAAGCTTGGTAAACAATTACAGCTACAAAAAGCAAGAAAATTACAAAGAATACCCATTGACTTGCAATAGCAGAATAAATAGCCATACCTAAAGCAGCAATAGCTACAACTAAACTTAAAATCCAACTCTTTCTTTTATATACTGATAAATATAAGTTAGCATATTTTAGAGTTTTAAAATCAAATTGAGTATCACTTTTTACTAGTGGTACAAATTCAGAAACACGTGCTCTAACTTGTTCTTCTTCTTTGATTCTTTCTTCAGCACTTGTTAGTTGTTCTTCACCCTTTGGTTCTTCTTTCTTTAATTCTTCTTCTTGTTTCTTAGTTACTTTATCTTTTTCACTCATCTTCAAAACCTCCATCTTTAATAACTATATTATACCACAATCTTTCTTAAAAAGTAAATGTTTATTGCTTTATTTTTATTTTCTAGATATAATATATTTAAGAAAAAAGGAGGATAATTAAATGAAAGTTTATATTAGTGCCGATATTGAAGGCGTTAATGGAATTGTATCATGGCTAGAAACAGAACGCGGAGATGATTATGAATATTTCCGAAAACAAATGACAGAAGAAGTTAAAAGAGCATGTATAGGAGCTCATAAAGCAGGTGCAAAAGAGATTTTAGTAAAGGATGCACACGATACTGCAAGAAACATTATTTTTAAAGACTTGCCTGAATATGTAAAACTACATAGGGGCTGGGAAGGTGGTCCTTGTTCAATGATGGCTGGATTAGATAACACATTTGATGCTGTTATTTTTGTAGGTTATCACAGCCCATCAAGATCAGATGGTAACCCTTTAAGTCATACAATGAACACTAGACTTCACCATGTAAAGATAAATGGTGAAATAGCATCTGAATTTTTAATTAATGCACTTTATGCAGCTTATTTAGAAGTTCCTGTAGTATTTTTATCTGGAGACTTAAAACTTACAAAAGCTGTACAAAAACTTAATCCAAATATTGAAGTTGTAGCTACAAAAGAAGGTCGTCATGGAGCAGTTGTTTCTAAACATCCAAATGTAACTAATCAAGAAATTGAAGAAAAAGTGGAGAAAGTTTTAAAAGGTAAAAAGGAAGAAGACCTATTTAGTAATTTAATTGAATTACCATTTAATTTCAAAATTGAAATTCAATATAAAAACTTTAACGATGCATACAAAGCTTCATTTTATCCTGGAGCTAAATTAGTAAAAGATGATATAATCGAATATGAAACTAAAGATTATTATGATGCTTTAGTAATGATGAAGTTTTTATTATAATATAAAAAGAAAACAAAAGAAGGCTTTTAGCCTTCTTTTATTTCTAAATCTACAATTGCTTTTTCTCTTAAGATTCTAATTGCTCTTCTAATTAAGTTAATCTCTTCAAATAAACAAGCATAGATCATTGGTAAGTAAATGTTATGAATTCCTTCACCTGCTTCTACTGCTCTAGCAACAGTTAAGTCATTTCCCATAACATAAAAGGAAATTTGATTAACCATTTCTAAAACAATTAAGTTTGGTTCGTCTGGATTTGGACTTTCTTGAACTTCTGGAATTGTTATTTTACCTGCTATTATCCCTGGTTTTAAATCATTAACTGCCTTTGCAACATCAATCATTAATGTTCTTAAAGCAGAAGATAATTCTAAAAAGCTAGAATAATCAGAAGCATTCTCGATTAAGTTAGCAGCTTGTTTTACTTTCTCACTTGGATATGCTACATTTAAATGCTTTACAAACAATTTAGGAAATTCTTCAGGAATTTCTTTTTTTGTTTCAAAATAACTCATACCAATTGCTACTTCTTTAAAACTATCAAAAGTCTTAATTACTTTTTTGATATTGCGATCTAAATTTTCTCGCATGAAAATAAGACAATTTTCATAATCAAATTCGCCAATTTTTAAATCAGCTATTTTTTCTTTTAAAGTAGCACTTAATTTTTTAGCTTCATTAAGTAATTTCTTAGTTAATCTAACCGCTGTGATTTTACCAGCTAAAACAATAACCCCTATACTTGATTGATTTAAATTAACATCTTCTACACTTACATATTCGTAACCACCCTTAGTTCCTCCTAACATTTCATTAGCACGGTTAGCTATTACTTCGTTAGCATTCATGTTCATACTATGACCAGAACCACCTTGAACTAAATCAGTTACAAACTGACCATGAAGTCTTCCATTAAAAATCTCATCACAACTTAGAATAATTGCTTCAGCCTTTTTTTGATCTAATAGTTTTAAACTAGTATTAGCGATAGCTGATGCTTTTTTAATACTCATTAGAGTTTTAATCATTTGCCTATTTAGTCCGTGTTTTGTTAGGGAAAATGTTTCTTTACTTCTTGCGGCGTGAATCCCATAATACACTTCTAAAGGCAATTGAAGTTTCCCTATTTTATCCTTCTCAATACGATATCTCATAATTTATCCCCCCTATATCTTTTATTATTTAGACACTGCCTTACTAACTACTAAAGCTACTCTTTCATCAAATGGTGACGGAATAATATAGTCTTTACTTAGTTCTTCTTTAGTAATTAAAGAAGCAATAGCATGACTAGCATCTAATAACATTTCTTCTGTAATTTGTTTTGCTTTACACGCAAAGACTCCTTTAAATAGTCCTG
>DUOW01000057.1 GCA_012838635.1 Acholeplasma sp.
AAAAGTAAGTAATGAACAAATAATAGTAAAAGACTATACATATAAAGGATATACAGGTTTTATATTTTCTAATAAAAAAACAACAATTTATATTTATAGGTTGATAAATCAATTATTAAATGATACAATATCCATAAGATATTTTAAAAGGGTAGACAATGCAATATTACCATTTAGCAATTAAAAAAGGTATCAAGCGCTGTATTAGTAATATACTGTACGTGTTAGGTGTTTACGGTTAATAGCCGTCTAATGCGTTTGTGTAACAGCCTTTATATCAAACGGTACAGCGCTATATACACATAAAATTATAGTAGTGATTATATAAAAGGAGAAAAAAAAGAAAATGACAAAAGATTTAAAATATGATTTAGTAGAAATTAAAATATTAGTTAAAGAAATTAAAGAAAAAAATAAGCAGTATATTATATACTCAGCAATAGACAAAATGGGTGGCTGGCATAACGTAAAGTTTAAAAAAGATTACGACGGTTACAAGCCTAGCGAAACAGCCTATTACATGTGTGATTTTGATTTAGGTAAAAAACAGCCTGATTTTGTAAAAGAAAATGGTACAGTTATTAAAGGCACGCACGATTTATGGGTAAACTATTGTGAATACGCGCGCCCTGATGATTATAAACAGAAAAAAGACGAACTTAAAAACGATTTATTTAGATAAAATTAAACACACTACTATAATTTTTAAAAAGAGTGTTGCATGACACTCTTTTTTTGTGTATAATAGATATATAATACTATGTACCATTTTTGGTACAATATAAAAGGTGGTAGAAAATGGAAGATAAACAAAAAGATGATATTGAACAAATTGATGATGTTGAACAAGATGATGATATTGAAATCACCAATGCAATAAAAACGTTAACCGCAGAATTTGAAGAAAAAATTAAAATACAAGAAGAGAAACACCAAAAGGAAATTAACGAATATAAAGGGATAGTTAAAGAATTAATAAATTCTAGTCGTGGTGTTGATACAAAAACCGATGAAGAAAAATTCACTGATAGAATTAGTGAAAATATAAAAAAATATATTTAAAAGGAGTAAAAAGATATGAGTTACACAGTAGAATTTACAAATAATTTATCAGTTGCTGATGTTAATAAAGCATTAAGAAAAGTAGGGTTAACAGTATTAAATAGCCCGCGTGCAAATAATCCATTATCATTTTTATATAAAGGTAGTGTTGAGTATGGGGACATTATAGAAGATTTAATATTTGGTAAACCACAAGTTATTAATTTTAATGATAATGCAAATCCATTTACAAAATATACCAAAAATGACCAAGCATTATATAAGACTGAATGGGAAAAGAAAACAATCCCGCTAACTATTGAAGATACTAAAATTAAAAAGGTTGTACGTAACCAAGCAAGCTATGAACAATTTATCAGTGAACAGCTTGCAACTTTGGTGGTCAGCGAAGAGCATTATGTATATCAAAAATTAAAAGGGTTATTACCATTACTTAAAACAGGTTTAGAAATACATAAAAATGATGATAGTAACGACAAAATAACATTAACTTTTGATGATTTTGCTACAATTACAGCTGATACAACAATCGATGAATTAATAGAAGCTATAAAAAATACCGTTGATGAATTTGTTTTTGTTAATAATAATTATATGGGTTATACATTAGATGATGATAATGAAAAAGTTTACCGTTTTGAAGATAATGCAGTAAAGCTTGATAACATTAGAATAATGATGCCTTATAAATTAATTAATAAAATTGATGTTGTAAAGCTTGCTGATGTGTTCAATTTGTCAAAAGTTGATATGATGGCTAAAATTGTTAAACTTGATAACGATGATAACACAATATACATTGTTGATAGTGAAAACATAGGTTATTATAGTAGACAACGTGATTTAAAAACTCAAGAAAATAAAGCAAGTGATTACACAAACCACTTTTATAAAATTGATAATCAATATTTTATAAATCCATTTAGCAAATTTACATATGCCGATTGTAGCGCTATGTTATAATAATATTTATTTTTAGTTGATATGGAAAATATACTAAATTTTGATGATATTTACAATTTTACCGTTACAGAGTATAGCAATCTGTTATACTCTGTAATAGGCTTTAAAAATGTAGCTAAACATGTACCAGCAAAAATACCATTTTTTTATTTATATAATTATGGTGCATTTGCTGAATATGAAGATGATATTTTTAGATTTACTGTATCATCACCTATAAAAGATATTTACGGTGAAAACAACACATTTAGATTATATGCGTTAAACGGTACTAGCTTCACGGTTAAACGTGAAAGTGTAAAAAGATTAACTGCTACATATAATGGTAAAACTTTAAAAGAAATATGTCAGGAATATGCACTACGTTTCGCTATTGTTGAGAAAAAACTTTTTGATAACATTATTAATAGTTGTAGAGCGCAAATTATAGAAACTAATGATGAAAGTAACGTGAAAAGACTTAAACAGCTTGATAAACTAGAAGCTAGTGGAAAAGTGAGAATTTACAGCACGACAGGTATTGGTGGTGTATCTAAAACGTTAGATTATAGCGCTGAATTTAGAGCGACCGAATTACAGTTTTTAAAATCTCAAATTAGAAACGATTTTCTTTCAAAGATAGGAATTCACGCATCTAATTATGATAAAAAAGAACGTGTGCAAAGTGTCGAGGTTAGCGCATTTGCTAGTGAAAGTATAGATAATATAAATAGTATTGTTGAATGTTTTAATAGGGATGCAGACCAGCAAGGGAGCAAAATTCGTATGTTCATTAATACAACAGCAGTAGAAATTTTAGATTATGAACTAGAACACGATAATGACAATGTTCCACGTGAAACAGGAGATAACAATGAGTAATCTTGAAAGATACTATAAATACATTTTTGATAATTTTAAATATGATGATTATTTTAGTTTTTATGAACTATCATTTTTACTAAATTTTAATTTTACATATAAGCCAGATTTTACTTACATTAACAAAGGATATTTTATAGAATTAAGAAATAATGAATTTGAAAGATTAAAATTATATAATAATTTAGACCTAAGCGACTATCAAATTTATTATAATAAAAATTTGTTATCTAATACAGCACTTAATAATAAAATTGATTTATTATTTGATTTTTTTAATATGAAGAAACCTAACAAGTTTTTTAATCAGTATATATATAATAGATTTTTAATGTATAGACCTATGCAACACACATCACTTATTGATGAGATACATTATAAAAGTGTTAAAAACTTAAATATACGTGATTTTAAGACAATTATACCACTTGATAATAATTTAAAATTTATTTATACAGCAATAGTATCAAGATTATATGAATCAGTTATAACACAAGAGCCACCATTTGAATTTGAATCTAATGAAATGCTTAATAGAGAATTATTTGAATATTATAAAGATAAATTAAACTATGATTTAATTCATGGTATGTATAATAGTGTTTATCATTATTTAACAGTTGATGATAGTTTTATAAATTATGCTGATGAACAGTTAAATTTACATGATTTAAAATTAGGGTTAACAATTGATAATATTACAGCATATTTAAAAAATTCTAGTGAGTTGTTTAATGCTTTTATTGAAGAAACACAAACAATAACCGAAACAATTATTCAAGATGAAGATGTAACAGCAACACAAACACACACGAAACAGGCTAAAACTATAACAAAAGAAATAACTGATGATGATGAAACAACAGCAAATGAAAATAATAAAAGTGCTGATTATATTATTAATGCCAATAGTTATGCAAATGATATAGATGAATTATGCAGAAATATATACAGTGATAAAGCCACACAAAATAAAAACATATTTACTTCAACTAAAAATAAAACTTATAATGAAACATTAAATGATAGTGGTGATAATGTTGAAAATCAAGACGTTACAGCACGTGATAGTGAAACAACTAAACAACATATGAGCACGTTTAGTAAATATAAGGGTATTGATATTGATTTAAAGGTTTACAATGAAATTGTGGATGAAATTACAAACACAATTACAACAGCTTATGATTTTTTAAGGTTAGGTATATCATAATGGATACTACTTTATATTTATATAATAGAGAAAATTTAAATGCACTTGATTTAAGTGTGTTACATTTAAACAATGCTGATAATTTAGATGATTTAGAAAATAGTAATTATAAATGTAAGGTTAATTATGCGAAAACTATACCATTTTCATACGAGTTTATTTTAGACTTAAATACACCATTAAATCAAAATACTACATATTTTGACGATATTATATATTGTGTTTTTAGTAATACTAGAAATGGAATATTAAAATATTATAATGTTGATTTTAGTAAGACCACATTAAATGGTACGAGTGTTAGTTTAACTTTTGTGTGTGATTATTGGCGCACTTTTGGATATGATAAGAATTATTTAACTATTAATCAAACATACGGACATATAGCAAAAAATGATATTTTATCACATAAAAATTATATGTTAGAAAATGTAGATTATAATAATGCGTATGTTGAACGTAATTTAATAAATTATAATGAAAAAATTAATATTTTATCAGTGGGAGAATATGACGATTATTTAATTGATAAAATTAATGAAGTATCATTAGTTGGTAGTGGTAGGAGAGAACCTATTAATTTTATATATGTACTCTATAAATCAACAGACCGTTTTATTGGTGTGGGTGTTTTTGATACTTCTACTACGGGTAATACTAACGAAATTGTAAATAAATTAATGAAAATTACAAAGTTGCGAACGGGTGCAAGTGGTAATTATACATATTATGACGTTACACCGCACAAATGTTATGTATTACCACCATTATTAGCACAATTTATATACGGGGATGATACACATATTGCTTATGGTACTATAAATAATATGTATAGTATTGACGGTACTACATATGACTACTATATTTTTGATGTACAAACTAGTAAATTAAAGTTTTATATTTATAATCAAGATACAGCAACTAATGCAATTAGTAATTATCTTATTACAAGTAAAGAAATACGTAAAATACATA
>DUOW01000028.1 GCA_012838635.1 Acholeplasma sp.
CCAATTCTTTTAATTAGATTGACTTGAAGTTTAGGGTTTATTTTATCAATAGCACTTAGGTATTTTAAGGCTAAAGTATTGTTAGGTTTATTAAAGTTTTCAGTTAAGATAGGATTATCTGTACTTTCTTTGAAAGCAAGAAGTGATGCTTTTTTATAACTAAAGCCTTGTTTTAGGTTAGCTTTTAGTTTTTCATTATAACTTGGGCTTTCTAAAATTTCATTAGTTTTTTTAAGTAAGTTTAAATCATCTAGTTCAACACCAAAAGCAAGGTCCGTAATTTTAAAATCATTTAAGATTTTTACTGCATAATAACCAAACAATTCAGCTGAGTTTAAAGTAGCAAATACTGGTAGTTCTATAACTAAATCAGCACCTAGGTTAAGTGCAGCTTTTGTTTTTTCGTATTTACTGATTATACTTATTTCTCCTCTTTGAGCGAAGTTGCATGAAATAATTGCAATCGTTAAGTCGGGTTTTATTTGCTCTTTTGCCTTTTCAATAAAGTATTTATGCGCATTGTGAGGAGGATTTAATTCTAAAATAACACCTAAGACCTTCATCAAATCACCTTATTTATTATAGCACAATTGGGTATTTAATTCTATAAATTTGAAGATAAATATGGTATAATAATATATATAGGTGATTGATATGAAAAAAGTATTTATCTTCTTTATTTCAATACTTACAATTTTTTTATTTGTGGGGTGTGTGGAAAAAGAAGATCCATTTGAAAAAGCGTATAATGAATTAAGTATTGAAGGAGATTTAAATAGTGTTGTAGAGAATTTAGAACTACCAAAAGCTGTTTTAGGTTATCAAGTGAGTTGGCAATCTTCTAATACTAAAGTCGTTACAGAACTAGGTTATGTTTTTAGGCAAGAGGTAGATATTAATCTTACTTTATATGCCTATATTACTGATGGGGTAAAGACTAGAAGTAAAGAGTTTAAAATTACTGTTATTCATAAGGAAAAAGATTCAAATGGTGAAGATAATCAAGATGAAGCTTTAATGGCAGAAGCTATTGCTAGTATTAGTTTACCGCCTGAGGTTGTAAGTGATCTTGATTTAGCTACTAGTTATCAAGAAGTTGTTATTTCTTGGCAGTCTGATAATGAAGATGTAATTACTAATCAAGGTGTAGTGACTCGCGGAAGTACTGATAAAACAGTTACTTTAACTGCTACCTTTACATATAAAACTTTAGAAGAGATTAAAACTTATCAAGTTAAAGTCTTAAAAGAAGAATATGTTCCTGATGATTATGCGGGATACTATGAGGCAGCATCAGGAAAAACTGGAAGAGAGTTAAAGTTAGCTTTACATTCTATTATCTCTGGTCATACTACTTATAGTTATAGTAGTCTAAGGACTTATTTAAGGGAAACAGATGAAGATCCAAATAATCCTGATAATATGATTTTAATGTATACAGGAGTTAGTTATCCGAAAAACGGATCAACTAAAGCTTGGAATCGTGAACATACTTGGCCTAAGAGTCATGGAGGTTTTGGAAATAGTCCAAGTGCAGGAACTGATATGCATCATTTAAGACCGACAGTTGTTAATGTAAACTCTGATCGAGGTAACTTAGATTTTGATGAAGGAGGAGTTAAAGTTGAATCAGCTCTTGGTTATGGTGAAGGTTCTAGTTTCTGTTATCGTGTTACAGGTGTTAGCTTTGAACCTCGTGATGAGGTTAAAGGTGATATCGCAAGAATGATGTTTTATATGGCAACACGTTATGATGGTGGTGATGGTTGTTCAACTGACTTAGAATTAAACGATAAAGTTGGAAATGGTAGCACGCCATATTTAGGAAAACTATCAACTTTATTAAAATGGCATGAACAAGACCCGGTAGATGATTTTGAAAGAAAGAGAAATGATGTTATTTATAGTTATCAAGAAAATAGAAATCCTTTCGTAGATCATCCAGAGTTTGTTTATTCAATTTGGGGAACAAAGGATAATTTAAAACCATTATTTAAATCAAATAGTGATTATTCATTTATTTATACATTATTAAAACCAATATATTATATAGAAGAAGGAGAAAAAGATGAAAAGATTATTTAAATTTATTTTATTATTTGTTTTGGGACTATTTGTAACTTTACTTGCAATTCCGAAAGTTAAAGGATTTGGTAATATCACTTATGAGCATATTATTACTACTGTAGGTGAAGATCCAGCAACATCAGTTCGTGTTAACTGGCATTCAGAAAAGTTAAATACTTATTTAGAGTATACACTAGCAAATGATACGGTTTATGCTAATGCAACAACTGTAACACCAGAAACGCATATGTGGAGTCTTCCAGAACAAGAAACAATCAATGGAGTTACTTATAACCATGAAGGTTTTAATCGTCAGTATTATTTTGTAAATAGGGCTGTGATTAAAAACTTAACACCAAATACCGAATATAGATACCGTGTTGGTAAAGATGGAGTTATGAGTGCTGATTACACATTTAAAACAGCTGAAGGAGATAATTCAAACTATACGTTTTTAGCTGTTACTGACCCTCAATATTATAGTGCTTCAACAGCTGCTCATTATAACGATATTTTAGGCAGGGCATATCAACTTGAACCAGATTTTCGTTTTAATGTTTTATCTGGTGATATTGTAGATCGTGGTGGTAAAGTATCACAATGGGATATGTTGTTTGACTTAAGCAATATTAAGAAAACAATGTTAGCTCCAGTTGTTGGTAATCATGAGTATTATGATGCATCAAGTTCACCAAAAGTTTATAAAAATACTTATTTTGTAGAGCATTTTAATAATCCTCAAAACGGAGCTGAAGGCGTAAAGGGAAGTAGTTATTATTTTAAATATAATAATGTTTTATTTATTGCTTTAGATACAGAAGCAAGTGGAACATCTGCAGTTCAAAAAGAATGGTTTAAAGAAGTAGTTACATCTAACTATGCTCAATATATTGTAGTATTTATGCATCGTAGTTTTTATGGATCACAATATGGAAGTGTTTCGCCAGGACTTCAAGCAACGTGGCAACCTTTATTTGATGAGTGTGGAGTTGATTTAGTCTTAACAGGACACGATCATACTTATATGAGATCTCATAAAGTATATCAAGGACAAGTTGTAGCTAATGATCACAAAGGTGGAGCTGTTTATATGACACTTGGTTCAGCCGGTTCTAAGTTTTACCAATATAATAATACTTATGCAGCATATCATGCTAAGGTTATTGCTAGTACAACAACTGGTACATTATTTACAGTTAAGAGTGATGGTTTATATTTAAGGACTTTTAATAAAGCTGGGGATATTTTAGATGAAGCAACTATTTTATCTAATCGTTCACAGTTTACTAGTCATTTTGATAAGGAATCATTCTTAAGTTCAGTTGCAATAACAAGAAACAAAGATGACCAAACTAAAGCTAACTTAAGTTTTAATACTTCTTATTATGGCAATATTGGTCATGTAAAGGTGGAAGATAAAACTGGTAGAGTATATTTAGATAAAGTACTAAAAGATGAAGCTATGACTAGCTTTCTATTTAGTGGGTTACAATTAGATGATGTAAAGGACTTTGTAGTTAAGTTTAAGAAATATGATGGAACAGTCATTACAAAAAATATTCACTTTATTAACTCTTTATATTATGGAAGAATTTATGATTTTAGATTTAGTGATCAAGGAGAAAGAAACTATTCGATTATCTTTAGAGAAGAGTTAGATGGAAATGTATTAGATAAATATGAGATTTATTTTGATGATGCTTGTCAAGCAGAATATCCAGTAGGCACAAGGAGAATTAATATAACATCTGTTCCTGAAGATGTAAGAGAAGTTGTTTTAAAACTAAAAACTGCAGATGGAACAATATTAGATGAGTATTATTTTGATGTAGCTTTACCTGTAGCTATAAGTGTAGGTGAGAAAAGTTATGATGTAAATGTTGGTAGGACAATTGAAATTGAGGTAAGTCAAGTTCCTGATCAAGGCCATAAGTTAGTTGTAAAGTCTGAAAGTGCTAATTATAGTTATGAGATTGTAGGTAATGTATTAAAGATTACAGGTATTAATGTAGCAACAGAAAATGTAACTATAGGGTTAGTTGATGATGACGCAGAAGTAACATTTGCTTTGTATATTTTAGATGCTATGCCAGGTGAATTGTTAGATCTTACAGTTACAAGAAATAATCAAAATATTGAGGTTTCATTTACTGAAGATATTAATCCTGAATTAGTAAAAGAGTATAAAGTTTATTTTAATGATGAATTAAAAACTACTTTACAAAAAGGTGCAAATTCATATAGTTTTCAAGAGACAAAAGCAGGAACAGTTAAAGTTGAGATTATTGATAAAGATAATAATGTAGTTAAAAGTTATACTTCTCAAGTAGGTAAGTTTACTGAGTTGAGTTTAGCCCCTGCAACAAAAGACATCTATAAAGGTGATGAACTTGAAGTTGTGATTACATCTCATACTGATAATTTAAGTGTTGAGGGATTAAGTGGTTTACAAATTAGTGCAATTACAAATAAGAAGTTTACGGTTAAAGGTTTAGCATATGGAAACTATGAAGTTAAAGTAAAGAATCTAGATACTAATGAGACTGCAACCCTTACACTAAAAATGAAACCAAAAA
>DUOW01000029.1 GCA_012838635.1 Acholeplasma sp.
CTTCTTGAGATATAACCACTTCATTTGACTCAATCACTTTTTTAGATAAATCGTCTTCTTTAGGTGCATTATCTGCTTTAGTATCATCATGATCTTTAGTTCTTTTTTCTTCTTTATCTTCTCTAAGTTTTGCTAATATTACTACTACAACTAAAAGCACTATTACTATAATAACATATTTCATAATATGTCCTCTTTTCTTGAAATATATTATAACATAATTACCATATTTTTCAAGTTTAATCCGTAAAAAAAGCCCTCTTGTAAAAAGAGGACTGAAATGGTGCCGCTGGCCAGACTCGAACTGGCATGCCTCTCGGCGCTTGATTTTGAGTCAAGGTTGTCTACCTATTCCAACACAGCGGCATAGCTATTATTACTTTTAAAGTAATAATAGCTTACTTTTAAACTTCGGAAACTTCGTAAATTTCATGATAGCTTGATAGTTTTTCTAGAAGTTCGTTTACAGTCATACCTTTAGGTAAAGATAAGTAAATGTAAGATTCTTTTAACTCTCTCTTACCTTCTCTTAACTTATTTACAAAATATGTTTTTCTAACTGTAACTCCTGTTGTTGCTAAAAAGTCGTATAATTCTTTTTCAGCTTCATCTTCAAAAAGGATTCTAATTTTATAAATCTTTCTTCCAGTTGTAATTCTTTTGCCAAATCTTCTAGAAATAATAACTGTTGGTAAAACAATTACTACAGTTACTAAAGCGATAATGTAGTTTGCAATTCCACCTGAACCAATCATAATTCCAAGTGCTGCTACAAGCCACAACATTGCAGCTGTTGTAATACCTTTAACTGCACCTCGATTATAAAGAATAGTCCCAGCACCAAGAAAACCAATTCCTGATACTACTTGAGCGATTATTCTTGATCGATCCATAGCTTCTGGATTATCTAAATATAAGTTTTCTTGTAAAATTGCGATAATACAACTTCCAACACAAACTAAAATGAAAGTTACAAATCCAGCTGGTTTAGACTTAATCTCTCTTTCATAACCGATAGCACCACCGATTATCAAACAAGCTAAAACTCTTAAAAGTTGTTCAATTAAAAGTTTAGTATCTAAACCTTCAAAAATGCTAGCTAGAATCATTTTAATTTCCTCCTTGTTTTCTTATTTGAGCTTCATACATATTACGGTATATACCCTTTAAAGCCATTAATTCTTCATGTTTCCCTTCTTCTACAATCTTCCCCTCATCTAACACAATAATATGGTCGGCATTTTGGATTGTAGATAATCTATGTGCAACTACAAACGTAGTTCTGTTTTTTGTTAAGGCATTCAAGGCATTTTGAATTAAAAGTTCAGTTTCTGTATCTATATTAGCAGTTGCTTCATCTAAAATCAAGATCTTAGGGTTTTTAAGTAAAATCCTAGCAAAAGCAATAATTTGCTTTTCCCCAATTGATAAGTTTTCACCTTGGTAACTAGTCTTACTATGAATACCATCTTTTAACTCATAAACAAACTTATCGCCACCAATTGCAAGTAAAACATCTATTACTTCTTCATCAGTAGCTTCTATTCCATAAGCAACATTTTCTTTAATTGTCCCTTCAAAAATAACTGCATCTTGTAAGATTAAACCAATGTTTTCTCTAATATCTGCTTTAGAATAGTTTAAGTAATTCTCATCATCTAGTAAGATCTCTCCTTCTTCTAAATCATAATATCTTTCTAGTAAACTCATCATTGTTGACTTACCTGAACCAGTATGTCCAACTAACCCTACAAACTGACCAGAATTTACTTTTAAGGAAACATCTTTTAAAACATAGTTTTCTTTTTCATAGTAAAAAGAAACATTTTTAAATTCAATCTTACCTGTAAACTCTTTACCAGTGATTTCACCTAATCCTGTATCTTCTTTTTCATCTAAGAAACTAAAAACGCGAGATGCGGAAACTAGAGAGTCTTCTAAAGTATTAAGGTTTGCAAAGACTGAAGATATTGGCTGAACTAATCTTCCAATATAGTCAATATAAACAGAGATTGTAGTTGCAATTAGTAATGTTCTTGTATCAAAATACCTTAATCCAAAGTATAACAAAACAAACGCTACAATAATCCTTTGAATTGTCATTAACATCTCATTTCCAAAAAATGTAGTTATTACTAATCTTCTGTTACGATAACCAGTGTTTTCTATTAACATCCTGTCATATTCATTAGCCATCTTCTCTTCTTTATTAAAGATTTGAATAACACCAACACTATTTACAAACTCAGCTAATCTTCCATTAAGTTGTGAGTTTGACTCTCTAATCATAAAGTTATAATGATTTACTTTACTTCTGTAAACTGTAAGCCAAATCCAAATTATTGGAAAAGCTAAGAATGTAAGTAAAGCTAATCTATAATCTAAAACAAATAAACCTACATAAACAATAATTAAAGAAATCGATGCACTAAAGATCTCAAACATTACATCATAAACACCTCTTACACCTTCAGAATCAAAGATCATCTTAGTAACTGTCTTACCTGAAGGTTCAGTGCTAAAGTATGAAATAGGTAATCTATTTAACTTATCAAAAGTTTCTTTTCTTAAATCTAAAGTTAACTTCATTGAGGCACTAACATAAGTAACCCTTTGGGTTAATCTAAAGATTAAAATCAAAGCAGAAATAATACCAAAGATAATAATCCATCTTGTAATTAAAGGTTTAGATAAACTATAAAACTTAGTTATATCATCTCCTAAAACTTGATAATTACTACTTACGCTTAGATCATCTTTCTTTAAATTAATCGTATTAGTACTTTGATTTAAACTTTCAATATAATATTCTTTGAAGCTTCCTTCAATAAAGATATAGCTTTCTAAATCTTTAGAATATTTGATTGTATAAATGTTTCCCGTATTTTGATCAGTTTTCTCATAAAACTTACCATTGTAACTTGCTTTAGATGAATCCATTGTTTCAACCCAAGTTGTCTGAACACCAGTTAACTCATTATCAATAATTTGCTTTGTAATTAAAGGCTGAACCATTTCTAAAAAAGTAAACGAGATTAGTAAAAACACCGATAAAAGCAAAACAAACTTATTACGCCAAGCATATTTAAATACACGAGCTAAGATTTCTTTTGATGTGTAACCTAGCTTCAAACCTTCTTTTCTAGATTTCATCACGATCACCCTTTAACTCTTGATTTTTATACTGAGTATAATACCAACCTTGTTTAGCCATTAACTCTTCATGAGTTCCTTCTTCAGTAATTGTACCTTTATCTAAAACAATAATCTTGTCAGCTTCAATAACAGCTGATAGACGGTGGGCAATAATAATATTAGTTTTATCTTTACGATATTTTTTAAGTGATTCTAAAATATTCTTTTCTGTAACACCATCAACTGCAGATAGTGAGTCATCTAAAACTAAAACTTCACTGTTTTTAAGTAAAGCTCTTGCAATCGATGCTCTTTGTCTTTGTCCACCAGATAAAGTCATTCCTCCTTCACCAACTTTCGTATCTAAACCGTTTGTTAAATAAGGAATGTCTTTCTCAAAGTCTGCCATCTTAATAGCTTCTTCTACGCTATAATTACTATCTTTACCTTCACCCATTAAGATGTTTGCTAAAACCGCCCTTGAGAATAACTCACTTTCTTGAGGCACAAAAGCTATATTTTCTCTTATACTTTGTTTTTTATAATTTGTAATGTTTATGCCATTAATTCTAATACAACCTGTTTCTGTTAATGGATACATTCTTAATAACTGTTTAACTAAAGTAGACTTACCAGACCCCGTCTTCCCAACAATCCCCAAAGTCTTTCCTTGTTC
>DUOW01000006.1 GCA_012838635.1 Acholeplasma sp.
AAAGTATAGGTCCTGTTACTCTAGGTGGCCTTAATCCAGGGGAATATCGTAATCTTACGGAAGATGAAGTAAAATATTTTAAAAATAATTAAAAAAGTTGTTGCTGTTAAGTTTTTTTACTTGACAGTCTTTTTTAATTGTGGTATAATCTAGGAAGTTATGGAGGTATATATGGTTAAATTAAGACTACAAAGATTAGGTGCTAAAAAGAGACCGTATTATCGTATTGTAGCAACTGAATCTTCAAGTCCTAGAGATGGTAGATTTATTGAGATTATTGGAACTTATCATCCAATCGAAAAAGATCAACTTAAAATTAACGAAGAGAAAGCTTTAAAATGGCTTCACAATGGTGCACAACCGACAGACACAGTTAAGTCACTGTTCACTAAAGTGGGAATTATTGAAAAGTTCACTGAAGAGAAGAAAGCTAAGAGGGCATAGTCGTGGAAGTTAATTTTGAAGAGTTTTTAAAAAATCTTATTTTACCACTTGTGGAAAAACCAGAAGATGTAGTTGTTAAGGAATTAGAAACTAATTCAGATAGTACTGTTGCTTTGCAAGTATTAGTAGCTAACGATGATCTTGGTCGTGTAATTGGTAAAAACGGACGCATTATTAATGCACTGAGAACTATTCTTTATTCATGTGGTGCTCGCTACGGAAAAAGAATTGAAGTATCTATAGATTCGTTTTAATTATGGAATTAGTAATTATAGGGACAATCGTTAATCATCATGGAATTAAAGGTGAAGTTAAAGTAATTGCTCATACTGATTATCCAGAAGAAAGATTTAAAAAAGGAAAAACTTTTTATATTTTAAAAGAAGATGAATATGAGAAAATAGTAATTGATTCAGTTCGTTTTCATAAAAACTTTGTTTTATTAAAGTTTAACAACATCAATAACATTAATGATTGTTTAGAATATAAAGGTTTAGATATCTATTCTGAAAGACATGAAGATGATAGAGTATATATTACTGATTTAATTGACTTTGATGCTTATGATGAAGAAGGTAATTTAATAGGTGTTGTTAGAGATTATTTAGAAGTTCCTCAAGGATACATTTTAGAACTTGAAACAGAAGAAGGGAAAAAAGTTTTAGTTCCTTATGTAGATGAGTTTATTAAAGATATTGATTTTGAAAGTCAAGAAATTGTAATTCATTTAATAGAAGGTATGATATGAGAATTGATGTATTGACATTATTTCCTGAAATGTTTACAGGTGTTGTAAATAGTTCGATTCTTCAAAGAGCAATTAATGAAAATCATTTAGAGATTAATATTATTGATTATCGTAAATTCTCTTTAGATAAGAATTATAAAGTAGATGATTATCCTTATGGTGGTGGAGCAGGAATGGTTATTGAAGTAGAACCAATTGTTTTGGCACTAAGATCTATTCCAAAAGGTTATACAGTTTTAACTTCTCCAAAAGGAGTAACTTATAATCAAGACAAAGCTAAAGAATTATCGAAAAAAGACCACTTAATTATTGTTTGTGGTCACTATGAAGGTATTGACAATCGTATTACTAATTACATAGATGAAGAAATCTCAATTGGAGATTATATCCTAACTGGTGGAGAAATTGCAGCACTAGCGATGATCGACAGTATTGCAAGATTAATCCCTAATGTTTTAGGAAATCAAGAATCATTACAAAGCGAAAGTTTTGAGGAATTGTTAGAATATCCTCAGTATACAAGACCAGAAGAATTTGAAGGACTAAAAGTTCCAAGTGTATTATTATCTGGTCATCATGAAAATGTAAGAAAATGGCGTAGATTTCAAAGTTTGAAAAAGACTTATGAAAGAAGGCAAGATATTTTAGAAAAAGCTAATCTAACTAAAGAAGACTTAAAGTTTTTAGATTTAATTAAAGAAGGAAAAGATTTAGAGTTTTAATAAAAGACATACTTTAAATGAAAGTAATTTATAAGGAGAGTGAAAGAAAATGAGTCAACAATTAATTGCTGATGTGACTAAAGAATATTTAAGAACTGACATTCCTGAATTTAGACCTGGAGACACAGTTAAAGTGCACGTAAAAATTAAAGAGGGTGCGCGTGAAAGAATTCAGATCTTTGAAGGACTTGTAATTAAAAGACAAGGTGGAGGAATTAGTGAAACTTATACAGTTCGTAAGGTATCTTACGGAGTAGGAGTTGAAAGAACTTTCCCTGTTCACAGTCCGAATGTCGCTCAAATTGAAGTAGTTCGCTTAGGTAAAGTACGTAGAGCTAAACTTCATTACATTAGATCTTTATCTGCTAAAGCTGCTAGAATCAAAGAACGTAAGAAGTTTAATTAAAAGACAGGTTATCCTGTCTTTTTATTTACTGAAAATGAAAAGAAAATGATTGAAAGTATTTTCATTTTATGTTATAATACATATGAAAAAAGAAAGTAAGAAAGTGAGGTAATACTTATGAGTCAACAAGTTAAAATTTATGACGTTGCTGGAGCTGCAGGTGTAAGTTTAGCAACAGTATCGCGTGTTTTAAATCATCCTGAAAAAGTAAAGGCTGAAACTAGAGAGAGAGTTTTACGAATTATTAAAGAAAAAGGTTATAAGCCAAATGCTAATGCTCGTGGTTTAGCAAGCAAAAGATCAACAACAGTAGCTATCGTAATCCCTTCGATTAGCCGTGCTAGTGTTGCTGAGATGAT
Source organism: Acholeplasma sp. (assembly GCA_012838635.1). Classification (GTDB taxonomy): domain Bacteria; phylum Bacillota_I; class Bacilli_A; order ML615J-28; family CAG-698; genus DUNF01. The sequence goes on from DUOW01000006.1 coordinate 2,680, forward strand.
TGAAGGTATTTATGACAGTGCTCGTAAATACGGTTATACTATTCGTTTATTTATTACTAAAGATGAAGAAGATCCAAGAGATGCTTGGTCAGAAGTTATTGCATCAAGTGTAGATGGTATTCTTTTTATGAACGATGAAACAACAGATGCTACATATAAAGAAATTGCACACACTCCAGTGCCTGTTGTATTTGTAAATAACATTTCTAGTTCAGATGAATTTGGTAGTATTTCAATTGATTATGAAGAATGTGCTTATCAAACTACAAAAGAAATGATTAAACGCGGAAACAAAAAGATTTTATTTATTGATACTATTCATAAATATTCTGCAAATGAACTTAAAGCTGCTGGTTACGAAAGAGCAATGAAAGAAGCTGGTCTTGAAGTTGACATTCTATACTCAACTGGTAATTTAAATATTAACCAAAATGATTTCAAGACTTATTTAGATAAGAAAGTTCCAGAAGTTGCTTTAGCGGTTCGTGATTCAATGGCGATTTCGTTTATGAACGTTGCTACTAAAAAAGGAATTAAAGTTCCTGAACAATTACAAGTAATTGGATTCCAAAATACTCGTTATGCAGTACTATCAAATCCAACACTTACTTGTATTGCACCATCAATTTATGACATTGGTAGTAGAGCAATGAGTTATCTAACAGAAATGATGAAAGACGATCAAAAGAAAGAAGAAGAAAGAGATAGTTATCAAAAGAAAGCAGCCAACATTATTGTAGATTATGACGTAATATGGCGTGAATCAACTAAATAGGATTTTAAAAATTAAGGTTGAATACTAAAATGTCCTTAAAATATTTTAAGGACTTTTATTAAGGAGGAAAAGAGTGGATTTAATTAGTGATTTAAGATGGAGAGGATTAATATACGATATCGTAGATGAAGAAGGGTTAGTTGCAAGATTAAAAGAAGGACCAGTTTCAGTATATTGTGGGTTTGACCCAACAGCTGATAGTTTACATATTGGTCATTTAGTTCCTATCATCACATTGATGCGTTTCAAACAATATGGAAATAGACCAGTTGCGATTATTGGTGGGGGAACAGGATTAATTGGTGACCCTTCTGGTAAAACAGCAGAAAGAGCAATGAATACTAAAGAGACTGTTGCTTTATGGTCTAAGTGTTTCGAAAAGCAAATTGGACACTTTTTAAAGTTTGATGGAAAAGTTAGTTTTTGTGTTAATAACTATGATTGGTTTGCAGATCTAAAAGCTATTGATATGTGGAGAGATTATGGCAAACATTTCAATATTAATATTATGATGCAAAAAGATTCAGTTAAGTCAAGATTAGAAAGTGGCGGTTTAACTTACCTAGAGTTTAGTTATATGATTATGCAATCAATTGACTTTTTAAAGGTTTACCAAGATCCAAAGATTAAATGTGAGATTCAAATTGGTGGACAAGATCAATGGGGTAATTTAACTGCTGGTTTAGACTTAATTAGAAAAGTTGAAGGACATGAAGCTAAAGCTTATGCACTTACAATGCCTTTGATTTTAAAGAGTGATGGCACTAAATATGGTAAAACAGAATCAGGTGCTGTTTGGCTTGATAAAGAGAAAACTACACCATATGAATTTTACCAATTCTTTATTAACGTTGCTGATGCAGATGTTATGCAATTATTGAAATATTATACTTTCCTAAGTCATGAAGAAATAAATGCTTTAGAAAAAAGTTTAAAAGAACAACCAGAATTAAGAGAAGCTCAAAAAGCTTTAGCTTGGGAAGTGACAACAATGGTTCATGGAGAAGCTGCAACAAAACAAGCAATTAAAGTAAGTGAAGCTTTATTTAGTGGCGATGTAAAAGAGTTAACGAAAGAAGATATCATTATGGGCTTTAAAGGTGTAAGACAAGAAGCAATAGAAGAAGATAATATTTTATTGATTGATGCTTTAGTTTTATTAGGTTTAGCTCAATCTAAAAGAGAAGCTCGTCAGTTTATTGAAAATGGTGCTATTTTAGTAAATGGAGACCAAGAAAAAGATTTAGAGTTTGTAGTTGAAAAGAAAAAAGCTTTAGATAAAGCATTCACAATTATTAGACGTGGTAAAAAAAGATACGGAATTATAAAACATTAAAAAAAGAGTCGCGAGACTCTTTTTATTTTAAACCTACTTTTTTGTAGACTTTGTTTATTTTTTTAGAGGCAAGTTTGCTTGCTTCTATTTTCCCTTTTTCTAATAGGTTTTTTAAATATTCTGAATTAATTAGTTCATTATATTTCTTTTGAACTCCTTCAATTTCTTTTGCAACAATCTCAGCTAAGTCTTTTTTGAATTCACCATAACCTTTACCTAGATATTTCTTTTCAATTTCTTTAAAAGAAAGATTAGTTAATGAACTGTAAATTGTCATTAGGTTGGCTATTCCTGGTTGTTTTTTCTCGTTGTATTTTACCTGTCCTAAATTGTCTGTTACAGCACTCATAATCTTTTTCTTAATTGAATTAATGGGTTCTAGTAAATAAATACAACCTTTTTGGTTAGGGGCAGACTTCGACATTTTAATTGAAGGATCTTGTAAGTCTTTAATTCTTGCTCCTGTTTTTACTGTTATTCCTTCGGGAACTGTAAATGTTTCGCCAAAACGATTATTAAAACGATTAGCTATAACTCTTGTAATTTCTAAGTGTTGAACTTGATCATCGCCAATAGGAATTAAATCAGCATCATAAAGTAAGATATCTGCGGCCATTAAAACAGGGTAAGTAAATAGAGCAGATGAAATACCTTCGACTTGTTTTTGCTTTTTATCTTTGTATTGTGTCATTCTTTCAAGCTCACCCATATATGTCATACCTTCTAAGATTAAAGATAATTGAACGTGTTCAACAACTTCAGATTGAAGGAATAAAATTAAGTTTTCTTCTTTTAAACCACAAGCTAAATATAAAGCTGCCACATCTTTAATATCTTTTCTTAGTTCTTTAGGATCTTGGGGAGTTGTTAGAGCATGCAAGTCCGCCACGAAAAACACAAATAGATCATCTTTGTGTTGTTCTTGAAGCTTTCCAAAATTTTTCATAGCTCCGATATAATTACCTAATGTAGGTGTTCCTGTTGGTTTTACTCCAGAAAGGATAATTTTTCTTTTTTCCATTGTTATCTCCTTATAAATAAAAGCATTTTAAACTTTTTATAAATAAAATTCCACTATAAAAGTATAGCATTATTTTAAATTAAAATCAAGATAAAACAAAAACACAATGTAAGCGCTTTAAACGAGATAATTTAGGGACTGTGTCTTTAAACCCTTTGGTTAAAACGCTTACATTTTAAAAAATTGTTGACAAGCAAAAGAAATGTATGTATAATAGTAACAATCACATAGAAGTGATACATAAAATAAACAAGGAGGAAAAAATGAAAAAATTAACAAGTTTATTATTAGTTTTATTTGCTGCTCTTTTGTTGGTAGGATGTTCTTGTAACGACAAAGAAAAAGAACCTAAGGAAAAATTCGAAGGTGGTTACGCATCTCTAGTAGATCCGGATGGTTACAAGTACGAATACAATGCTGAAGTTGGTGAAGGTTACATCTCTTTAGCAAGTAAATTCCCTAATCCACCAGCTCAAGGAAAAGCAGGTAAAGATGGTTTAGGCAAGACTTATACAGTTGCTGGCCAAGAGGTTAATATTAAGAACTATTATAAAGGTGCATATTCAGCAGATACAGATCAAGAACACTTTGACTATTTAGTTAACTCTTGGACTTATAACTCTGAAAAATACACTAACATGGTTGATGGTTTAATCGAAAACGATAAACACGGTGCATTAGTAGGAGCTTTAGCAAAAGGTTATAAGATTGAAGACGCAGATGGTGGAGCTAAGGAAGTTTATACTTTCCAACTACACGAAGGAGTTCAATGGGTTAAGAACGCTACAGGTGAAATTTACGCTGAAGTTACTGCTGAAGACTTTGTTTCAGGATTAAAATACGTTTTAAATCCTAAAGTTGCATCAGCTACTGTTCAAATTGTTACAGGCCTAATTGATGGTGCTGCTGAATATTATGAAGCACACACAGTTAAAAACAGTGTAGATAGCTATAATGCAAACCAAGATGCATGGGTAGCATCATGGATTGAAGCTAACAGCTCAGAAGAAGCTGCAGCTACAGCAGAAGAAGCTCACGCAGCAGCAGCTGCAGAAGCAGCTAAATTAGCTACAATTGAAGCTAACTTAGATTTCAACAAAGTTGGAGTTAAAGCTGTAAGCAAATATGAAATTGCTTATAAGTTAGTTGAAAAGGTTCCTTATTTCTTATCTAACTTAACATATTCACCATTCTTACCAGTTCACCAACCTTTCTTAGATGAAGTTGGAACTGACTTTGGTATTAGTGAAAACAATATCTTAGTTAACGGTGCATATAGAATGACTAGATATGATAGAGAATCTAAGATTGAATATACTAAGAATACAAAATATTATGATGTAGACCATGTATATATTGATCATATTGAATTACAATATTACTCAGCAGATATCGCTACACCTTCTAAATTAAGAGAATGGTTCGAAAGTGGTGCTGTTGATAGTTTCACAGTTAACGAACAAGACTTAGTTGGTTATGAAAAATACGTTACTGGTCCAAATGGAACAGGATCATTAGAAGAACCAGCTAACCCATTATGTAATGCTGTTCCTTCAGTAGGTAGTGCTACATTTATTGGATACTTCAACTTCAATAGAAAGAACTATGAATATCCAGCAGATATCGCACCAAAAACAGATGCTGAAAAAGCAGCTACACAAATGGCAGTTAGAAATACTAATTTCCGTCTAGGTATTCAATACGGACAAAACTCATTAGAATACTTAGAATACTACAACCCTAATTTCCCATCACAATGGTTAATGAGAGGTTATACAGTTAGAGAATTAGGTACAGATGAATCTGGTAAAGATTATGCAGATTATGTTGACGAAGTTTGGAGACAAAGACAAGGAATCACTTCTGAAGTTTCATTAACAGGATTCCTTAACGGAAAAGGTTCTGTAGACCCTACATATGATCCAGATAAAGCTGCAGAATACTTTGCAGCAGCTAAGGCAGAATTAATTGCAGCTGGTTTAACAGAAGCTGATTTCCCAATCAAACTAGACGTTATTGGTACAAGAAATGCAACAGTTCGTCCTTATCAAACAGCTACATATAATTCAATTACTGAAAACTCAGGCGGAGTTGTTCAAGTTCAAATTTTGGTTCCTGCAGATGCAAACCAAGATACACAATGGGGTTCAATCTTATCTAACTACGACTACTCATTATGGAGTGGTTGGGGTCCAGACTATGCAGACCCTAAGACATTCTTACACACAATGATAGTTGGTGGAGATATGGTTGAAATGTTAGGATTTGATGCTGAAAGCTTAAAAGATCCAGCAATTGCACAATTACAAGAAGATATTTTAGGACCTTATACTGCATTATACGAATTAGGAAATGCTATTACAGATGTAAGCCAAATGAGTCAAAGATTCCAAAAATTCGCAGAAGCTGAATATGCTTTAATCTACGAATATGCAATCATTGTTCCTTGGTTATCACAAAACGGATATCGTCCAGCAGTTGCTCGTACAATTCCTTATCAAGCAGGAAGAGCAAGCTATGGATTAACTTCAGATAAGTTTAAGAACGTAGTTGTAGGTGCAGACACTATGACACGTGAATTAAGAGCAACTATCGTTGCAGCTTATGAGGCTGAAGTAGAATAGTATATAAGTAGTTTATAATACTATTTAAATAATTTTAAATAAGGGGGGTTATTAATTATCTAGTAAATAACCCCTCTTTGTTTTAATTTTAAAAGGAGGAAAAAAATGTTAAGTAGTCAAAAAGCTGAAGAAAAAAGAAAATTTACATTTAAAGATTTATTACAAAAAATTAAAAAGGCTCTTACAAATGAAACTTTTTTATATATAATGAAAAGAATTTTTTCTTCTCTACTTACTCTTCTACTAGTAGTAGCTTTAGTTTCGTTATTATTAAGACTAATTCCAGATCATCAATTATATGACGTAGCACAGTATAACAAGATTAAAGGATCAAATCCATCTGGAGCAGAAGCATATAAAAACTTAGTTCTTTATAGATATGGTAGAACTACAATCGATGGACATCGTAGATCAGCTTTATTTGGAGCACTTCAATATATTTATTGGCTTTTACCTATTCCTAAGAAAATTCCAGTAAGATGGGATGTTGATTATACAGAAATCAAACTTTATTGGGAAGGTTATGTTTATTTAGGTAGAAGTATTATGTTCCCAGATAAGGAAATTCCAGCAATTATTGCTGAAAGAATGGGTATTTCAATGCGTATTTCTATTATTACTGTAGTTTGTGTTTATCTATTAGCATATCCATTAGGATTAGTTATGGCTAAAAAACCAGGTGGTATAGTGGATAGACTTGGAACAGCGTTTATCGTATTAAACTATGCAATTCCAGGTTTAGTTTTCTATTTATTAATGAACTCTATTATGGGTAAATCTGATGGAATTTTTGGTTGGTTAGGAGCAGGATTCTTCTATCATGAACTTAATCCAACTTCTTTAGTTCCACCAATATTCTGTATGGTATTCTTATCAATACCAGGAACATCAATGTGGGTAAGAAGATTCACGGTTGATGAATTAAACTCAGATTATGTAAAGTTTGCAAAGTCTAAAGGTTTATCAGAAAACCGTATTATGTATACACATGTATTAAGAAATTCAATTGTTCCGCTAGTTAGATCAATACCGGGAACATTATTATTCTCGTTTGTTGGTTCATACTATGTAGAAAAGATTTGGTCAATTCCAGGAACAGGTGGATTATTAACTGGAGCGTTAATGAGAAACGACTTCCAATTAATTCAAGGACTAACAATGATTTATGCTGCTTTATCGATGTTGGCATTCTTGCTAGGAGATATTATTACAGTATTCTTTGATCCTAGAATTAGGTTGAGGGCAAGATAGGAGGTAACAATGAGAAATTTAGATAAATTTAATGTAGATAATTTACCTGGTTTTGATGGTGGCGCAACTACTCTTGCACAATTACCAAACAAAGAAGATTTGTTTACTCTTGTAGGTGAAGATAAAAGTTTAGAGTCTGAAAGAATTGCAACTGCTCCATATTCATATTTCAAATCTGTTTTTAAAGTATTCTTTAAAAACCCTGGGGCTATTATTGGTTTAGTAGTTTTAGGATTAATTGTTCTTGGAGCTTTAATAATTCCATTCTTTACACCAGAGGGATTTTTATCTATTGATAAAAATAGAGTTCACTTATTACCAGGTGGTCCACATATCTTAGGATGTGATATTGAAGGAAAAGATTTATTCTATGCAATATGGACAGGAATTAGAAAATCACTAACATTAGCTGTTGTTTCAGCAAGTATTAACGTTGTTGTTGGAACGATTGCTGGATTGATTTGGGGTTTCTTTAGAAAACTAGACGTTTTCTTTATTGGTTTATATAACTTAATTTCTAATATTCCAGGATTATTAATTTATATGTTATTAGCTTTAGTATTAAGAGCTACTTTCCCTCAAATGCAAGATGAGGTAAGATTAGTAATCTCACTAACTTTCACTGGTTGGGTAGGTTTATCTCAGTTTGTTCGTAACCAAACGCTAATTATTCTAAATAGAGAATACAACTTAGCGTCTTATACTTTAGGAACACCTGCTCGTAGAATTATGACTAAGAACTTACTTCCATATTTATTAGCTGTTATTGTTACTCAAGGATCATTAATGATTCCGGGAATGATTTCAAGTGAAGTAGGATTAAGTTTCTTCGGTTTAGGTTTACATGTAAATAAAATTTCTTTGGGATCACTCATCGAAAATGGAAGGAAAAACTTTACGCTATATTTCCATGAGTTCTTGTGGCCATCTGTCGCTTTAGCTCTAATTATTTTAGCGTTCTTCTTAATCGGTTTTGCTCTTTCAGATTCATTAGATCCAAGGAGACATAGGTAGGTAACGATATGGCTTTAAAGAAAGATATTTATTTTGTAGGTGATTTAGAGTTTTTAGAAACTGAGTTCAACGTTAAACTGACTGATAAGATTTATAGAACTTATTACAGCTTAACTAGCGAACAAGTTCCAGTGGAAATGGTTGTTGATGGAATTGAATTAATTGTTTGGGATCCAAAAGAAAATTTACAACTATATAAAGGTGATGATATTCTTCAAAACCTTCGTATATATACAGATTTAGTTGTACTTGTAAATTTAAGTAAATACCAAGAAGAACCAAGTTTACCTTGTCAACAATTAATGAAACAAAGATTTACAAGTTGTGTTTATTTAGAAATAGAGAGTAAAGAAGAAGCAAGTTCTGTAGAGCTTACAGAAGATAGTATCGTGTTTAGTGATGGTTATGTTATTAAAGAGCAAAACAAAGAATGTTGCCCTAACTGTCGTACTAAACTTGATCCAAATAGAAAAGATAAAGAAGTTTGCCAATATTGTAAAGCTGTTTTGGAAGATTTATTCTATCGTCAACGTGGCTTAGATAACAATCAATTATTTAAAAAACGTAAAAAACTTAAGAAGAGTGAGATTGAATTAAAGAGTCCAGGACAAGTACAAAATGGTGAAAAAATTATAGAGATTAAACACTTAGAAGTTCGTTTCTCTGTTCGTGGTAAAGTTTTAACTGCAATTAGAAATGTTTCACTTGATATTATCAAGGGTGAAATCATTGCGATTGTAGGTGAATCAGGTTCAGGAAAATCTGTAACTACTAAGACATTAAATGGAATGCTAGAAGAAAACGGAAGAGTATCTGATGGTATTATTAATTATGCAGGTGTAGACCTTGCTAAGTTTACATCAGATGCTGAGTGGTTAAACATTCGTGGTAAAAGAATTGCGATGATCTTCCAAGATCCACTTACTTCTTTAAACCCACTAAGAAGAATTGGTAGCCAAATTTCAGAGGTTATTAGAATTCATCGTGGTTTAGGTAAAAAAGAAGCGAAAGAAGAAGCAATTAGTTTATTAAAGAGAGTAGGAATACCTGATGCGGAAAAAAGATATACAGATTATCCGTTCCAATTTTCTGGAGGTATGAGACAAAGAGTAGTTATCGCTATTGCTCTTGCTTGTTCGCCAGATATCTTAATTTGTGATGAACCTACTACAGCTTTAGACGTTACTATTCAAGCACAAATCTTAGATTTGATTAAAGAGTTAAAAGATGAATATGGTTTTACTGTAATATTTATTACTCACGACTTAGGTGTTGTAGCGGAGATTGCAGATAGAGTAGCAGTTATGTATGCAGGTCAAATTATTGAACTCGGTACAGCTAATGATATCTTCTATAATCCGCAACATCCTTATACTTGGGCATTACTTTCTTCTTTACCTCAATTAGGTCAAAAAGGAGAAAAGTTATATTCAATTCCAGGAACACCACCGAGTTTATTTAACCGTATTCATGGAGATGCTTTTGCACCAAGAAATAGTTTTGCTTTGAAAGTAGACTTTGTAGAGGAAGCTCCTTTATTCAAAGTAGGAGAACAACATTATGCTAAAACATGGTTATTAGATCCAAGAGCTCCTAAAGTTGAAAGACCGAAGATTATTTCTGAGATTCCAGCAAGAGTTGCTGCAATTTATGGAGGAGGTAAAGTGGATGAGTAAACAAGAGAAGAAACTTGAAAATCAAGTTGAAGAACAAAAGTTAGTTGAAAAACCTTTAGATCCTTTTGCACCTTCGGTATTGAAAGCAAAAGCAAAAGCAAAATTAAAGGAAAAAGGTATTGGTGAACCAATGGCCGTTTCTTTAGTAACTGGATTACTAAACTTTCCTGTTGTAGGGCTTGGCCCAGTTAATGTTGGTAACCGTGAATATTATATGAATTTAGTTCGTGATAAAGATGCTAAATTTAATAATTTATTTGATGGTTTCAAAAAGGAAAATGTTGTTCGTAATTTATTACTAGGATTATTTAAAACTATTTATTTAACATTCTGGGCAATTTTATTTTTAATCCCAGCAATCTTTAAATGGTATTCATATTGCTTAGCTCCATATTTAGTAATTGATCGTCCTGAGTTATCAGGAAATGGATCAATTAATATGAGTAAAGCAGTTATGTTTGGTTCGTATCGTTGGCGTCTATTTAAACTCCATTTAAGTTTTATAGGCTGGCTTGCCTTAAGTGTTCTAACTGGGGGAATCTTACTATTATGGGTAATTCCTTATATTCAAACTGCAGAAGCTTATTTTTACGAAGAAGTTTCTAAAATTGAATTTCCAGAAAGAACAAAAGTTATTAGACACGCAGATTCAAAAGATGATCGTGAAGTTTTACTAGAAGTTCAAGATGTTGATATCTATTTCAAAGTGGGAAAATTTACAGTAAAAGCATGTAACCACTTAAATTTCAAAGTGTACAAAGGGGAAACATTTGGCTTAGTAGGGGAATCAGGTTCGGGTAAAACAACAATTACTAGAGCAATTATAGGTATTAACGAATTAACTCATGGTCGTATTTTATTTAAAGGTCAAGATATTTCACGTATTAAAGATAAAGAAGGTAGGCAAAAGTTAAAGAAAAATATTCAAATGATTTTCCAAGACCCAACTGCGTCTTTAAACGAAAGAGCAAATATCGACTATATCGTATCTGAAGGTCTGTATAACTTTAACTTATACAAAGATGAAACAGATAGACATAATAAAGTTGTTAAAGCTTTAGAAAACGTAGGGTTATTACCAGAACACTTATCTCGTTATCCACACGAGTTTAGTGGAGGTCAAAAACAAAGAATTGGTATTGCTAGAGCTTTGATTGTTGAACCAGAATTAGTTCTAGCTGATGAACCTATTTCTTCACTAGACGTTTCGATTAGAGCTCAAGTATTAAATCTATTAAGAGATTTACAAGAAGAAAATAACTTAACATATATCTTTATTGCTCATGACTTATCAATTATTAAGTACATTTCTGATAGGATTGCGGTAATGCATCAAGGATATGTTGTTGAACTAGGAACAGCAGAAGCTATTTATTCTAACCCAGTTCACCCATATACTAAATCATTACTTACTGCAATTCCTCAACCAGATCCAGCAAGTAAAGATGACCGTGTAAAAGTTATCTATAATAAAGGTAATATGGATTACGAAAAAATGGATTGGATTGAAGTAGTTCCAGAACACTTTGTATTAGGAACACCGGAACTAATTAAAAAGTGGACTAAGAAGAAATAATCTAAAGTTTATAAAAAAGCATTCGTTTTCGAATGCTTTTTTCCTTTTATATTTTAATTAAATGTTGTATAATATATACTATAAAGAGGTAGAGAAGATGAATGTAAACAAAACAGTAAAACAAGTTGGAATTATATTGTTATTAGTAACAATGCCATTAGCTATTGGTATCCCTTTATTTTTGGTTTATGATAAACCAGAGTTTCTAGAGGTTCCTTTAGCTGCTTTTGGTGTACTTGAATTATTAGTACTTACAGTAACAATCCAAGTTCGTGATAATAAAAAAAGAAAGGCAGGACGACTATTAAAAGAAGATAAAGATAGTGATGAATATCAAAACTATATAAACTTTAGAAAAATAATTTTAATTTCTTCGTTTATTAATCTAGTATTATCTTTAGTAGCCTTCTTGATGTTTGGTAGATGATATGCAATTAATGAAAAGAATATATAAAAATTTCCCTTTACATTTTGCAAGCTATGAACAAGATTCTAATTTAGTTTTACATTTTATAAATTTTAAGAAAATAAATATTAAAGAAATTACTTTGGAGTTTTTTGGTAAACAAGTAACATATCCGATTAATTCTAGTGAGACAAAAATTACATTAACTTTAGATGAGGACATTAACTATATTCCAAAACTATTTTCTGTAACAGCTGATAAAGTTTATTATTTAAAAGATTATTCTGAATATGATGTAATTACAAGTCCTAAGGCTATTTATTCTTTAGGACCAGAAAAAGAGTTATATCGTAGAGAGTTAAAAAAGAAGTTTAATTATAATAATGTAAGATGTATCTATGAAGATTGTGGTCAATATTGGCATTGTGTTTGTGGACATACTAATTTTAGTGTAACTGATACTTGTGAGGTTTGTGGGAAGGAAAAGCAGAAATTGGCTGAAGTTCATCCATCATATGCTAGTCAAGCAGCAACGCGTCATCAAGAGAATCAACTTTTGTCCCTTTTCTTAGCTTTTTATCTAACAATTTATTTAATTGATATTTTTGTTCAGATGTTTACGGGTGATTTTTTATATACTAACTATGATAAAAATACATTTTTTGCTGTTATGAATCGTTTCATAGTTCCAATTCTAATTATAGTTGTTGTTTCCTTGAAAATGATATTTAATAATAAGCATATTAAAATAGTAACTGATATTTTAAAAATAGCCTTTTTAGTTTTAGTGCTCTATTTGAATTTGTTACCAATAATAAGTTTTATTGGAACAGCTTATAATTTGAAATTTTTATGGGCTTTAGATATCTTACTGGCAATTTTAGTTATTCGTTCAATCTTTACAGTTGAGCGCAAAGTATATAATTATTCCCTTTTAGGGATAATTGTTATTTTCTTTTTTATGAGTTTCTTTCTTTATGGTGTTTATAAAGATTATAAAATTACAATTCATCCTGAAGGTGTATCTTTAGTAGTTCAAGAAGAAGGAAATCAAAAGAAATATGAAATTCCTGAAGAGTTAAACAATATGAAAATCTTCAGTGTAATTTTCCAACATGACAAAGAGTATGAAATGGAAGAATTAATTATTAGTAATAATGCAGATATAGTTGGTTTTTCTTCAACAGCTACATTTAAGAATTTGGAAAACTTAGAAGTTAAAGAAAATAATAAAGTTTATTATGCTGCTGATAATATATTGTATAAAGATGGAAAGATTATTTTAGTTCCTTTAGCAATTACTGAAGTAACATTAAATAGTGAAGTTGTAAATGCTAGGGCATTTTATAATCACTATAATTTAAAAACAGTTAATATTGGTGAAAATGTAAAGACGATTGAAAGAAATGCTTTTACAAACGCAACTAGTTTAGAAAATATGAATTTTGCTACTAATAGTAGTTTAAAAACAATTCAAGAATATGCTTTTAAAAATACTAGTATTAGAGAGATTGAAATTCCTATTTCTGTAGAGAGTATTGAAATTGGGATTTTAGAAGGTTGTAATGCATTAGAGTCTTATAAGGCTCCATTTATTGGTAAGAAAAGAGAAAATCATGATCGATTCTTTTCTTCATCAGATATCTTCACATATCATTTTGGTTCAGTTCATCATAATCAACCAGATAAAATTCCTCAAAGTTTAAAATATGTAGAGGTATATGATATTGATAGAATTCACAATACTACATTTTATAATGCTTGGTATGTAGAGACAATTGTTTTACCAGAAGAGTTATTATATATGGGAAGAACTTCTTTCTATGGATGTAGAAGCTTAAAAGAATTTACTGTTCCAAATGGGGTACCAGAAATTAAAGAAGAATGTTTTAGAAACTGTTATAGTTTAAAAACAATCGTTATTCCAGCTTCAGTTACTAAGATAGAAAAGAATGCTTTTCTAAATTGTGAGGAACTAACATCTGTAATCTATTTAGGAGATATAGTTAATTTAACTGTTGATCCAATTGGTAATCAAAACTTAATAGATCTTTTAAATTAATTATTTACATTAAAGTTGATTTGTGTTAAAATAATAATGAGAGAAAGGGGTGTTAAATTATGATTCAATTATATATTTCTCCTAGTTGTTCATCTTGCCGTAAGGTAAAAAAGTATTTTGATAACAACGGGATAAAATATTTAGAAAAAAACATTTTGAACGCTCCGATATCTAAAGAAGAAATCATGAGAATGTTAACAAAATCAGAAAATGGTTTTGAAGATATTATTTCAACGCGTTCAAATGTATTTAAAGAAAAAGGTAATAAAATAGAACAAATGAAAACTAGCGAATTAGTTGACTTCATTATCGATAATCCTAGTGTTTTAAAACGCCCTATTATCGTAGCTGATTATGAATTGCAAGTAGGGTATAATGAAGAAGATATTACACTTTTCTTACCTCGCGATAAGAGAGAAGAATTATGTAGTGTTTGTTTGAAAAACAATGGAGATTGTGATTATATTAAACATTTACGTTTTTCTGGAAAATAAAAAAAGCACATTTTTAATGTGCTTTTTAATTAAATCTTTTTAATGCTTCATAAGTACGAACAATTTTTTTCTCGCACTTTTTATATAAAATACCAAAATCTTTAATTAACTCTACGAATTCTTTTCGACCTTGATAATAGTTTGTAGTTGGATTATAGTAAAGTTCATAATCAGTTATCCCACAATAAGTAGATTTATCAAGATAAACAATACCGTTTTTACATTGCATAAAAAGACGGATTGTTGAAAGACTCATAAAGTTTACAAGTTTTTGATCTTTAATAATTTTTTTAACTTCAGGACGAACATCGCCTTTAGGCAAATCTCCAGATTCAATCATTTTTTCTAATTGTTCCTTTGTGATAATATCACTAAAAGTTATTGTTTCATAGCTTTTCTTGATTTTAAAAACTAACTCTAAAGTTTCTCGTTCACGAACTCTTAAAGAGCAGTCTTCTGCTTTTAGAGAAAAACGAGCTGTATCGAAATAATGATTTGTTTGTAAGTCAGGATTACTAAAATTTGGAAGTATTCGTTCATATTCTTCTAAAGTTAATAGTGTACGTAAATCTCTATTTGTAGTAGCCATAATATATCCTCCTTGTAGTGATATATTGTATTATACTAAATTATTTCAAAAATGCAAGTTATTTATATAAAAATATTATAAAATTTAAAAAGGAGTGATTTTTTTGAATTCAAATGGTTGGCAAAGTTTTTTATTGCCTTATGAATTGGCAGTAGAAGGTTTTATTGTAAAACTAGAATCGATTAGAAAGCAGTACATTTTGAAAGGTTTATACAATCCTATTGAGATTGTAACTGGACGTGTTAAAACAGTTGAAGCTATCTTGCAAAAAGCAGCGAGGTTAAACGTGGAGTATTCCGATATACCAAAAAAGATTCAAGATATTGCTGGAGTTAGAGTTATTTGTAAGTATATTGATGATATCTATTTAGTGAAAGAATTAATTGTTTCGCGTAGAGATTTAAAGATTATTACAATTAAAGATTATGTGAAAAGACCAAAACCAAGTGGCTACCGCTCTTTACATATTATTGCTCAATATGTTACAGAAACAATTGAAGGTCCAAATGTTATTTTTATTGAATTTCAAATTAGAACTCATGTTATGCATTTTTGGGCTAGTATAGAACACTCATTAAATTACAAGTATGATTATCAAATCCCTTCTACAATCACATTTAGACTATTAAAAGCAAGTTCTGCTGCGCAAAAGCTAGATGTAGAGATGACGAAGATTAAGAAATCAATTGATAAGTTAGAAGAAAAACATGAACTTAAACGAGCTAAAAATCCTTTAGAAGAAAAGGAAATTAAATTAAATTCAGTAAGGAAGGAATAAAGATGAGATATAGTTATATAGGTAATATGCCAACTGAAATTAAAAAATATTTAAAAGAAGATATCTACTCACCAGAAAACCCAGAATATGTTTTCTCTTTTGGTGGCGATGGAACGATGCTTAAAGCAGTAGAGAAATATCTTCATTTAATTGACGATGTAGTTTTTGTTGGGATTAATACAGGAAAGTTAGGATTTTATACCGATTTTGTTTTAGAAGAGTTTCCTTTGATTTTAGAAAAATTAAAAACTAAAAAGTATAAGTTAAATCAATACAATTTACTTTGTTTTAAAGTAAATGGAAAAGAAAAGCTTAAAGGTTATGCTTTAAATGATTTAGTTGTAATTAGTCCTATTAAGACAATTAATATTGATGTTTATCTAAATAAAGAATATTTTGAAACATTTAGAGGAACTGGTTTAGTTTTAAGTACACCAAGTGGATCTACAGCTTACAATAAAGGTTTAAATGGAGCTGTTATTGAACCAACTATTTTGTGTTATCAATTAACAGAAATTGCTTCAATCAATAACAATGCCTTTAAAACTTTATCTTCATCTTTAGTTTTAAAGAAAGATACTAGATGTTTACTAAAAGGTAGTTATGAAGATATCTTAATTATAGCTGATGGTAAGGAAATAAAAGTAGAAAATGTAGAAAGTGTTGAAGCTAAACTTTCAAGTAAGAAAATAAAACTATTAGTAAAAGATAATCATGATTTTCTTCATCGTGTTAAAAAATCATTTTTATGATTGCAAAAGAATGAAAAAAGTGATACAATTATTAAAACGTTGAAAAAGAAGTAGTAATAACTATTAACTAAAGATTAAAGAGAGAATTACATTTGGTGGGAGTAATTTACTTTAGATGTTATGAATTCACCTTTGGAGTGGGATGCCCGCAGGATGAACTGCGTTATCAAGAAAAGTAAGTCGCATAGTTTTTTACTATGAACTAAGGTGGTACCGCGGAAAACTTTCGTCCTTAAAGATTATTTTAAGGACTTTTTTTATAAAAAGGAGATAGAAGAGAATATGGAAAAGATTTTGAAAGAGTTAGAAAAATTACAAGAAGAAGCTAAACTTGCAATTGGTAAAGCTAAAAGTGATGTTGAGTTAAACGATGTTAAGGCTCAGTATTTAGGGAGGAAAAGTAAATACCAAGAAGTGATGCAGCTAATGAGAGGATTATCAGTTGACGATAAAAAGAAATTAGGTATGGCTGGTAATGAGTATAAAATGAAAGTAGAAGCAGAAGTTGAAAAGAAAGTCTTAGAACTAGAAAAACAAAAGATTAAAGAAAAACTAGCTAAAGAAACTATCGATGTTACGCTTCCTGCACCAAAACTTAGTAAAGGATCTATTCATCCTTTAATGCAAGTAAAAGAAGAATTTGAAGATATTTGTATAGAAATGGGTTATGAAGTTGAAGAAGGACCAGATGTAGAATGGGATAAGTATAATTTTGAAATGCTGAATGTTCCTAAAGATCACCCAGCTCGTGATATGCAAGATACATTCTATATTACTAGTGAGACATTATTGAGATCTCACACTTCACCAGTTCAAGTAAGAACGATGCTGAAGAAGAAAGGTAAACCATTTAAGATTATTTGCCCTGGTAGCGCTTATCGTAGAGATAATGATGATGCAACACACTCTCATCAGTTCTCGCAAATTGAAGGGTTGGTTGTAGGCAAAGACATTACAATGGCTGATTTAAAAGGAACACTAACAACTATCTTTACAAAACTATTTGGAAAAGAAATGAACATTAGATTTAGACCATCATTTTTCCCATTTACTGAACCAAGTGTAGAAGTAGATGTTTCTTGTTATAAGTGTGGTGGTAAAGGTTGTCCTTTATGTAAACACACTGGTTGGATTGAGCTTTTAGGAGCAGGTATGGTTCACCCTAATGTTTTAGAGATG
>DUOW01000051.1 GCA_012838635.1 Acholeplasma sp.
GAAAATATAAAAAAACTTATAGTACAGACTTTAAAATAATTAATGAAACATCTGGATATATTACAATTGAATCAACTGAACCTATAAATATGGTAGGACGACTAACAGCTCCTATAATATCCCTTGGGGGACCGAAACATGAACGCTTTAAAATAGCAAAAGGAAACCTATTTACGCACTTAGGATTTGTATTTGATAATATTCCAATCATTGATTTAATGATTGAAAGGAATCCTAATTTAGTAAGTCAGAGCTTAATAAATGAAAGAAGATATGAAAAAATGCACGAAGAAAACATTACATCCCCATTCTCAATTGAAGATTAAAAACAATGGCATCATTTGATAGAGACCAATTTATAAGAGAACAAGTAAGGAAGAATTTATCTTCTGGTGGAGTTAGTATTGGAATACCAAAAGGAATGGAACAGGATAGAAGTTTTTTTGAAAAGATGTTTGATGTATTGAGAACCGCCGAATATGCAATGGGTGGTATTATTAGTGGAAAAGGAATAGTGGAAGGAGTTAAACAAAGAGTAAGCCCTTCACAAGCATTAGGTGTAACCAATGGTTTTGTTGGTTTATTAACTGATATATTTTTAGACCCAACAACTTATTTAACAATGGGAACAGGTGGAGCATTAAAATTAACTACCAAAGCAGGTGCTTCAATTGCTTTAACAAAATCTGGTTCAAATGCTTTCTTTAAATTATCTAAAAAAGTAGGTGCAGTAAATGCAAGAAAACAATTTGCAGAGATAGCATTAAGAAATCCTGATTATATTAACAAGGGTGGCTTAAAGTGGATGGGACAAACTATAATTCCTCAATCTGCTTTTACAAAAGTAAACAAGTTTGCAAAGGATAACATAATGAAAATACCCCATATGGATAAATTAGGAAACAAGGTTACCAGAGTTGTTAATATGTTTGACCCTGATTATGCCTTAAGAAGTAATAAGGTGACCGCTGATTTTGCAGATAGATATAAGTTCTTTACAAAGGGAGTAAGAGCAAAGGAAAGGAAGTTTATAGAAGATACAGCAAAACTTGAAAGACCTTATTATAAAAAATATGGAAAAGAATTTACAGAACACGTTACACATTATGCAGAAAATAATAGTTATTTAAATAAACTAGAAGGAGAACTAGCAAGAGATGTTAAAAAAATAGGTGACCAAATTGTAGAAGGACTAAATATGTGGGCTAAAGTAGAATTAAAAAAAGGTATTTTGAAATCAACATTAGGTGAAGTTACTTTTAAAGGTATGTCAAAAGATGTTAGAAAAGTAGTTGATAAATATGTAGATGATATTATAGATGGAACTATTAAAACATCAGATGAGTTTAAAAGTGTTTTAACAAAGAAAGAACTTGATGTCATTTCTAAGGGTGGAGGCGAGTCTATGAAAGCACTTAAAGAAATGATAACAGAACATACAAGAGAACTAGCCAAGACAGAAAAGAAGATATTCAAAATTAAATCAATCAACAAAGGTGTTTTTAAAAAATTAGAAAGCGTTAAGAAAGATATTGAAAATCTAACTAAAAAAACTATTGGGGTATCGGAAAAAAGAATAGCAAAGAAAACATCTAGCATATTATCAAAACAAGAAGCTGCTGGAATTATGGGAAAGAGTACAGGGGTTATTGCTAAGATAGATTATCTATTAGATATTGGAATAAAAAATCCAGAAGAAGCATTGAAAAATCTAGTCCTCTGGAAAACAGACCTTCAAATGGCTATTAAAGAATTAACAGGAGAATATAAAGCATTGCTTGCAAGGGAAAAAGAGATGAGTAAAATGTTTAAAGGTAAAAACTCATATGAAAATATCTTTAATCAAATTAAAAACACTGAACCAAATGTTGACGCCTATATAAGACATATTTTAACAAACAAAGGAAGAGAATATGTAAGAGATAAAGGTGGTGGGGTTTTA
>DUOW01000059.1 GCA_012838635.1 Acholeplasma sp.
AAAATGAAAAAGAATATAATAAGAAAAGTACATATCACATATAAGATGATACGCGGAACTAACGATAACGAAGTTGCAGAAACCTGTGTAGACTTGCCTATATCACAAGAGAGATGCGATGAACTTGTAGAAGGCATAAACGGCGAAAGCGAAGTATGGAGAACGGTGCGAGAAGCGCTTCTAAGCCTTACATACCTACAAGGATATAGTAAGCTTGGAGCATGGAGCATAGAGATTGAGATAGATGGATAAAGAGTACAAGGCTAACGAAAAATTGAATAGTACAAACAAAAAATTTGATTTTCTTAAACTTTTCTATTGCAATTCGTTTTTAGTTGTGATATTATGAGAGCATAAAGTGGCGTTGTAAACTTTAAATAACAAAAAGGAGGTAGAAGCGGATGTTTGATTACAGAAAACTACGTGGTAAGATACTTGAAAAGTGCGGTAGTGATAAGGCGTTTGCAAAAGCAATAGGTTTAAGTCCACAAAGCATATCATCCAAGTTTAATAACAAGACCTATTTTACGCAAGAGCAAATTATGAACGCATTGACAGTATTAGACCTAAATAAAAAAGACATACCAGAATATTTTTTTAATTAGAAAGTGAGGTGAAAAATGGACAAAGAACTAAACGCAAAGGAAAGATTAAAGATTATTTTAAAGCCTATCCTAACGAGCAAAGACATTATGAAACTAGAGGGTTGCAAGCAAAGATGGGCAAATGAATTGTTAGTTAAATGGCGACCTGCTGACACGAAACTGATAAAAGGGCAAATCAAGTCTAGCGATTATTTGAAGGCAAAAGGCATAAGCCTAGAAGACTACGTCGAGAGAGCAGTTGCCGAATTGCAGTTAGAAATTGCAGGAATTATTGACTAGAGAGGTGAAAAATGAGAAACGAGAACATTGAGAGAGTAAAAACGAAGATGGAAACAATGCAAGAGATAGTCAAAAAGGTTTTAGAGGACTATCCCGAAACGAGAGCCAACGATGACAAATTAAGGGTTATTGTGCTTGAAAAAATGGGTGTTGACACAGGCAAGTCATTTTTTGCTTTGGCATTGAGTGGCGAGTTGAAAGGCATTGAAAGTATCACGCGAGCGAGAAGAAAGGTGCAAGAGATACATCCAGAACTAAAAGAGCCAGAGATGGCAGAAATTAGATTAAACGAAGAAGAAGCATATCACTTTTATTTTAGGGGGTAATTATGGAAACATTAAAAAGAGAACTAGAAATTAGAGAGTTTATTCGTACTGCAGTAAGCAAAGAGGCATGGGCAAGGCTTCATGGCGAATGGTTTGGCGAGAGAAACAAAGACCTAGCACAAGCAAGCCTAGATGCAGTTGAAAGCGAATACGAGATAGCAAAAGCAAGGTACGAGAACGCAAAGGTTGACAAAGAGTTAGATGACATTTGCGACAACTTAATCAAAGCAGTAAAGGGCTTTAAAAAGGCGTTAAGGGGGTAATTATGAAGATAACTAATAAAAGCAAATTGCCGATAGCTTTTGTGAGAATGGCTGAAAGCGAGTATCAACCGACGCCGAATAGATACTCAATAACAACACTATTAAAGCCGACAAGAGAAATCATTTTAACTCGCAGGCATTTTGACAAATTAGAAGCCGATGCAAGCGATATGATTTGGTCGTTGTTTGGGCAAGCAGTACACCATATTTTAGAGAAGAACGCAGATGACAAAGACACTGCAGAAATGCGACTAGAGTACACCTTCCCTAAAGGACACGAGTTAGAGGGCTTAACAGTTAGTGGAATAATGGACTTTTACGACAAAGAAACAAAGACAGTCATTGATTACAAGACTTGCAGTATTTGGAAAGTGCGTTTTAACGATTTTAGCGACTGGGAAAAGCAAGGTGATGGTTATGCTTGGCTTTTGGAGAGAAACGGCTTAGAGGTGGCAAAGAGCAAGTTTTACGCCATAATGCGTGATTGGTCAGTGGGTGAGGCGAGGCGTAAAGGCGATTATCCGCAAAGTCAGGTCCTAGAGGTTGAGTTTGTAGCCGATAGTTTAAAAGCAGATAACTGGATACAAGAGAAACTGCTAGACATTAAGTACAACGAGAACACGCCCGATAATGACTTGCCTTTATGTAGCAAAGAAGACAGATGGGCGAAACCCGATAAGTTTGCAGTAATGAAAAAGGGCAGAAAAAGTGCGTTGAGGCTTTTAGATAGCAGTCAAGAAGCAAGGGACTGGATGGAGGCTAATGGTGGCGACTACATAGAGTTTAGAAAAGGCGAGGACACGAAGTGTATTTACTATTGTAGCGTGTGTAAGTTTTGCGATTATTGGCAAAAGAACTATGCGGACATGGAGGTAAAAGAGGATGTATAAGCAGATAAATAAACAAGGGCAATGGGGTATATTTTGCGATGAGTGTGGAGCGTACATTGAAAAGAATTACAGTAGCGATTATATGATGGAACTCTGCAAAGAGTGTGCGGAAAAATACGCCACTTGCAAAGAGTGTGGCAAACAGTTTTTAACGGAAGAAATGCACGATGGACTATGTGTTGAGTGCTATGAGTATGAACAATATTTATTAAAGGAGTGTAAATAATTATGAAACTATTAGAGAAGATTTTAGAAATACAAAAGGGTGTAGATAGGTTTACAAAAGATAGCGATGGCTACGGATACAAGTATGTTAGTGGCAATCAAATACTATCGTATATCAAGCAGTCAAAAGATGAATTAGGGCTTTTATTGTATCCTGAGATACAAAATAGCAACAAAGAAGCAATAAGTTACACAAACGATAAAGGCAAAACTTTGAACGAGGTTTTGGTATGGGGCGATATGAACTATGTGTGGCACGATGTGGCAAGTGGCGATAAGTTACAAGTACCGTTCGCATACTATGGGCAACAAGATGATATGAGTCAAAGTTTTGGTAGTGCATTGACATATAGTGAGAGATATTTTTTACTCAAGTTTTTTGGAGTGCCGACGGATGAAGAAGACCCCGATTTACTGAAGGGCAAAAAGATAGGAAAACCATCCGCAAAACCAACCACAAAAGCAACGACAAGTACGCCAAAACCACAAGCAAAGGCGAGTGATACGGACAAGCCATTAAGTCAGTACCAACAACTTAAAGAGGCGTGTAAGTCAAGTACGGTTACTTTTGAGCAAGTGATAGAGTCAAGCGAAAGGGAATACGGAACTAAATACTTGAATGACTTATCACCAGAGCAATTTAACGAGTTGCTAACTTATGTAGTTGCAAGACCAAGCAATGATGAAGAACTTCCCGACATACCACCAGTTAAAAGTGGCGCGTTTGAGAGGGCAAAAGGGCAACTGGAAGCGTTGAACATAAAGCCTCCGTTTGACAGCCAACAAGCGAGCGTTTACGATGGCAAAGTGCCATTTTAGGAGGTAGAAAGTGAGTTTTGATTTAACGAGTGCGATAGAGCAAAAAATGGTAGAACTAGAACAAAGTATTAGGTTTTTAAGAACGCATGGCGACAAGTTAGCACTAGCAGAAAAAGAGTACAAAATGTGCTTAACACAAAAGGCGTTAGAACTGCGAGAAAGTGGAATGGCAGTAACTTTAATTGACACGGTTATATACGGACTGAAAGAGGTTGCACTGAAACGATACGAGCGCGATTTAGCAAAGACAATGTACGAGGCTAACCTGGAGCATATAAACGCAACGAAACTACAATTAAGGCTTTTAGAGGCGCAAATATCAAGAGAGTGGAGTCATCCAAGTGCGTAAGTGTGTAATATGCGGGACTACTAGAAACTTGCACAGACACCATGTCTTTGGTGGCAGGAACAGACAACAAGCAGAGAAACATAATCTAGTGGTCCACTTATGCGCCTATCACCATTCGCTAGTGCATAGGGATAACGAAAAGAACTTACAACTGAAACGATGGGCGCAACGAGATTTTGAGAAAACACACACGAGAGCTGAGTTTATGGCGATTATAGGAAAGAATTATTTAGAGGAGTAGAAAATGGCAAGTAATAAAAGATACTACTGGTTGAAATTAAAGGCAGACTTTTTTAAGAGGCACGATATACGAGTTATTGAAAGTATGCAAAATGGCAAAGACTATGTTTTGTTTTTACTAAAACTAATGACTGAAAGCATACACCACGAGGGCAATTTGAGATTTAGCGACACACTACCATACAACGAAGAAATGTTGTCCGCAATAACGAATACAAATGTAGATATTGTGCGTAGTGCTATGAAAATATTTGTCAATTTGGGGATGGTAGAGATTTTAGATGACGAAACAATTTATATGACAGAGGTTGAGAAACTTATAGGCAGTGAAACACAAAGCACAATAAGGTCAAGAAAAAGCCGAGCAAAACAACTAGAAAACGCAGTCTATACGGACAACTTGTTGCAACGCAACACTAATGCAACGCAAGTGCAACAAAATTGCAACACAAGAGATAAGAGTAAGAGAATAGAGAAAGAGAATAATCAGCCAACGACAAAGACTAATAAACAATTAAGTAATCAAGATTTTAATATAGAGGCAGTCGGCGATGGCGAGAATATTCCTAGTTTGTTAGAGGTTGAGCAGTATGTAAAGGATAACAAGTTAGTTGTTAGTGGCAAGTACTTTTTTGATTTTAACGAGGCAAGAGAGTGGAAAACGAAAAATGGCGA
>DUOW01000030.1 GCA_012838635.1 Acholeplasma sp.
ACTATAAAGTAAGATCTATAGTTAAAAATCCTAATTTTAATAATCTTGAGTATGGGCTTAATTTACAGTTACCAATATATGCATATTTAGTTGCAAAAAGTGATAAATTTACTAATCCTAATGTAGTGGGTTTATATTTACAAGATGTTTTGAAAATAAGCGAGCTTGAAAAAGAACCTATTACAATGCGAGGCTTAGATTTTTCTGGCAATAAACTATTAGTTGAAAACTATAAGGTTGGGAGAATGCCAACAATGGATTCTTCGGATTTAGAAGTTGTTTTAAGAGCTTTAGAGGACAATTTTAAAAAAGCATATAGTGGTATAACAAAAGGCAATATTAAGATTAGTCCTAAAGAAATTGATGGTGAAAATGTTTCTTGTGAATATTGTTCTAGTAGAGATATTTGTTTTAAGAATTATAGTAATATTGAAAAGTTAGAAGCTAGAGATTTTAGAAGTTTACTTATAGGTGATGCCAAATGAAATTGACAAATGAACAAATTAAAGCTATTACTGTCCCTCAAAGCAAAGAGGAAAGAACTAATGTTTTAGTATCAGCTGGAGCAGGAGCTGGTAAGACTTTTGTTTTGATTGAAAGAATTGCAAAGCTTTTAGAAGTATGTGATTTAGATGAACTATTAGTTCTAACATTTACTAATCAAGCTGCTGCAAGTATGAAAGAAAAGTTGCGTGCAAAATTAGAAGAAGATAAATCTTTAAGAAAATATCTTGAAAAAATAGATAATGCGAAAATAATGACATTTGATGCTTATAGTTTGTTTTTAGTAAAGAAATATCATTTAAAGTTAGGCTTAGATCCTAATGTTCAAATCATGGATGAGTACTATAAAAAAACTAAACTAAGAGAGATTATAAGTGAAGTTTTAGCAGAATATTATAAGGAAAACAATGAGATCTTAAAAAGATATTTTAAGGAAGATTTAATAAGGGATGATGACACTTTAATTAATGATTTAGAAAGACTATATTATACTTTAGATAAAAAAGTTGACACTTTAGGTTTTATTGAAAACTATAAGTTAAACTTTTATACAAAAGAAAATTTAAATGATTTAAAAAATCTTTATATTAAACTTCTTAATAGTTTTATTGAAGAAGAGAAAACTAATCTTCAAATGCTAGCTAGTTATTTAGATTATAAAAGAGAAGTTTTAGAAGAGATTGGAAGAGATGAAGGTAATTTAGATGATGATTTAATTAAGTGGATGAATAAAGTATTACCTTATGTAAATAAGACTTCAAGCTATGAAAAACTAAAAGAAGTTTTTAGTTATCAAATTCCCGCAAGATCAAGAAAAGGAAATAACATTATTCAAACAGAATTAGTTAACAAAGCTATTAGTGAAATTCGTACAACTATCCAAAAATCTAATATGCAAAAGAAAGAATTTGTTTCTTTTGAAGATGAAGCTGATATTATTGAAAGTATTATTTATGAAAAAGATTATATTTTCTTATTTTTAGAAATGATGGAAAAGATTATCAATAAATATTCATTATATAAAGCTAAATATAATGTTTATGATTTTAGTGATATTGCTAAGCTTGCAATTAAACTTGTGAAAGAAAATGATGATATTAGAGATGAAATTAAGAATTCTTTATATGAGATTTTAATTGATGAATATCAAGATACATCAGACTTACAAGAAGATTTTATCAATTTAATTAGTG
>DUOW01000001.1 GCA_012838635.1 Acholeplasma sp.
ATTAAATGGTTTAGGTATTGCAATTATATCTACATCACAAGGAGTAATGACAGACCGCGAAGCTCGTAAAGCTAATGTTGGTGGTGAAGTTATTGCTTATGTTTGGTAGGAGGATTTAAATGTCAAGGATAGGAAAAAAAGCGATTAAAGTAGCTGACGCAGTTACAGTAACTGTAGGTGAAGAAAACCTAGTTACTGTAAAAGGACCTAAAGGTGAAATCTCTCGTAAGTTTTCTCCAGAATTTGAAATCAAATTAGAAAATGGAGAATTAAAAGTTACAAGTCCAAAAGCAAACCTAAAGGCTTTATACGGCACTACTACTGCTTTATTACATAATATGGTACAAGGTGTTTCAGAAGGATTTTCTAAAACATTACTAATTACAGGTGTAGGTTACAGAGCTAACTTACAAGGAAATACATTAGTATTAAACTTAGGATATTCACATTTAGTAGAAATGCCAGTTCCTAAAGGAATAACAGTTATGGTTAAATCTCCAACTGAAGTAACAGTTTCAGGTGTAGACAAACAACAAGTTGGTCAATTCGCAGCTGAAATTAGAGAAAAACGTAAACCAGAACCTTATTTAGGTAAAGGTATCAGATATAGTGATGAAGTTATAAGAAGAAAAGAAGGAAAGGTAGCAAAATAGGTGTATCAATGAAATCAAGAAATGATCAAAGAAAAAAACGTCATTTGCGTATTAGAAGACATATCAAAGGTACAGCAGATATACCTCGTTTAAATGTCTTTCGTTCTAATAAGTATATTTATGCGCAAATCATTGATGATATTAAAGGAGTTACTTTAGTAAGTGCATCAAGTTTGGAAAAAGAACTAAATTTAAAGAATGGTTCAAATATTGAAGCAGCTACAAAAGTTGGTGAACTAGTAGCTGAAAGAGCATTAAAAGCTAAAATTAAGCAAGTTGTTTTTGATCGTGGTGGTTATTTATATCATGGTCGTGTTAAAGCTTTAGCTGATGGTGCAAGAAGTAAAGGATTAGAATTCTAGGAGGTAAAGCAATGACAGAAAAAGAATTAGAAGTTGTTGAACAAGAAGAAGTTTTAGAAGAAGAGGCACAAGATAAATCTCCTAGAGGTAGAGGTTCTAATAAAGGTAGAGGTAAAGGCCGACAAGACAAAAGTAAAGAACAACCTAAAGAAAGATCAGAATATGAAGAAAGAGTTGTTAATATTAACCACGTTGCGAAAGTTGTAAAAGGTGGTAGAAGATATCGTTTTACAGCTGTTGTAGTAGTTGGTAATCGTAAAGGTCGTGTTGGTGTAGGAAAAGGAACTGCGATTGAAATTCCAGATGCAATTAATAAAGCATTTGAAGATGCTAAAAAGAATTTAATCAATGTACCGATTGTCGATGGCACAATTCCACACGGAGCAATGGGAGTATATGGTGGTAGCAAAGTTATGTTACGTCCAGCACCAGGTGGTACAGGAGTTGTTGCTGGCGGAGCAGTACGTGCTGTTGTTGAGCTTGCTGGTATTGAAAATATCGTTACTAAGTCTTTAGGTTCACCTACGCAAGTTAACGTAGTTAAAGCAACACTTTCAGGTCTTAAAGGCCTTCGTACAATCGAACAAGCTGCAGCTTTAAGAGGTAAAACTGCAGAAGAATTGCGAGGTTAGTTATGGCAAAAGCAAAAACAATTAAAATCAAATTAGTTAAAAGCAGCATAACACGCCTTCCTAATCAAGTTAAAACTTTAAAAGCATTAGGCTTAAGCAAAATTAATCAAGTTGTAGAAAAACCAGACAATGATGCAATCAGAGGAATGATTAAAACTGTTGAGCATCTAGTTGAGGTTGTAGAATAGGAGGTATGAAATGAAATTACATGAATTGAAACCAAACCCTAGTTCTAATAAATCAAGAAGACGTGTTGGTAGAGGTACTGGTAGCGGTCATGGTAAAACTTCTGGTAAAGGTCATAAAGGCCAAAATGCAAGAAGTGGTCCAAAACGTAACCCTATGTTTGAAGGTGGACAAACTCCATTATTCAAAAGACTACCAAAAAGAGGCTTTACTAGCTTAAATAAAATCGAATATGGCTGTGTTAATGTTAGCAGTCTAAACGCTTTTCCTGAAGGTTCTGTAGTTGATCTTGCTACATTAAAAGCTGCAGGATTAGTTGCAAAAAAACATAATCGTTTAAAGATCTTAGGAGATGGAGCTTTAGAAGTTAAACTAACTATTAAAGCAGACAAATTTTCTAAAACTGCACTAGATGCAATTGCGAAAATTGGTGGAACAGCTGAGGTGATCTAATGGCTAGAGCTGCACGTATTAAGAGCAAAAGCCCACTAGCGAATAAAAAGTTATGGGTAATGATCCTATTTACGATTCTATTTTTGTTAATTTGGCGTTTAGGATATTTTATTCATTTACCAAGACTTGACAGCAACTTCCTTATGGGAGGAAGACAAGAAAGTTTATTTGGCTTTTTAGATGTCTATAGTGGAGGTGCTTTATCTAACTATTCAGTTTTAGCGTTAGGTATTTCACCTTACATTACGGCATCAATTGTTGTTCAGTTATTACAAATGGATATTGTTCCTAAATTAAAAGAATGGTCTGAAGAAGGCCCAGCAGGAAAAGAAAAACTAAATCAGTTAACTAAGTACTTAGCTTTATTCTTAGCTTTTGTTCAAGGGTTAACGTTAATCGTTAGTGTTTCTTTAAGTACTGATGGTGTTTATGTAAGAGCAAGTTACGATAATGCCTTTACTTATGTATTTTTGGCATTAATTATGACAGGAGGAACTTCATTCTGTCTTTGGTTATCAGAAAAGATTACTAAAAGAGGAGTTGGTAATGGTTCTTCAATGTTAATCGTAGCTGGTATTCTTGCAAGTTTTCCAAAAATGATTAAGGATCTAATTGGTGCTTACTTAGTACCACAAACAACAACAGATAGTAGTAGCGGAACAACAACAACTATACCAGTTTCTGGTGGAGATATCGCGATTTTTGTTGGGGTATTATTAATAATGTTATTAATCATTGTTGGTGTTGTTTTTATGGAAGGCGCTCAAAGAAAGATTCCAATTCAATATGCGGGTCGTTCAAGTGCTGTTTTAAGTGGTAGAAGAGATTCTTCATTACCAATTAAGCTAAACTCAGCTTCGGTAATTCCAGTTATCTTTGCTTCTACACTACTTTCAATCCCAACAACAATTGCTAACTTCATTGGTACAGGGAATGCTCAAACATGGCTTATTAGAATCTTTAGTACAACAAAACCAATTGGCTTTGCCTTATATATAATTTTAATCTATTTATTTTCATTCTTTTATTCGTTCTTACAAATTAATCCCGACCAAATTGCTGAGAACTTACAAAAACAAAATGCTTATATCCCAGGCGTTCGTCCAGGGGATGAAACAGCATCTTATATTTCCAGAGTCTTATTTAAGATTACAATGGTTGGTGCTACATACTTAACATTAGTTGCAATTATCCCAATCATTATGTCTTGGATTTTTGCTCTTCCAAGTTCAGTTCAAGTTGGAGGAACAGGATTAATTATCGTTGTTGGTGTAGCTTTAGAGACTGCAAAACAACTTAAGTCAGAAACAGAAGAAAAAGAATACAAAGGATTATTATCATAATGTATCTATTAATTATGGGAGCTCCTGGAGCAGGTAAGGGAACTCAAGCTAAGTTAATTTCTGAAAAGTATAATATTCCTCATATTTCATCTGGTGATATTTTTCGCCAAGAAATTAAGGAACAAAGTAAAGAAGGTAAATTAGCGCAAGAGTATATTAGTCAAGGAAAACTAGTTCCAGACGATCTTACAATTTCCATAATAAGCAAAAGACTTCAAAAAGAAGATTGCAATCATGGGTTTTTGCTTGATGGTTTTCCAAGAACTATCAAGCAAGCCCAAGATTTAGATATCTTACTTGCTAAGTTAAAGATTAAACTAACGCTAGTTTTAAACTTAGTTGTTAATCCAGAAAGAATAGTTAACAGACTTAGCCAAAGAAGAGTTTGTCTTAAATGTGGAGCAACATACAACTTAAAAACAAATCCTCCTAAAAAAGCAGGAATTTGTGATAAGTGTGGTGAGGCAATAGTTTTAAGAGAAGATGACAAAGAAGAAACGGTAAAGACAAGATTAGATGTATATCAAACTCAAACTAAACCGTTAGTTAAATATTATAATGAGCAAAAAATATTAATTAATATAGATGGCGATTTAGGCATTAAAGATACTTTTAAAGAGATTGTTAAAATCTTAGGAGATGTTAATGGTAACAATTAAAAGTAAAAGAGAAATCGAATTAATGAAAGAAGCTGGAAGGATTAATGCTTTAGCACATCAAGCTGTTAAAGACGCAATTAAACCTGGCATCTCTACATTTGAACTTGATTTAATTGCTGAAAGCGTAATAAGAAGTCATGGAGCTACTCCTTCATTTAAAGGGTATCAAGGCTATAAACATGCAATTTGTGCTTCCATAAACGAAGTAGTAATTCATGGCATTCCTAATCGCAAACACATCTTAAAAAAAGGTGATATTATAGCTATTGATATCGGAACTTGTTATAAGGGATATCACGGCGATAGTGCAATGACACATGCTGTAGGCGAAATAAGTAACGAAAAGCAAAAGCTTTTAGAAGTTACTGAAAGATCTTTATACGAAGGATTAAAGTTTGCTAAAGCAGGATGTCACTTATCAGATATTTCTCATGCAATTGAAGAATTTGTGAAACAATATGGATATGGTATTGTTCAAGAATTTACAGGACATGGCGTTGGCCAAGCATTACATGAAGAACCTAGTATTCCTAATTATGGTAAAAAAGGTGAAGGAGTTATTTTAAAAGAAGGAATGACTTTAGCTGTTGAACCAATGATTAATTTAGGAACAAGTAGGGTTAGAATTTTGAAAGACGGATGGACGGTAGTCACAATTGATAAAAAACCAAGTGCTCATTTTGAACACACAGTTGCAATCACAAAAGATGGCTACGAGATACTGACAAAATTGGAGGAAAATGATGTCTAAAAGTGATGTTATTGAACTAGAAGGCACAGTTACAGAGGCATTACCTAACGCTTGTTTTAAAGTGAAATTAGCTAATGGCCACGAAATTGACGCTCACGTTTCTGGTAAAATAAGGATGAATTTCATAACTATTTTACCGGGTGATAAAGTAACTGTTGAGTTGTCGCCATATGACTTAACACGCGGGCGAATTACATATCGAAAAAAATAATATTTAAAGGAGGATTTTTAAATATGAAAGTAAGACCATCGGTAAAACCGATTTGTGATAATTGTAAAGTTGTAAAGCGTAGGGGCGTAGTAATGGTAATTTGTAAAAACCCTAAGCATAAGCAACGACAAGGTTAATTTAAGGAGGATAATTAATGGCAAGAATTGCTGGTGTTGATATACCAAGAGATAAAAGGGTGCTTGTATCACTTACTTATATCTATGGTATTGGAAGAGCAACTTCAAGAGAAATTCTAAAGGCAGCTGAAGTAGATGAAAATAAAAGAGTTAAAGATTTATCTGATGATGAACTTGCTGCAATTAGAAGAGAAGTGCAAACAAGAAAAGTAGAAGGTGATCTTCGTCGTGAAGTAAACCTTAATATAAAAAGATTAATGGAGATTGGCTGCTATCGCGGATTAAGACATCGTCGTGGCTTACCTGTAAGAGGACAAAACACAAGATGTAATGCTCGTACAAGAAAAGGTAAAGCAAAGACAGTAGCTAATAAGAAGAAGTAGGAAGGTAAAATAATATGGCTAAAAGAAGAACTGCAAGAAAAAGAAGAGTCAAGAAGAATATTCCGGAAGGACAAGCTCATATTCATTCAACTTTCAATAACACAATTGTTACGATTACTGACAGTACAGGTAATGTTCAAGCATGGAGCAGTGCTGGTGCTTTAGGATTTAAAGGAAGTAGAAAATCTACTCCATTTGCGGCGCAAATGGCAGCTGAAGCAGCAGCTAAACAAGCTATTGATGTTTGTGGAATGAGAAAAGTAGACGTAACAGTTAAAGGACCTGGGCCTGGAAGAGAGGCAGCGATTAGGTCATTACAAGTTGCAGGTTTAGAACTTACTTCAATTAATGATGTAACTCCTATTCCTCATAATGGGTGTAGACCACCTAAACAACCAAGAGGTTAATGCAATAATTTTAAATTTTAATCAAGGAGGTATAA
>DUOW01000031.1 GCA_012838635.1 Acholeplasma sp.
GCTCACCACAACCAATATAAACAATAATATCAGCATCAGCCCACTTAGCAAGTTGGTGTTGAACTACAGTTTTACCAGAACCAAATGGTCCAGGAATAGCAGCTGTACCACCAATTGCAATTGGGAACAGTGTATCAATAACTCTTTGACCTGTAATCATTGGGTCTTCTGGAGCTAACTTATTCTTATAAGGTCTTCCTCTTCTAACTGGCCATTTTTGAAGCATTGTTAGTTCTTTAATGCCTTCATTAGTCTTAATCTTCGCAACTACATCACTAACTTTAAAACTACCTGATTTTATTTCTAAAACTTCACCTTGAACGCCATAAGGTACCATAATCTTATGCTCTACAACTGAAGTTTCTTGAACTGTACCTAGTACATCACCAGCTTCAACTTTATCACCAGCTTTTGCTACTGGTTTAAATTCCCATTTCTTTTCCCTATCTAAACGAGGTAAGTCAATACCTAAAGGAATTCTATCTCCAGATGATTCATAAATAACAGCTAGTGGTCTTTGAATACCATCAAAGATACTTTCCATTAGTCCAGGACCAAGTTCTACCGATAAAGCCTCACCTGTAGAATATACAGGCTCTCCTGGTCCAATTCCTGCTGTTTCTTCATAAACTTGGATTGAGGCACGATCTCCTCTTAATTCTATAACTTCTCCAATTAATCCTTTTTCACTTACCTTAACTACATCATACATTTGAACATCTTGCATGTTCTTAGCTACAATTAAGGGTCCTGAAACTTTGGTAATTATTCCTATAATTTTATCTTTCATACATTAGTTCTCCTCATAATATATCAAAGCCGATTGCTTTTTCGACGTTTTTCTTAATTTGTTTGATACCAACACTTTCCTTAGTTTCTTTTAAAGGAAGCGGAATAATAATAGGATAGCTTTCAAGTTCATACTTCTCAATAACTTCAGGTACTAACTCATACAAACTTTCACTTAAATAAATAATCTTACATTTTTCTAATGCAAGTTCAGCTATTTTCTTCTCTAAAGCTACTTTTTCTTTAATTGTATAAGTTTTAATCCCAATTGCATTAAAAAGTAAGACTGTATCATCTTCTGCAATCGCTACAATATCTACTTTAGCCATTCTTTTCTCCTTTAATTAAATCTGTTAAGGCAATACTTTGATCAAAATAAATTAATCTAATATTTTCTATTTCTACTTCTTTACTTAAATAATAGTAAAGCATTGGTCCAAGTTTCATTGAATCATATTCATACTTAGCAATCTCTTCTAGTGTAAAACTTTTAAAAGCACGTTCAAGTAAATCTAAAGATTGATCTTTAAAGAACCTATTTAAAGGATTTTCTAACTTTGGATAAACCAAAGTAATTGCTTTTAAGATTTTTTCTTCATCTTCTTCTTGATATAAGTCTTTTAAAACATCTATTTTTATTTTTCCATTATCGATAAAAACATCTAAAACTTCTTCTAAATCAAAATTTAATCTTTTAGCTCTAAACAAAGTAATTATATTAATCGTATCGATATTTAAAACAAGATATTCCCTTAAAGCATGATCATCTATTTTCTTACTATCTTTATAAGCTTTCTCAAATAAAATCTGATCAATTTTTGCACTAATTAACCTTGGGTTTTCTTCTAACCCTTCTAGTTCTTTTCCGATTTTAATAAATAGTTTTTGATTTTCTTTTGCTAAGCCTTTAAGATTAGAGTTTAAAATAGCTTCTTCTAAATTCTCTTTACTAAAGTTACTATTAGGAATATGTAAATCTTCTGTACTTAAATTAAAAATCCTTGCTTTATAATATGCTTTTATATTAGTAGCATCACTTACTAAAAAGAAACAATTTGTAAGTTTAGGGTTAGGACTTAAAGAATCAATTAGCTCTTTAGTTTTAACTAACTCATTTACTAAAGTAGCTTCAATTGTCTCTTTCTTTTCATAGCCTAATTCTTCTAAAGTCTTCAAAATGTCTTTAGAGTCTTTTAACCTTAAATATGAAGCATTAGTAAATAAATCTGCTTCTTTTACTTTCAAAACCCCATTCGCATAAGGATAGTTCATTACTTAACCTCACTGAATAAAATTTTATTTAGGTCAGCTTCAAGTTTAGCTAAAAGATTTTCTACTAAAGCAGAGTATGAATGGTTAATATCATACTTTTCACTTTCAAGATAAAAGCCACCATCTAAATCCATATGCTTTTTAGAAATTTTTAGTTCAAAACCTTTACCTAAAGCATGATTTAGTTTATCTAGTTCTACTAAATCTCCTTCTTTTTTTGAAGAAAATGTAGCTAGATATTTAGGATAGTCTTTCTTATTTACATAGATAATTTCTTTACCTGTTAGATTGTCTTCTTTTACTAATTTTAAAACAAAATCAAAAAGTTCATTTTGTTTTAAACTATCTAACTTATTTACTGCTTCTTTTACTGTTTCTTTTAATAAAGCTTGTTTTAATTTAATTTCTTCTTTTTTAGTTTCACGTCTTACATTAATTGTAGCTGCTTGAAGCTTGCTTTTATTTACTTCTTCTTGTTTTTTTAATTGTTTTTGTTGTTTGTTTTTAGCTTCTTCAATTTTTTCTAATTTTAATTGTTCTAGTTTTTTTAGGCCATCAGCTAAGATTACCTTAGCATCTTCTTTTCCTTTATCGATAATTTTATCATAAATTGTTTTAGCCATAGTTTAGTTCCTATAGTGGAATACCTAAAACCATTAAAATACTAACAAGTAGAGCTAAAATAGCGTATGTTTCAACTAAAACAGTCATT
Source organism: Acholeplasma sp. (assembly GCA_012838635.1). Lineage (GTDB taxonomy): Bacteria > Bacillota_I > Bacilli_A > ML615J-28 > CAG-698 > DUNF01. The sequence continues at coordinate 2,774 of DUOW01000031.1, forward strand.
GTCATACCTTTACCAGAAGCTTCTGGTTGTTTAGCTGTCATATGAATAGCAGCTACTGACATTTTTGATTGGAAAATAGCTGATAATAAACCAACAATTACAATTGGAAGACAAGCTACAAAGAATTGCCATCCTTGTGCTTCAGTAATTGCTACTGCTTCACCACCTAGTAGGCCTAGTCTAACAAGTACCATTATTGCCACAATAAATCCATAAATTCCTTGTGTTCCAGGTAATGCTTGTAATACAAGTAAACGTCCAAATAAATCAGGTTTTTCTGAAACAACTCCTGCTGCTGCTCTACCAGCAAGCAAAACTCCATAGGCTGAGCCTAAACCACTTAATACTGCAGCTGCTGCTGCACCAATAATCGCTAATGTCATTATATTTTCTCCTCCTTATATTTTATTGCATCAACGTGCTTTAATTTAACTGAAAGTGGTTTAAATTCATAACCTCCACCTTCATAAAACTTTCCAAAAAATTCAATATATTGTAATCTACTATCATGAACATAAGCTGATAGTAATCCCATCGCTATGTTAAATAGGTGACCGACAATATAAATAATTACAGATATTATTATACCAATAACACTGCCTTGTACCATTCCTGCTAGCATATTCATTACCAGCCCAATAATCGCAGTTGATAAGCCTAATGCTAGTAGTCTTGAATAACTCAAAACATCACTCATATGGTTTACTAAACCATAAAGACTTGTAAAGCCCCCAGTAAGTTTACGAATAAAACCTTTCTTGCGTCTTCCGCCAAAAAGAATAATTACTCCAACTGCTACTGCCATCATAATTCCACCGATCTTTACTAAACTTGGAACATATAATATTCCTGCTAGTAATACTCCTAGACCAAGTAGTAAAACAATCCAAGAAAAGTCATCTAGAATAGCCCCACTATAATCTTTAGCTTTAAAGCTAGCATACATCTTCACAACTAAGCCAGAGACAATATGAAGTAATCCAACACCGAAAGAAAAGATTAAAACTGTTAATGGATCTTCTACTGGGTTTACAAACAGTGGTTTAAATAACTCAAAACCAAAGTAAGACCCATATAGTACCCCAAAGAGCACTGTTGTGATTGACGAATAAGCAATAATCTTTCCAATCTGCTTAAGCATACCTTTTGGTTTATAAATCTTTAAAAACAAGATTCCCCCGATTAGCATGACAACACCATAACCTACATCTCCCATCATCATTCCAAAAATAAACCAAAACCAAATACTCATCATTGGGTTAGGGTCTACTTCCCTGTAATTAGGGACTTCAAACATATTTGTGACACTTTCAAAAGGTGTTACAAACTTATTGTTCTTATTGCATGTTGGTGGATCTTCTCCTTCTTCTGGATCAAGTAAAACTAAATCATAACAACTAACTGCTTTTTCTAATACTTCTTTTAAAACATCTTCTTTATCACTTCTAATCCAGCCTTCTAAATATACTGCTTCTAGAGTGTCTAAGGCAGGAGCAAGTTTTAGTTCTTTATCAGTAGCTGCTTGATCACTTAAGATATAAAGCTTTTCTTTATCTTTAGTTAACTTAGTTAACTTTTTACTAGCTTCATCAATATATAGGTTATTAGTAACTATTTGCTTTTCTAATCTTTTAACAATATCTTTTACTAAACCATCATCTTCAAACTTTAGTTCATTAAACTGATATTCTTTGTTTAGTAAGTCGATTTTTTCTTTATCCTGGTAGTATGAAGCAAAAATAATAGCCCTTTTGTCTTTATCTAAACCATAGAGTTTATAGTCACAGCCTAGCGCATCCAAGCTTTCAAGAAATTGTTCTTCATCTTTACTATTAACATATCCAACAAAAAGGTCAGTATATTTTGATGAAGTTAAGTCTTTTAGTTTTACATCTAACTTTAACCAAGGTCTATAAAAGTCTAACTCTTCAAGTAAAGCACTATTTTCTTCATGCGTTAAAGCAATTTTCTCTTCTAGTTCTTCTAACTTAATCAGTAAGTCCATCTTCTCTTGATCGTAAGTAAAGAAATCATCATATTCCACTTCTGTCTTTGCCAGGATTGAATCTTTCTTTTCTTGATACTTCTCTAAAAAAGATAAACTTTTTTTTGTTCTTTCGATTACATCATCATTTTTAGAAACATCAATTAAAACAGTTTCTGTTTCTGTGGGGATTAACATAACTAATCCTGACTTTTGTAATTCAGAAAGAAGCTTTTCTTTTTCTTCTTTTAAAGCTACAATTTTAGCTTTCTTCATTGAAACAATCATCTAGCAAGCACCTCATTTAAAATGAAGGTAGTCGCTTTAGACTTGTTTAGCGAAGCCTTTTGAGTAATAAGTTTAGCATCTTCTTTAACTTGTAATTTTAGATCTTCATTTAGTTTTAAAATAGCATCATCAGTAGCTTTATTTAAAGCATCAATCTTAACTTTAGTTTCTTCTTCAATTTTTAAAACTTCTTTATCGATTTCTGCTTTAGTGTCTTGCTCTTTTAACTCTAAGTCTAATCTAGCCTTAACTCTTAAATCTTCAGCCTTCTTCTCCGCAAGCTTAATTGATTCTAAAATTGACATCTCATCACCACCTTTTCTCCAAGTTCAATCGTTATATTATATCATATTAAACTTAAAACAACAAGAAATAAAAATAAGCCTAAAGGCTTATTTTCTATTGCTTAATAATTTTCATTTCTTTTAAATAATTAATAATTTTTTCTAAACTACTATAATCAAGTTCGGCAACTTTACCTTCAGAAGCAGCTATCATCCTTTTTGCATCTGGACCTTGAATGTTTTGCTTCTTAAGCATTCTAAAAACAAAACTCATAACGGCTCGATCAAACCTTTTTAAGTTAGGATAGTCCATACTACCTACTAAATGAAAGAACTTTAGTTTGTCAAGTAGTGGCTTTTTTAGTAGTTTTTTATTTGCAGTTCTAATGTTTTCTTTAATAGATTTATTAGTATTAGGATTACCTAAAGAAACAGTTACTAAAATTAACCTTGCATCATCTTTCATTTTCTTAGATGTTTTCTTTAAGCCCCTTACCTTACTAGCGTAGATTCCACCTAAGTAAATAACATTATCATAAACTTTTAAATCTTTTACTTCCTTATAGTCTGCAAGGTAAATTCCAGTTAACTGGCTTAACCTTTCCGCATACTTCTTACTAGATCCGTATTTACTTCCGTAAACAATTAAATTCTTCATAAAGTACTCCTCTTGTTTCCTATTTTACCATAGAAGAGAAGGAAAACCTTTCACTTTACTAACTATTTACAAAGCTTTTATTTGTAATTTTCTTTTCTTAAAATAAAAGCATAGCTTTCTTTTAGTTTACCACTAGCACTAGGTAATTCAATTTCTTTATACAAGCTTAATCCGTTTTTCTCAATTACCCTTCGTGATTGAGGATTATCTTGATAACATATAATCATAATAAAGTCTAGCTTTACTTCTTCAAACAAGTATTTAATAACTTCCTTTACTGCTTCTGGCATTAGGCCCTGTCCCCAATAGTCTTTTGATAATATATAACCTATTGCTCTTCCCTTTAAAGAGTCAAGTTCAGGAAATAGTCTTTCAAAATATTGTTCAACACC
>DUOW01000032.1 GCA_012838635.1 Acholeplasma sp.
GATGTTCTACCATTGAACTACACCTGCATGGTCGGGAAGACAGGATTTGAACCCGCGGCATCTTGGTCCCAAACCAAGCGCTCTACCAAGCTGAGCTACTTCCCGAATGCTTTATTATTTTATCAATATTAACTTGAAAAGTCAAGATAAATATAAAACAAAATGGCGCGCCAAAGAGGATTTGAACCCCCAACCTTTTGATCCGTAGTCAAATGCTCTATCCAATTGAGCTATTGGCGCCTTTACATATATTATATTATAGACTATTCTTCAAAAAAAGTCAATCAAAACAAGTATCAAAGAGTTGGCAAATTGCCAACCCTTTTTTTACTTTATGTTTAATTTATTACTATCTTTTTTAAGATAATCCATCAACTTTCCCATCTTTTAAAAGTTTAATAGTGTATGCTTTGGGGTTTTTACTTAAACCAGGCATTGTCATTATTGAGCCAGTCAAACAGATAATAAACTTAGAGCCAGTTGCTAGTCTAACATCTTTAATATGAATTGTATGCTTTCCTGGTATTCCTAATACTTTCGCATCATCAGTTAAAGAGTTAGGTGTTTTAGCCATACAAATATAAAAATCTTGATATTTTTCTTGATAACTATCTAGTTTTGCTTTTGCTAGGCTAGAATATTCAATCTTCTCTGCCTGATAAACTTCAAAACAAATACTCTCAATCTTCTTATAAATATCATCTGTTACTTTATAAATTGGTTTTAACTTCTTATTAGATAAGTTTTCTAATACCTTTAAAGCTAACTCTTGACCGCCTTTAGTTCCACCTTTAGAATATACTTCAGTTAAAGCAAGAGGATGGTTGTTATCCTTAGCCCACTTTTTCATAAATTTAATTTCATCTTCAGTATCATCTTTAAAACGATTTAAAGCAATAACATAGTTAACATTATATTTCTTGACTGTTTCTAGATGTCTTGCTAGGTTTTGAATTCCTAGTTCTAAAGAACCACTTCCATGATATTTTAGTGCCCTAATTGTGGCTACTATTACAACTAAATTAGGATTAAGGTGAGCAACTTGAGATTTAATATCTAAAAACTTCTCTGCCCCAAGATCTGCCCCAAATCCTGCTTCCGTAATTATATAATCACCTAACTTTAAAGCCATCTTTGTAGCTAGAATTGAATTACAACCATGAGCAATATTCGCGAACGGTCCTCCATGAACAAAGAATAAATTATTCTCTAATGTTTGAATGATATTAGGTTTTAAAGCTTCTTTTAATAATACTAAAAGTGATCCAGTAATCTGTAAATCTTTGATTGTTACCTCTTGATCATCATAAGTATAGGCAACAATAGTCCTGTCTAATCTTTCTTTTAAATCTTCATAACTATCTGCTAAACAAAAAGTAGCCATAATTTCACTAGCAACAGTAATATTATAATTATCTTTTCTTGGTACCTCTTTTGTGCTACTTAAACCAACTTCAACTTCTCTTAAAGCTCTATCATTTAAATCTAAACATCTTTTCCAAGTGATTTTATTTGGATCAATATTTAAACTATTGCCTTGATAAATTACATTATCAATTACAGCACTTACTAAATTGTTAGCTGTTGTAATTGCATGTAGGTCTCCTGTAAAATGTAAGTTTAATTCTACCATTGGATTTACTTGAGCATAGCCCCCACCAGCAGCCCCTCCTTTAACACCAAAAACAGGGCCTAAAGAAGGTTCTCTCAAAGCACCAATTGCCTTTTTCCCTAAAGCATTTAAAGCATCAACTAAACCTATTGTTACCGTTGATTTACCTTCCCCTAGCGGTGTAGGCGTAATAGCTGTTACTAAAATTAGTTTTCCATCTTTTTCTTTTTCTAACCTTTTAAGTAAAAAAAGATCTACTTTAGCCATATATGGACCATAGTTAGTAATTTCTTTATCTAAGATATTATATCTTTTTGCTATTTTATTAATTTCTTCCATTTTTGCTTCATAGCAAATTTCTAAATCAGTTTTCATACATACCTCTTTCTTTTTAAAAAACCGGAATTAAAAAATTCCGGTTTATTCTTTTTTAGATGTTTAGTCTGCAAATAAAGTAACTTTATCGTGTAATACGATTGTAACTAAGTCCCAAATCCATCCAATGACAAAACCACCACAGATTATCCAAATGATACCTGCAATAATATGTCCTTTAATAATACGATAAATTCCTAAAAGAATTCCTCCAAAGAAGAATGCTAATAAAAATTTAGCCCATTTTGGTAACTTATCCCACCACTTTACATAGTCCATAGTTTTCCTCCTTTGCTTACAACCTAATTATAACACTTAAATTTTAAAAATGCAAACTCTTTCTTTTTGAAAGATTTTACTTGCAAATAAGGTAAAAATTTAGTATAATTATATAGCATAGCAAAAGGGGTATAGTTCAATGGTAGAACAGCGGTCTCCAAAACCGTCAGTGTGGGTTCAAGTCCTGCTACCCCTGCC
>DUOW01000033.1 GCA_012838635.1 Acholeplasma sp.
AAACTAATCCTCATTCAAGAAGATTAATTGTCTCTGCATGGCATCCAGCTTATATTGAAAGAATGGCTTTACCGCCATGTCATTTGCTATTCCAGTTTTATGTTCAAAATGGGAAATTATCGTTACAGTTATACCAAAGATCAGCTGATGCTTTCTTAGGTGTACCTTTTAATATTGCATCTTATTCATTACTTGTAATGATGGTAGCAAAGATTTGCAATTTAGGCGTTGGAGAGTTTGTTCATACAGTTGGCGATGCTCATATTTACGTTAACCATTTAGAGCAAGTTAATTTACAATTATCAAGAGAACCTAGAAGTTTGCCTAAAATGATTATTCATGGCGAGCAAAAGTCAATTGATGATTTTAAGTTTGAAGATTTTGAGCTTGTAGACTATAATCCACATCCAACAATCAAGGGAGAAGTTGCTGTATGATCAGTTTGATTGTTGCGATGACAAGAAAAGGATTAATCGGAAAAGACAATGACTTACCATGGAACTATCCTGAAGATTTACAGTATTTTAAGAAAACTACTTTAAACAAAACAGTTGCTATGGGCGAGAAAACTTTTCTATCAATCTATAATCGCAATCAAAAACCTTTACCAAAAAGAAAGAATGTTGTTTTTACTTTTGATAAAGATTTTAAATGTGAAGGTGTTGAAGTTTCTCATGATCTTCATAAGTATTTACAAGAGTATAAAGGTGATGATTTATTTATTATCGGTGGAAGAGAGATTTATAGAGAAGCTCTTCCTTATTGTAAGTATTTATATATTACTTTTATTGAAAAAGAATATGAAGGTAATGTTTATTTTCCTAAAGTAAACTTTGATAATTACAAAATTATAAATGAAGAAAAGTTAGGTGAACTTACATTTACCGTCTTTGAGAGGAGGTAGGTATGTTTCTATTTCTTACTTTGTTTTTTGCAACTCTTTTAAGTTTTTTATATACTTACTTTTTATATGATAGTGAAAGTTTTACTTATTGGGTTTTCTTTTTAGGTATAGTAATTGCCTTCTTTATTGTCTTTATTTTAGAGGCATTAATAATTTGGACCTTCTTTATTCCTGTGAATAAAAAGAAAGATGTAGAGAAAGTTAAAGAAAATAGGTTTTATTATTTTATTATAAGACAAATTGCTTACTTTTTAGCTCAAATCTTTCATGTAAAGATGTATTTATCTGGTGAAAAAAAATTACCAAAAGATGGCTTTTTAGCTGTTGGTAATCACCAGTCTAATTTTGATCCAATTGCTTCAGTTTGGATCTTTAAAAAACAAAGATTTAAGTTTGTAGCTAAAAATAATTTATATAAGTTTCCTTTAATTGGTAAAGCTTTAGTAGGTGGAGGATTTCTACCACTTGATAGAAGCAATGTTCGACAAGGAATTAGAGTAATTAATGCCGCCGCAGAGAGGATTCAAGAAGGAGATAATATCTTTATTTATCCCGAAGGAACAAGAAGTAAAACAAGAGAATTAATTGAATTTCATGCTGGTTCCTTTAAGATAGCTTATAAAGCTAAATGTCCGATTGCGATTATTGCAACTGATGGTGCAGGTGATTTAGGTAAAAGATGGCCTCTTGCTACTAAAACATTTTTTAAGGTTTGTGAAGTTTTAGAGTATGACGACTATAAAAATATGAATACACAAGAATTAAAAGATTATGTTTATAAAGTATTAGATGAAAATATTAAAGATATGAGGGCAAGGATTCCTTCACTTACTAAATATTTAAAGAAAAAAGACTAATTTAAGCTAGTCTTTTTTTAATAGATATTTAATTTCTCAATTTTCATTTTTTGATTCTTAACAGAAATTATATTTAAACTACCATTATAGATAACAGTTTTAAAATCAAACTTAGGATCAATAAAACAAACAATTGCTTTTAGGATTTGAGCATGAGTTGCGATAATAATATTTTTACCTTTGTATTTCTTTTCTAACTCTAGAATCCCTTTAATTCCACGTTTTTGTAAGTCTTTGAATGGTTCTAACCCTTCAGTATTTTCACTAGTTAGTTTGATGTAGACTTCATCAGTAACTTTATGATTTTCATAAGGCCCAAAGCTTCTTTCAATAAAATGATCATCAATTATGATGTCACCTTTAAATTTTAGCTCTTCTTTTATAACTTCGGCTGTTTTCTTGGCACGAGATAATGATGAAGAAATAATTGCATTAAAATAAGGAAATTTTTTTTTTATTAGTTTAGCAGTTTCCTTTGCTTGTTTTATTCCTGTCTCATTTAAAGGATGGTCTGAAACTCCTTGAATTAAACCATTTTTATTGGCGTCTGTTTGGCCATGTCTTACAAAACAAATCTTCATATTATACCTCCTTATACTAGTTTTAAGTATATCATATTTAGATAAGTTTTCCAAACATTTCATATTGAAAATTATGCAAAATTTTTGTATAATAAAATATATAAGGAGTATTAATATGAGCAAGTTAGGAACAATCGCATTAGGAATAAAAGCTCCAATTATTAAACCGGAAGATGATATTTGTAAGGTAGTTATTGAGTCTTTAAAAGAAGCAGTAAAAGAAGATGGTTTAAGGATTGATGATCGTGATATTTTATGTATTACAGAAGCTGTAGTAGCTAAAGGGCAAAATAACTTTGCTAGTTTAGATGATATTGCTACAGATGTAAAACGCAAAATGGGAAAAGGAAAGGTAGGCTTAATCTATCCGATTTTTTCACGTAATCGTTTTGCGATTCTTTTAGAAGGAATTGCTAAGGGTGTTGATGAACTAGTTTTAGTTTTAAGCTATCCTAAAGATGAAGTTGGAAATTCTTTAGTAAAAGATTTTCATAAATATCATCTTGACCTAAATAAACAAAGCTATACCGTAAAAGAGTTTAAAGAAGTTATTCCAGAAGTTAAACATGAGTTTACGGGAGTTGACTATTTAGAGTTATATGAAAGCTTAGGTAAAGGTAAGATTACAATTGTTTTAAGTAATAATCCTTTAGAAGTATTAAAGTATACAGATAAGGTAATTGTAGGTAGTATTCATAATAGGAATGAACTAAAAGAAATGTTACTACTTAATAAAGCTAAAAAAGTAATAACATTAGCTGAAATCTTAAATGAATCAGTTAATGGCTCAGGTTATAATAGCGAATATGGAATTTTAGGCTCTAATGCTTCCACAAGCCATTCAGTTAAGCTTTTCCCTAAAAGAGATCAAATGCTTATAGAAAGAATTCAAGAAGCTGCATTAAAAGAGTTTGGGAAAAATATTGAAGTAATGGTTTATGGCGATGGTGGTTTTAAAGATCCTGTTGGTGGTATTTGGGAACTTGCAGATCCTGTAGTTTCTCCAATGTATTCAAAAGGGCTAGAAGGAACACCAAATGAAATTAAGCTTAAGTATTTAGCTGATAATGATTTTAAAGGTAAAGAAAATATTGAAGATTTAGTAAAGGAAAGAATCAAAGCAAAAGAAGAAGAACTAAAAGGAAAAGCAGAATCTTTAGGAACAACACCAAGAAGATATACTGATTTAATTGGTAGTTTAGCCGATTTAGTAAGTGGAAGTGGAGATAAAGGTACACCTTTTGTTTTGGTGAAAAATTATTTTAAGAATTATTCAGAATAATAAGGACTTGTTTTAAGTCCTTTTTAAAAAGTGTTAGAATATTTTAGAT
>DUOW01000034.1 GCA_012838635.1 Acholeplasma sp.
ATATTTAAGAGGTTAATTATGGCTAAAAATACATTTACAAAAGCCCGCAAAATTAAACTAATAGCAACAGCTATTTTTGCTTCCCTGATTATCGGATCACTTGTTGCGGCATTTATATTTTTCAAAGAACCAATTTTAGAGGCAATTGAACTAAAATCAATTGAACGAATTCAAACTGCCTTTAAAGACTTAGGCATCTTAGGACCAATTTTATCAGGGATCATTCTGATTATGACAATGTTTACCTTTGTTGTTCCCGTTACAATTATCCAAGTAGTATCGATGCTTGCTTATGGTAACTTAGTTGGTTTCCTTACTTGTCTTGGAGCAATCATCATTGGTAACTCAATTTTATATTTTGTAGTTAATAAGTTAAACAAAACTTTAGAAGCAAGTTATACTGATGAAGAAAAAGCAATCAATGAAAAGTTAGACAAAATAAGCACATCAAAAAAGGTAAGCTTTTCAATCTTCTTACTTTATTTTGTTCCCGGAATCTCTGTTGGGTTAGTTGCAAGTTTAGGGGTTAGAGCTAAATTCAAATATCCAAAGTTTTTACTTATCTCTACAATCGGTAATGTCATTAACTTACTTTATGTAATGTTATTTGGACTGACAATTACCCAAGATCAACTAGTCCTTGCTTTAATTTTAATAATTGTTTATATAATTTTATTTATCATATTATTTATCTTTAGAAAGAAAATAATTACGAAGATTTTAAATCCGAAAAAAGATACAGAATACTATCGTACTAATAACAGACGGATGAGAAAGTTATTATATTATCCTTTAGTTACTTTTGTAAAGATCTTTATCTTTAAAAGATATAAAGTTAAAGTTAAAAAACTAAACTTAAAAAAAATTAAAGGACCTTTTGTTGTTCTATTCAATCACCCATCACCTTTAGATGCAGCTTATGCTTATGCTGAACTTGGAATTAAGAATAGGCCTTCAACTTTGATTGCATCTTACTACTATACAAATATAAAAACAGCTAAGTTTTTCTATCATATGGGTGGTATTTCTAAACACTTATATGCTCCTGATTTAGGTGCTGCAAAAAAAGCTCTAAGAGCTGCTAAACAAGGCTGGCCAATAGGTCTTGCTCCTGAAGGTCGCTTAAGTGCTTATGGATCGCTAGAAACAATTACCGAAGCAACTCCTAAATTCTTAAAGAAACTAAACTTACCTTTAGTTTTTGTAAATATCAAAGGGGCCTACCTAACAAAACCTAAATGGGCTTCAAACTTTAGACGAGGTAAAATTGATGTAACATACGAGCTTATGTATGAAAACTTTGATTTAAACCAATTATCAGATGAAGAATTATTAAATACAGTTATTGAAAAACTATCATATGATGACTTTGCTTGGCAAGAAGAAAATAAAGTTTACTATAAAGGTAAAAAGTTCGCCAATGGTTTAGAAAATATCTTATACCACTGTCCTGTTTGTAATAGTGAGTTTACTTTAGAAATGAATGATCATGATATCACATGTACTAAATGTCATATCAAGATTAATTTAGATAATTACTATCAGTTTAATTCTGATAATCCTAAAGTACCTAAAAACATTAGAGACTGGTATTTACTTCAAAAAGACTTAGCAAGCAAAGCTATTAAAGATCCTCATTTTAAAATGGAATCAAAAACAGTCTTTAAACTACCAGATCCTAAAGGCAAAGGCTTTAAAACTGTAGGTGAAGGAAAAGTTATTTTAGATAAAACTGGTTTAAAATATGTAGGGACAAACGATAATCAACCTTTTGAAAAATTCTTTGAACTTCATTCAGTTCCTGTAATTCTATTTGGTGCTGGAGTTGATATTGAGTTTTATCGTGATAATACTATTTACTTTTTCGAACTAGAAAACTTAAAAGAATGCGCTAAGTATAGCATTTACTGGGAAGCATTATATAACGAATATATTGGAGAAAAAAAAGATGAATGAAAAACCGATGACAGAAAAACAGTTTCTCCAAATTAATAAAAGATCATTTATTACTGCACTTATTATTCTTGTAGCAATTTTATTTGCATCTTACATCTTAACTTTAGTAATCCCTCAAGGTGAATATGTAACAGTTGAAGGGGTTAGAAGTTATCAAGCAATTGAACCAAGAGAAAGCTATAGTTTTGGTAAATTCTTACTCTCACCATTCTTAATCTTTGGTAGTAGTCATGGAATTACAATTATTGCTATTTCCTTATTCCTACTAATCTTAGGTGGTTCTTTTAACGTAATTGATAAAACAGGAGGAATTAAATCAATTCTTTCTTGGCTTGTAGCTAAATTTAAAGATAAAAGATTAACTTTAGTTTATGCTGTTATTTTATTCTTTATGTTATTTGGTTCGTTATTTGGAATTTTTGAAGAATCAATTACCTTACTTCCAATTATCATTATGTTATCACTATCAATGGGTTGGGATACTTTTACAGGTCTTGTTATGTGCCTTATGGCAACTGGCTTTGGTTTTTCTTCCGCAATCACTAATCCTTTCTCTGTTGGACTTGGTAGCCAGGCAATGGAAATTAGCTTAGTAAGTGGAATTTGGTATCGAATTTTAATCTTTATCATTATGTATCTATTGTTATGCGTCTTTATTACAAAACATATTAAACAAATTGAAAAAGATCCAACAAAATCCCCAACATACGAATCTGACCTAATAAAAAAAGAAAATCTAAAACTAGATTTAAATGAAAAAGATGAAAAGCAAAGCTTAACTTTAAAAGTTTATGCAACACTATTTATTACACTACTTGTGGCAATTATTGTATCATCTATCTTAGGATCATTTATTGATGCCTTAAGTGGTCTTTCAATTCCTATTATTGCAATTATCTTTTTAATAGGAACAATCATATCTTTACTAGTACTAAAAGTACCATTTAAAGAAGGTGCTTCTTACTTCTTCAAAGGAGTTTTAGGAATCTTACCATCAATTATCTTAATTGTTCTTGCTGGTTCAATTAGACTAGTTTTAGAAAATGGAAAAGTAATGGATACAATTATCTATGAGTTATCTAATGCATTAAGTGGTGGAAGTCCAATTTTAGGAATACTATTTGTTTACTTTATTACTTTAGTAATTCAATTCTTTATTGGCTCTGCTAGTGCAAAAATTATTTTAATTATTCCTATCATTTCTGCGATTGCACATAATGTTGGGATAACACAAAATATTGCTCTACTTGCTTTTATCTTTGGTGATGGATTTACAGATTTAATTTATATTACAAATCCAATTTTATTAATCTCTTTAGGTGTAGCTGGCTTTAGTTATGGCAAGTGGCTCAAGAAAACTTGGCTCTTACAACTAATCGTCTTAGTAATTACAACATTACTTTTAATTCTAGGGTATTATATTGGATATTAAAAAGGCATCAACTGATGCCTTTTTTTATTTAGTTAGTTTATCAATTAACCAACCAACAATATTATTATGGTATAACCAAGAAAATAGTCCAAATTTTGATGTTGCAAGTTGATCAGCTACAAACGTATCAACAGCAGGAATTGTCTTAGCAAGGACAGTAAGTAACATTAAGAATAGCGAAATAATGATTAAAACATTTGCTAGGCTAAAAATCCCACCTAAGATCTTATCAATTACACCTAAGAAACCCCATGTTAGAACTTTGCCTAAAATCCAAAGAACAATTACTAGCCCAATTAGTAAAACAATAAATAATAAAACATAACCAATTATAGAGCAAATTACTTTTGCTAGACTTGGAGCTAAAAGCTGACTAAACGTAGTTCCAGGAGCAATATTACTAAAATCAACATTTTTAATTACTAAATTAACAGCAAACGTTGGTAGTTTAGTTTGACTTAAAATAGCAAACATTTGTTCTTCAGTCATCCCATCAGGAACAGTTTGACTAAACAAATCTCCTTGTCTTAAAAGCCAAGCATCAATTCGAGGGAAAACCCCGTTATAAAGTGCCCCTGTCGTAAACCAGTTTTCAAAAATGGGAAAAAGTAGTTTTGCTAAAAAGATTGCTAAGACAAAAGCAAGTAAGCCTCTTGCTTGCTTAGCAAAACCACTAAATAGACCTACGATCAAGGCTACTATTAAAACGCATAAAATTATTACATCAAAAATCATAAGTCTACTTTCCTTTCATATGCTTAAATTATACCAAAATCATCTTTCTTTTTCAATATAGTATCGATTACTTTTTCTCTTTTTCTTCTTTCTTCTTATAGTAATATTCCTTAGTTTTTGCTTCGTATTCTTTTCTTTTACGTTCGTGTTCTTCTTTTTGTTCAATAAGTTCACGCATCGTTTTTTCAGGATCAGTATAAGGAGACCTAATAACTAAAAGCATCGTAAAGTATAAATAAATACAAATTACAGTTGCAAAAACAGCTTGCCAAATTGAAGATGTTCCCCACTTAAGATATAAAAAAACCATAATAACAATTACTAAAAGTAAACTAACAAAAGCTTTCCAAAATAAGTTTTTATCATATTTATAAAAAGATCCGATAAAGATAATTAAATAAACAATCGTAACTACAACAGCTAAATAAGCACTATAGTTATGAATATCAGAAATCCTCCTCACAAAAGAAGGTAGAAAAGGTACTAAAATCGTAACTAAATATAAAAACACCATTAGACCTAATAAAACTTTTAAAAGCTTGCTTTTGTTTTTAAGTAAAGCATTTACATACATAACTACAATCCCAAAAAATGTTAGAAGTGATATTCCCCAGACAATCAGCCTATTTTGTTCCCCAAACCTACCAGCAATTTGACTAAAGGTTAGTAAATAAATATCACTTGTATAAGCAAACTTAAAAGAAATATAAGGAATAATAATTAAAGCAGCTATCCCTAAAGCTATAAGTAAATTATCAGTCTTTTTCTGATATTCACTTTTCTTTTTGTCTTTTTTGTCCATCTTCTTCCTCTAAATACTTTAATAGTTTCTCCTTTTTATTTTCTACTTTGTTATCTAGGTATGCACTAAAGAGGAAGCCTAAAGCCTTCCCGATTCCTTTTCCTTCATAACCTAAATTAATTAAATCATTACCATCAATATCTAAGTCCTTGATGGAAATAATATCTTCTTTTTCTAACGTTTCTACTTCTTTTAGCTTTTCTTTTAAAAAGCTAACATCATGATCAATACTTAATAAATCTGCCTTAATTAAAAGAATCAATCTTTTTGTATTTAAAATTCCTATTCTACTAACTAGTCTTTTAAGATTAACTTCTTCTATTCTAATCATATGGCGTTCAATTAAAATTAGAACATCCCTTATAATAACTTTTGGATATTTCATTCGCTTTAAGATTTTTGAAGCTAAATCACATCCTGCCTTAGCATGACCAAAATAACGAGCAATACCATTTTCTAGTTTCCTTGTTTCTGGTTTACCTAAATCATGAAATAAAGCAGCTAATTTTAAGACTAAATCATTAGGTACTAAACTAACTACCTTTAGCGTATGGATTAATAAATCATCTTTGTGATGGGGATTACTTTGATTATAGCCTTTAAATACTTTAAGTTCTGGAAGAAAGACCGTAAAAACATCAAAATATTCTTCTAAATAATCCTTAACATTTTCATTTACTAAAATCTTATTAAATTCATCTTGAATTCTTTCAATCGCAATATTATTAAGTAAGTCTTTATTTTCCAATAAAGCTTTTTTTGTTTCACTTTCAATCTCAAAATTTAATTTACTTGCAAACCTAATTGCTCTTAAAATTCTTAAAGCATCTTCCTTAAACCTTTTGTCTGGATTACCAATTGCTTTAATTTGTTTTGCTTTTAAATCATCTAGGCCACCAACTAAATCAATTACTTCCTTATTAAAACATAAAGCATTAATGGTAAAGTCTCTTCTTTTTAAATCTTCTTCTAACTTTGAAGAAAAGGTAACTTTTTCTGGTCTTCTATAATCTAAATAATCTGCTTCAGTCCTAAATGTAGTTACTTCATAAGTTTTACCATTAAGTACTAAACTAATTGTTCCAAATTCCTCGCCAATTTTATAAATATTATCAACTTTATTCTTAAATATTCTAATAATATCATTAGGTAAAGCATTGGTAGTTAAGTCATAATCTAAAGGCTTTCTTCCAAGTAAACTATCTCTTACTGCTCCCCCAACAACATAAGCTTCAAACCCCTTACTTTCTAAAGTTTTTAAAATAAACTTAACATCTTTAGGCAGCTTCATTGTTATCCTCTAATAAATCTTTAATAACATATTCAGTAATTAAAAGGGCAGCAGCTGTTACTAAATAATCAATTGTCCCCATATCTTTATTTAAAGGCTCTTCTTTTGAATATAAAACGGGAACATCTTTTATTCCTAAATCTCTAACCATTTTCCTATATTTCCTAGCTAGAGGACAAGTATCTGTTTTAGAAACATCAGCTATTTTCAAATCTTTAATATTTACTTTATTTGCAACTCCCATTGAAGAAATAAGCGGAATATTTAACTCTTTAGCTTTCTTTAAAATCGCAATCTTAGCATCTAAATCATCAACTGCATCTACAATATAACATACATCCTTAAAATCAACCTTATCAATTGTCTTATGATCAATTTTTAAATCATATAGTTTACATGAAATATTGTTATTAACTTTTTTAGCTAGATGGTATGATGCAATAGTTTTCTTTAAACCTAATGTTGAATAGTTAGCTTGTTTTTGTCTATTAAAGTTGCTTGTTTCAACTAAATCATAATCAACTAAAACAAAACTATCAATTCCGCTTCTTACTAAGCTTGATAAAACATTACTTCCAATACCTCCAAGCCCAAAAATAGCAATTTTTGAGTTTGCTAACTTGTTATAGTTATCTAAACCAATTAAAGAAATTAACCTTTTGAATTGTTCCATATTTATCTCCTTAATATATTATAGCATAAAACCCAACTAAAAAAAAATAAAAGATTTACCTTTTATTCTTTGTTTCTAACTAGTAATTTATTTTCTTCTTCGTAAACAAAACCCATTTCTTCATAAACGATAGCAGTTTCTTTAGATCTAAATTTTAAATTGCAATAGATTTTTTCTACCTTTGGATATCTATCAAAGACTTCCTCAATCAATAATTTCTTGGCATCAGTATGAGAATATTCATCTAAAGTAATTAAATCTTCAATAAAAATCATATACTGAAAATCCCCAACAAGTCTAATTAAACCTACCATCTTTTTACCATCAAATAGTCCAAACGTAACTGAGTTACGGAAAGTATCGTATAACCTATAGTCATTAAATAAGTATCTTTCATATTGCTTTTCTTGATAAATCTTTTTAATATCAGGTATCTCCCCAACATTAATCTTCTTTACTTTTAATTCCATAATCTACCTCATATCTATAACTATTTTACCAATTTATCCTCAAATTATCAAGATTTACCTTTAAAAAGGCTATATTTTAGCCTTTGAAATAGTTTTAGATGACTAATGCCCTATAAAACTTAAATAAACCGCTCAGAAAGCAAGTTTTAGGTTTTTTTAAGAGAAAAAGGCCTAAAAAGGCCTTTTTTGATTTGTAAATACAATATCTTCATAATTATTGTGCATCTTTAACTCTTGTATAAGGTTCCCATTTTAGAGCCTTATCTGTTGGTGTAAGATTATATTCAAAGTCAAATTCAACTTCTTCATAGCTTGTATATTGAGCTGAATTAGAATACTTAGTATTAAAAAGTCCCTCTGCTGAAGCGTGAATTCCAGTTAATTTATTATCTTTAACTCTAACTTGTAATTCAGCCTCTGATTCTTTGATTGTAGATGAATTGAAATCACCAAAAATCTTAACATCAACACTAGCATAATCAAATGGATCCACATTTAGCTCGTCATTTAACCATGTAAGCATAGAAACTAAAGCTTGATGTGTTAAACCTAAAGCATAGATTGTTTCCCCTGTTTTGCTATCAACTGTAGTTTGAATATAATTAATATCGTTAGCTTTATTATATAAATCTAAAAGATAAAATTCATCACTACGATTTGCAATATAAGGAGTTACTTCTTTCGTTTTATCTTTAAGTGCCTTCTTTTCAATTAACCAAACTTCGCCATTTACAAGCATACTTTTATGGATTTTAATATCATCTAAACCTTTACCTTTGTATAATTCAGCTTTCTTATAGTCGTTACTTGTAATATCAATAATATTATGGAAATATGTTTTGTTTCCATCAACTTTACGCATTGTAGATCCTTTGAATTTAGAATTTACTTCTGCTTTTGATAGACCATAATCAATTGCTGTTGTTAGTTCAAAATCATAACTTGATTTTGCTTGATTTTGATAATTATTAATAATAGTTCTCATAGTATTTAAATGACTGTTAATTTCCGAATCTGTTAATGCAAGTCCAGAAATCAACTTTGGAGTAATTGAAGGACTTACACCTACATTTTTAAACTCTAATTCATAAGTAATACTAAATGTAATAATTTCAACTGCAACAGCAAAAACAAACTTATATTTCGTAATTTTACCACTTTTAATTTCTACAAACATTTTTGTGTCTGCTGCGGTTTCAGGTAAATTACCTAAAACTTTCTTCACTTTTTCAGAATTTAGGTTATTACAAACTAAGGAAATAATACTAGATTTATTAATTTTTGTTTTTAGTTCAAATTCACCCTTAGTTTCAGTTTTCTTCATTTCTAAAATATCATTAGCTTCATATTCAAATAATGCTTTTGCAAATGTTGAACTATCATGATCATAACTAGAATCTACTTGTTCTAAATCAACTTTTGTAACTATATTATCTTCGTTCAACCTAATTGTTCTTAAAGTATTATTTTCAAGCATTTTATAAATTGTACCATCATAAAATAATGATCCTGAGTTAATATGCTCATCATAAAACTTAATTGATCCTGTCCTACTATATTTAGTATTACCATTAGTATTACCATTAAATGCAATAGGAATTCCAGCATTACTTAAATTTGCTTGTGCATGAAGAGTATAATCATATTCATATCCTTGAACATCAACTCCTACTGTTCTTTTTCTTGCATTTAAAAAGATAGTTTTACTATCCAAAAATGAAGCATAGATTGTAGTATCTTTACTTATTGTTAGTGGAAATACAGCTGCTGTTTTAAAACTACTATCTAAATACCAACCATCAAAAAGATGATTTTCTTTTTCAGGTTCAATAGGTTCATTAATCTTTTCACCTTTAGTAATTTCTTTTTTAGGAATATTAGTTCCACCAAATGTTTCAAAAGTCACTTCAACTTTCTCTTCTGTTTGTTCTTTGTTTGGGTCTGGATTTGGATCTTTTTTACATCCACTTAAAACAAACCCCATAACAAAAACTAGTAATAATGTTAAAACTTTTTTAACTCTTTTCATTGATTCCTCCTGTGCAAAATTTTATGCGTTTTTAAGTTCAGTTTTTTCTGGTTTTTTATAATTATTGTAAAGCGCAAATGGATAAACAAATACTGAAAGCCATACTCCAACAAACAAAGCTAAAGCTCCAAAAGCTAAAACTAACAACATTCCTAAAACCAAAAATAAAATTTTAACTGTTATTAAGAATATAATTCCCCCAAAATCTAACGAAAAGATAATCCCAGGAAATCTTACAAACCCAAAAGTAAAGATTGTACCCATAGCTTCTTTAAGAAAATTGTTATTTAAAATAATACAAGCAGGAAAAGTGTATAAAAGTATAACTGAAATAATTAAACCAATAAAAGCTTCTCCTCTAGTCATATCTGCAGGAACCTCAGTAGAAAAAATTGAAATTAAACCTAAAACTAACCACAATCCTGCAATAATACCAGTAACAATAAAAGCTTTCTTTCTTCTTCTCTTTGATTCAAAAATATGTCTTCTTAATCTTTGCTCGTTTTGTCTTTCTACGCAATCGCTACAAACAACCGATCTACCATAAGCATCTTTTCTTCTAACAATTTTTTTAGGATTGTAAATAGGCTCATTACAAATCTCACAAACAGCTAAAACAGGTGTAGGGTTAATTGGTTTTACTTCTTCCTGGTCTTCAATAACTCGTTCTTCTTTTTCTTTAGGAAGATCATCTTCAATAACTTCATGACTTAATAATTTATCTAAAGAAATATTGAAAATTTGCGCCATTGAACGAAGAGTAGTAATCGATGGTTCTACATCTCCATTTTCCCAACGCGAAACAGCCTGAGGTGAAACATAAAGAAGATCGGCTAATTCCTTTTGTGTTAAATTATGTTCCCCTCTTAATTTTCTTATTTTATCACCTAACATAATCGGCCTCCTTTATATTGGAATTATATCACGAATATAATTCAATATACAATCAACAATTTATTGAAATCACTCTATATTTTGTTGAATAAAGCATTTTTATCCACTTCATGACTCAACTGTAGTCTTTTTTCTTCCTTTTCACAAGAAAATTATTGAAATTAAAAAACATCTGTTTAACTCAAACATATGTTGATTTTTAAAACAAACCTACTCTTTCTAATAATACATCAATTAAATTACAATGAAAGATGCCATTGTGGTCATAATAATTATGACTGATGTCCATCCTAACTACAATCTTCTTAAAGAAATCTTTAGAAAGCATTAAAGATTCTAATTCTGAATTCTCCTTTTTCTCTGAATCAATTCTAAAAGCGGATTGAATATAAACTCTTTTGTCCCCATCATTAACTACAAAATCAATTTCCTTTTGAGCATTTGAACCATTATTGCGATCACTAACAACACCTACATCAACTGAATATCCTCTTCTTAAAAGCTCATTATACAAAATATTTTCCATAATATGACCCGGGTCAAATTGGCGATAATTTAATCTTGCATTGCGAAGACCCATATCTACATAATAATACTTATTCGGATAATTAAAATATCTTTTACCCTTAATATCATACCTTTTAGCACAGCTAACTAAAAATGAATCAATTATATATTGAACATAACTTGCAACTAAAGTAGGATTTACTTTTTCTCTTCTTGAACTTGACAAAGCATTAGCAATATTATTAGGATTAGTTAGTGAACTTATTTGAAAAGCTAAGAAATCTAAAATCTCATTTAAAATATCTTCTTTTAAAACCCCATATCGCTCTACAATATCTTTCAAATAAACTTCTTCATAAAGCTTAGTTAGATAATCCTTTTTTAAACTATCATCTTTTAAAAGCAAAACTCTAGGCATTCCCCCATAAAGCATATACTCGTTTAAAGCTTTATTTTTATCTCCACCTACATAATTATAATACTCTTTAAAAGAAAGTGGATAAAGATTTATCTGTGTAGCTCTTCCTCTAAATTCAGTTGCAATATCAGTAGATAAACCCTTAGAATTACTATCAGTTACATATACGTCTAAATTCTTATAAGATTTAAGCTCATTTAATAAATCATAGATTGTAACTTCAATATTCTCATTTTCTTTATCAACAACTTTTAACGTTAACTGTACTTCATCAATAAACAAAAAGAATCTTTCGTTTTCTTTATTTACTACTAACCCCTCTACATATTCAGCCAAAACAATCGGATTACGATACTTATAATATCTTCTCTCATCAAGTTTGATTTTAATTATGTTATCTTGATTAACACCATTATTAAGTAAATACTCATAAAACAAATCAAAAAGCAAGACAGATTTACCTGACCTTCTAATACCAGTAATTACTTTAATCTCTCCATTACCCTTAGCATCTATTAACTTTT
This sequence comes from Acholeplasma sp., assembly GCA_012838635.1. GTDB lineage: Bacteria > Bacillota_I > Bacilli_A > ML615J-28 > CAG-698 > DUNF01. The sequence goes on from DUOW01000034.1 coordinate 11,732, forward strand.
CTAAATAATAATCTCTTTTTATCATAATACCACCTATAACTTACGACGTTTTCGACGTAACTTCTAGATACAATATAACATAAACAAGCAATAAAAGCAAGTAATATTTGCATTTTCACCTAGAACTTGTGACGTTTTTGACGCAACTTATAGGCCAAAACAAAAGACTTAACCAAATGGTTAAGTCTTTTATTATTCTCATTATCTAGCTTGGATCTACTAACTCTAAGTAAGCATAAGTATAATCAGCAGGATATAATGGAATCTTTGTAACTACTTCTAAGTATTGAGGTATAGTTCTTGGATTAGCAGTTAGGATAGATTCTAAAGTAGCTCCACCTGCTATTTGCAATGTTTCTTCTTTTGTTAGGTTATAGAAACCTGCAAGCATTCCAAGATTACCTACATATTCAGCTGGTACACCGTTCATCATTAAATAAGTAACTAGTTCTGTAAATCCTGCAGCTGGACTGTATGTAGCAATAGCAGGATAAATAAAACCATTATTATCACTTGGATCTCTTGGATCTCGATACTGTGTAGGTACTAAGTTAGGATCATAAGTTCTGTGTCGGCTTTGAGTTCCTGTATCTAAACCTTCTTGACCAATATGGATGAAGTATTGCGCACTAGCTACAGTTGTATTATCTTCTAACTTTAAGTAAGCATTATCCATTGATGGAGCAAGTATAATTAAATTCATCTTTTCACTTAACTGTCCTGTAAGTTGATCTTGCTCAGTCTTTAGAATACTTCTTCCTGCTTCTGATACATATCCTTCAATTGTAGATTTCATACCTGCAACCATTGTTGACATCGCATAGGCGTTAAACCAAGCTTCATTACCATTAATCCAGTTATTAATTGTTGTATTTTCATCAATATTTACATGAACATCCCAAATTGGACCTACTTCTGGATTCGCATCCTCAACATGGATTGCCGCTCCTCCTGATTTACCAATTTTAGAATTAGTAATCGTAATCCCAGTTCCACCATACATATAAACACTATTAGCCCAAGAATCATCAATTTGTACATAATCAGCTTTCATTAAAACTTGTTCAGATCCTACTTCATTAGTCATTAAACCTGAAGCATCGTTATATAAAGCAATTAAGGAGTTAGTGATATTTACATTATTGATTCTTGTAGAACCTTTTCTTGCAAGAATTGCATTAAAACTACCTGAGTTTTGTGTCATTTGCGCTTCTTGTGATTTAATCTCTTCTGGTGATAAGTTATAATCAATATATGGATAAGATGTATTGCTATTAATTGTTAAGTTGTTAATCGTTAGCATATTATCATTATAATGAATACCATAACCAGGAACATATCTACTACCACCTTTTTGAATCTTTTGACCATTAATTAACTTATCTTTAAACATTTCCTTTACAAAATAATGTTCAGGAGAGTTATTATAAACATCATATTTAAAGATTGATAAGCCAACATTAAATACTGGAAATCCCGTACTTAATGGTAAGTAATTAGAATAAGCAGCACTCATATGAGGTAAATTAGAACCATTAACTGTTAGGTAGTTACCATTAATAACAATATTGTCTCCTGATGTTGTAGCAGAAAGACGGCGATATGGATCACCATTGATAGCGCCATCGTTATTAATAGCACCATCGTTATTAATTGGTGAACCATCTGGATTAAGTTGATTTGGTAATAATTGTACTTCAATATTGTTTTGAATATTGATTGTTTGAACACTCATATTTCCAAAAAGTGTTTTAAGTTCACTACTTGTATAAGCATTATACCCATTATTTACATAAATATTGTATTCTAAACTTGCCCAAGTATGTTCATTAGCTTGATATTTCGGCTTAACAACAACCTTAAAATCATGACCAACAGCATTTACAGTAAACTTGAATATGTTTTTCTTACCTGTAACTTCAGCTACATAATGCTCTAAAGCTGAGCCTTCTTCTAAAGGAGTGCTAGCTCCATCTAAGTAGAATAAGTATTCTAACTCTAACTTGTCTAAAGGAACATTATTTAAGTTTGTATCTTTAATCGCATAAGTAAACTTAAAGTCATTACTTGAACCAACTAAGAATTTCTCTGTTCCAGTTAATGGTTTTAAGTATTTTCGATCAGGTGATGCACTACTTGTTTCATATTTAAACTTCGTATAAGCCTCACCCAAACTAAATTGACTAAAGTCTTTTACAATCTTAGCTAAATATAGTTTAGCTACATCTTCGGCTGGCTTTTTAATAGTCATTTGGAAATCACCAATTAAACCTAAGTTTGTTTTAATTACAGGAGCATTTGTTCCTTCTTTGTAACTTAAACTAACAATATCAGCGTTTTGAACGATATTAATTTCATAACCTTCAGGGAAGTTATAAGTCATATTTTCATATAGAATATAACGTTGTGAAGGTGCTCCTAAAATTGTTACATCTTCCAAAATGTAATGATCATATGCCATTGAAGAATCAGGCGTAATATCAGTGTCTACTTCAATAATATATGGATCTGAATATGGACTATTTAAAGTATTTAAGTTATCACCTAAAGCTCTTACAGTTAATCTATTTGTACCAATCGCAATTAGGTTGGCAAAGAATGGATCTAAGCTTGATACTTCTAAAGTAAATTCAAACCCTGAAACACTAAAATCACTAATTAATACTTCCTCATATAAATGGTTGATAAATAAACCAAAACCATAAGGTAAGTTACCTTCAATTTGTGATGGATTTAAATTAAGTTTGATTTGAATTACTTCTTCTCCTGATAATTTTTGAACACTCATTATTACTGGCTTTGCAAAGGGAATCAGCGCCCTAAACTTCGCAAAGATATTCTTTTCTCCTGTTCCTGGATGAAGAACAGAGAATTTCATATCACTTGGATTTGTAATTGGAACTTCGCTTCCTTGATCTAAATAATACCAATATTCAAAAACATAACCTGGAGCTTGTAAGTTCCAAAGTGGAGACCCTGCTTCAAATAACAAACCATCATCACCATAATCAGCCTTATCAAACACAGCTACTGTACTACCATTAACTACAAATGTAAGTAAGGTCTTACTTGTATTTGTATAACGAGCATAAATTGTTACATTTTCTCTTAAGAAATTAAAGTTAGTTCTTTCCCAAGTTGCAATATAACTGGCTTGAACTGGAATTTCCGGCCATACTAAAGTTCCTTCCCCGCCATTTTCTGTAAATGCTAAAGACTGGCCATAGAAGATTGCATATGAACCAAATGGAATCATATTACCTGTTAAATCTCCATTTTCAAATCCCATAAAAGTAATTGTAACTATAATTCTTTCATAGTAAATCTCTAAATTGATAATATCTTCAATTGCAAATGTTTGATCACTATTTAAATATTCGACCCCATTATTAATCATCTTTACAAAACGATAACCAGGAATAGCTTGATATGGTCTTACAATTGTACCATATTGGTATCTTTCTTTTGTAACTGAAGTTCTTGATACTTCAATTGGTGTTGATCCAGCTACATAATCAATAATTTCTTTTTCAAGTCTAATAATTTTATACCTTAAGTTAAGGTTTTGGTTATTGTATTGTAAGTAAACTGTTAAATCATTTTGAGGCATAAAGCTATTTTTTGTATATTCATTACCATCAGCATCTTGATAACCCATATATGCTTTACCTACATAATCAATTCTAATTAGCATTGATAATTTTGCTCCCCATTTTAAAATATGAGGTGTAGGAAGATAATCGGGATCATTAATATAGTTAGTGTTAACTACAGTTAACTTATAACTTATTCGTTCAAAATATACTTTTAAAGCTAAGCTACCATCACCTAAAACTGTTCCACTTAAAACATTATTTTCATGGTCTTTAAACTCATAATGATCTATAGTTTTTAGGTCAGTTAAAGTTAATGTAACTGTGCTTTCAGTTAAAGCTTGTTTTACTTCATCTAAATTAGGAGTATAAATATACTCACCATTTTCATTTTCTAAATAGTATTCTACTTTATAAGTTACTTCTCCCGGAAGCCAAATTGCTTCAACTTCCATTGATGTATCTGGCATCACTGAAGGAAGCAAAGGATTCCAGCCACCAAACTCATAACCTACCTTTGTAGGTTCTAAAGGCGTAATCGTTGTTCCTGGTTCTTGAGAAATTAAAGTTGTTGATAGATTACCACCATTTAACTTCAAAGTAATTACTGGCCAAATACTATAATCAGCATATAAATCAAGATTATTTGCTGGCATTTTAGTAATCATAAACTCATTTAAAAATGTACCATCATCAGTAAACCAACCTACAAACGATACACCATCTTTAGTAGGTACAGGCAAGCTAATTGTACTATTATAGGCAAATGTTAGAAGCGTATTTTCTACTGTTCCTCCATTTGGATGTAATGTAATTGTATAAGAATTAAGATTCCAAGATGCCTTAATTGTCATATTATTAGCTGGCATTACTTCAGGAATTACTTGATCCCAAGAAGCAAAACTGTAACCAGTTTTTGTTGGGTCATCTGGTGCTACAATAACTGTACCATAATCTTGGTAGATTGCTGCTACAGCTGATCCACCATTAGAATCAAAAGTAATCTTATACTTATTTACTGTAAATTTAGCACTTACAGTAATATCTTCTATATATAAATATAATGTTTCGTTTTTAATTTCATCTTCTTGATAAAACCAACCCTTAAATGTATGACCTTCTTTAGCAGGATGTTCTAAAATTCCACTGTCATTTACAGCTAAACCATAAGTAACATCTTTGGCCTCCCCAAAAGGTATCCCATCTACTTCAAAATAAATCTTATAACTATTTGCTAGCCACTTAGCTTTAATCGTTAAGTTATTTTCAATTAAAGTATCTAAGCTTACCTCTTCTTGATCTTCATAAACAAAAGTACAGCTATGACCAACTTTAACTGGTATTTCAATAACATCATCTAACTTATCGCCATATTCGACTTCAATTGTTAATTCATCTAAATCACCAGTAAACTTACCACCATTAGCTAGTAGTTTAAGTTCAAAAGTCTTCTTTTTCCAAGAAGCATTAATTGTTATATTAGAAGTAACAATCGTATTTTCAAAAACTTCAGTTCCGTTTTCTAAATAAAAGCCTTTAAAATCATAACCTGCTTGTTCTAAAACCGTAATTGCTCCAATAGGTGAGCCATGATTTACAGTTCTTGTTTCTACTTGTTGTTCACTTTTAAAATCGATTGTAACTGTATAATGTTTAATACGATATTTCGGATAGAAAACAAAATTATCACGAATATGATTAAAATCATAGATTTTACTATTTACTTCAAACCAACCAATTGGATCATATCCTTCTTTAGCCGGTAGATTTGGAGCAATAACCTCACCATTATGAGGAATCACTTCATTATAAATTTCATTTCCGCCTTCGCTATCTAAAAAGATAACATTATAAGTTTTCGTAACGATATGATACTGAAACTTAAGGTTATTTTTAACCTCTCCTACTTCAGTTACAACATCTTCTTCTCCAAACTTAGTCCAATAAATAATATCACCTTCATTAGTAGCTACAACAGGAAAACTAAGTAAAGTTCCATAAAGAACATTGTCTTGCTCTGCATAAAGGTTGCCTTTGGGATCAAAAAACTCAACTTTATACTTACTAGGAATTAACTTTCCATAAACTGTTAAGTTTTCTCCTGGCATATTACCTACAGCGTAAGCAACAGTTAAAGCTTCATCTTTATACCAACCACCAAAAGTATAACCTTCTTCATACGGATCTTCTACCACTACTCTACTAGCATAACTGGCAGTAATTTCTTTAAATAAATTAGGGCCAATCATAAATTTCATCGTGTAAGAATTAATCGTCCATTTCGCATAAAGTTTTGTATGTCTAATGATTGGACGGCTTAAATCAAAACTTTCAGTTAGATCTTTATCATAAAACCAACCTGCAAAAGTATACCCAGTTCTTTTAGCCTCAGGCTCACTTTTAAAAACAAAGCCCGAGTCTACATTTTTACTTGGTATTGCCTCTCCTCCGTTTGTTACAAAATCAATCTTTAGTTGTTTATTAACGCAACTACAACCAGCTACAAAGAGCAAGCCAACTAATAATGTAATAAAAACAAAAATTCTTTTCATAATCATTTACCTCATTATTTATTCTATTCCCGATTCGCCATCTTTTTTAAAGTATAGCAAAACGTGGTCTGATATTCCTTGATTCTTTTTTGACACTATTTTCACATCAAATGTTTTCTTTAAATCACTTAAGTCAAAGATTAATGTAATCCTGTTAGAATTATAATCAACCCTAAAGTTTAGATCACTAACAACATCAATATCTTCTCTTAAGATAGAAAGAATTCTACTTCTTTCCTTTAAATACTCTTCTTCATCAAGATATTTTTCTCTTAACCCAGCTTCAAAAGCAGCAGGTAGTGTAAGTTCATAATACAAATCAAAACTTAAATTACTATCAGTTACAATATCTTTTAAGTCTTTAATTTTAATACTTGTTACCGTACCATCTTCATTATTCTCATATTTATAGCCATCATAGCTTTCAGGAGAAATTATAATTTCTTCAAGATTTACACTTACGTTATCTGGAAGTGTACCAATTAAAGCAATAATCAGTACTGAAAGAAACGAAAAAATAATAATTACAAAAACTACAATTTTTTTACTCATATTATTCCTCCTTACATCTCAATATCAATAAAGTAAGCACTTAAATAGCTTCTAAAATAAACAAACCTGACGATAAGTAGTAAAATTGCTAGGCCAAAAAGAAGAATCCAAACATAAGGTCCTAAAATAAAAGTTCCGCCTAATGCTAAAATTCCGGCAATAAAACTTAAAGTAAAGCCAATGCCAATTGATTTACTAATGTTAGGACTATTCCTCAATGTCCCTAAAGTCATTGCTTGATTAAGCTGTGGGTTTAGAATATCAAGCTCAAAGCTCCAAAAGATATGCGAGATATTAATCATAATTACGAGGATAAAGATTAACCATAAATCTAAAGCCGGAAATTTTGGCAGTGCCAGCCTAAACACAACAAAACTAATAAAGATTAAGAGTGTAGAAATTAAAATATTAAATAAGATCTTCGCCCAAGCAATCGTCTTCGTATCACTTGGTGCTGTCTTTAATAACACAAACTCTTGTCCTTCCCCAGAAATTGCTGTTGCTGAGGCGGTATTAGATGATGTTGCAATAAGTAGAGTAATAATAATATTAAAAACTAAAACATAAGTATTACCATTTAAACTACGGTTCATTCGCATATAAATTGAGTTAATAATTAACATCACAAAAGGCATCATCAATAATAGTGAATAATGACTTAAGGTATCACCAAAACTTCTAAAAGAGACAATTAACTCTTTCTTAAAGAAAGCAATAAATAAGTTATTACTCTTTTCATTTTGAGCTTTTCTTTTCTTACTTCTTGCTTCCTCAAATGTTAGACTAGCAAGCTTAAAGTAAAGTGGTTTAATCAAAAGATAAACAATCACAAATAACACAACTGGTGTTATTAAAAAGACCGGATACCATAAACCTAAATTTTGTCCATACAAAATATAACCAGCAACTTTGTAGATTGTAGCATAATTAGAAATAGCCATCATTGTATCATATAAATTATTTGTAAAAGAATGATATAACTGAACAATCCTTATTTGATCCGGTAAGAATGATAGTCCATAACTTACAAGTAAATATAAGGCTACAAAAACAACTGACCCCAAAATTACAGGTAAAAAACTATATCTTTTAAATAAGTTTTTAAAAAATGTTAGCTGGATTGAAATTAAGCTAGAGATGGTGGTTGCTAAAAACGGTAAAACAAACATCAAAACGATAACTCCAAGATAATAACTAAATCCCATATCTTTAATAATTCCAACACCAATAAGTAGGGGAATAATAAAGTTTAAACTTCTTAATAACTCCCTTAAATATGAAACAATTAATTTACTAATAAAGATATCATTATCAGTTACAGGAAAAGACATCAAAATCTGATTTTCCTTACTCTCGTAAAGGGAGTTCATTAACTGTGATGTAATCCCTCCAATACTAAAGGCTTGGGATAATAATATCATTACAATAACAAAGTAAATATTTACGGTAATATATAAGAAATTATTAAATAGATAAACAACTAACGCCATCACAATTGTAACCAAAACAATTCTTAAGATTCTTAAAGCAATCTTCGCAAAAAGTCTTTTATTCCTTTTAATTTCAGTTAAATTACTTAACTGTAAAATCGTTAGTATTTTTAAACGACTAAGCATCTTTCTTTTCCTTCTTCGCTTTTTTCTTAGCTTCTTTTTGAAGTTTGATTTCTGCTTTTTTAGCTAACTTTTCTTGGCTTTTAGCTGCTGCTTCTAATTGTTCGTGATTTGTTAAGTATAACTTTTCTAAATCAGCCCCTTCTTTCATAATATCTTTAACCGCAAAATCACCTATAAGTTTACCTTGGTTGATAATACAAATACGATCACATAACTTCTCTACAACTTCAATAATATGTGTTGAGAAGAAAACAATATTACCATTATCTGCATGCTCTTTCATCATTTGTTTGATTTGGAACGAACTTGCTGGATCTAGTCCAGTTAAAGGCTCATCGAGAATCCAAACTTTTGGATTATGGATTAAAGATGCAATAACTACTAACTTTTGCTTCATACCATGAGAGTATGATTTAACTTCACGGTCAATTGCAAACCCTAACTGAAACTTCTCTAAATATTCTTCTAACCTTTGATCACGGTCTTTAGGGTCTACTCTGTATAAATCTGCTACATAGTTAATATATTCTCTACCAGTTAGCCTTTCATAAACAGCATGGTTATCAGAAACATAACCAATTCTTAGTTTAGCTTCCATTGGTTGCGATTTAATTGAGTACCCGCAAACATACATCTCCCCTTCAGTAATTGACTGAATACCAACTAAAGACTTAATTGTAGTTGATTTACCTGCACCATTATGGCCTAAAAAACCATAAACATAGCCAGTTTCAATTGTAAGCGAAAAGTCATCAACAGCTTTTTTCTTACTACTGCCATACCTTTTTGTAAAGTGCTCAATAACAACTTTATCTTGATATTCAGGTTTAATTGGATCTGATAAATTTTTGCTTCCTAAAGCTTCTTTTAGTTTATTCATCTCTATCCTCTTTTCTTTTTGTTTTTTAATTAACGCTGCTTGATTATCAATTGCTTGATATACAAGGTCATAGACATACCAACTCATAAACATCAAGAAAACAAATCCAAGATATAAAAGAATTTGGTAAACATAGAAGAATTTAAATGTTAGTCCTTTATAGGTAAATGATGCTACATAATCAGTTTGTAACCACTGTAAGTTAAATCTTTTTGTAATATCAAAACCGTAAGTAAAGAAATAATCAACACTTTCATAATTATTAAACCAAGCATTTAAAAACACAACTAAAATATAATAAAGTGTAAAGATTCCAATTGCCTTTCTCATATCCTTAAGTTTAGGCTTTTCAAAAATCTTTAAAGCAACACTTAAAATCGGAATAACAAAGACTAAAAAGTGACTATAGCTAAAGTGCATTACACCAATACTAAAAACATCACTTGAATAGTTAGGAAGCATTATAGCTACAAATGCCCCTAAGACATTGGCAAAGTAGGTAAAATAAAATACTCTTCTTGAATTAAAAACATATGCTATAAATAACAAAATAACAGCTGTATTACATAAGTGTAAAGGCAGTCCCCCATATCCTCTTCTTTCTAAATAGAAATACTGAAAAACTCCAGCTATTACCATATATGTAAGAAACATCTTTCTTGTTTCAAAAGTCCGTTTCTTTAAAGCAAAGTAAATAACAAAAATTAAAGCAATATACAAACTAATTAAGAATAAGTGAACTTTATTAAAGTTTTCTGCTACTTCTCCATATTTTCCAAATAAGTTATAAATAAAACCTAAAGGCATTAAGAAAATCAAACTTCCTAAGAAAAGCAAAATCGTATCTCTTACTTCTTTTTTATTTGGCCATAATTTATCTTTAATTAAATTAAACCAATTTATTGTTACAATAACAATAGTTATCATTATTTGTATCATAATCAAAATTGATCGATATTTTAAATAATTAACTTCACCATAAACAGCAATTAGATGTTGATCCAAAAAGATTAAATTAAGTACTATTAAAACAGGTCCTAAAAATGTAGATAAGAACTTCGCATGTTTAGATTTAATAAATGAACTAATAACACTCATTGCAATCAGGATTGTCGTTAACCACCTTAGAATATGAATAAAGACAGTCATCCCTGGTGAAAAAATCCATGTATCAGGTGCATAAGCTGGTTCAGTTGACTTTACATCAACCAAAAGTACGTTAAATACATCGTCTAAGGCATTTTCAAAGTTTAACCCAATTACATATGATGTAAAAAGTAAAACCGCTAAGACCTTTAAAACAACTTCTATCTTTAAATCCTTTTTTTTATAAAGTAAGTATAATATTCCTAAAACAATAATACTTACTCCTAATATGATAATTTGCGGCATAATAACCTCCACCTTATAAAACTATATAAAAAAACCAGAACCTTCCTTTTATTCCCTCAAAGGTTACTCCCCATCACTAATAAAATTCAAAATTCTGACTTATTTTAAATTTATATGTTTTATAAGTATTAAAATTTCAATGTCTTATATAACTAATTATCTTAAAATCAAGTAATTAGTTTTACAATTACTTTACTCTTTCTTTAATCTGTATTTTACCATAAACCATCATAAAAGTAAAGCAATATCAAACTACCTACAAAGACCCTACAAATAATACAATTAACTATCCTAAAAGGTGACATATATAAATTTGAGCTAACTATTAATTAGTTAGCTCAAATTTTATACTTTTTTAACTTAAGATTAGGGTGTGCTTTCCCCCAGGAAATTGTTTAAATTGAGGACAGCGGTAAACCATCTGACTTTTTGCACGCACAACCAAACAATTTCTAAATGGTAGAAAAGTAAAATATAAAACAAAATCTAAAATATCATAATTCAAGAAGTAATAGACAATGATTGATATTGCCTTATAAAACAACCTACTATCAATGTGTTCTTTTGTTGTTATATATTCCATCAATCTTCCTTCAAAATTATCAAGTTTAGGAAACTCTTTTTTCTTATGATATGTTCTAATTCCACTCCACCAATTACTTTTCCCTCATACTCAACAGCAAAAGAATTTTTCATTTTTATCATATCTTCTAAATTACTCTTAGCTTCTTCTAAATTATTAAGATATGACCAACCACCTACAGCACATAACAACTTGTCTTTCACAAGCTCATAATACACTTCCAAATTCTCTTCTTTCCAAGGCCTAAATTCAAAACCTTCCGATGTGATTACTAAATCACAATAGTCTACTTCTTCAAGTTTCCCAATTTTGTTATTTGCTTTCATAATTTCTTTTTTCTTTAACAGTATTTGATATTTATATATTAGAACCATTGATGATTATTTTTGACAATCTATGGTATAACTGATATAAAGTATCGTTCTTTGGATCTTCTCCCAAATCTTCTAAAGCTGCTTTTACAATTTGCTTTTTACTTGGTTTACTATTATTAGGCACTTCCTTTCCAGTACTTAAGTCAATAATAGCTAATGTGCCTTCTTCTGATGTAGTACCTTTGTATCTTTTTTTAGTAAGACTTGATTCAAATTCACAATCTTTAAATCCATGTCTATTCTTTGATAAATGATAAATAGTTTGAGCTGTTTTTTCATCTTCTAATTCTTCTACAGTTTTATCATATTTCTTTAAATTAGAAGTTAACCCATTAATTTTCGCTATCCCCTCTAATAAGGAATATGCTTGTTCTGGAGTTAAAGCATAAAACTCCCTTTTTTTAATTTTTTCATCAACTTCATCTACACTTCTAAGGCTAGGATTTAGATTGTCAATAATACTATGTAATTCTTTATCAATAAGTCTACTATTTACCTTATATGTAGCATAAATTCTAAACGCAAAAGGTGTGCACTCTGTTGTATTTAATTGTTTTACTCTTTCCTCAACATCATCAGCATATCCAATTTTAACATACTCTTCAAATGAAGGATTTGTTAGAATATAAATATAGCCAGTTTTGTTTTCCTTCATAATACCTCCTATTTTTACAATTATATGTCCTTTTAAAGATTTCTAGCAATATAGAAATATAAATACCCTACAAATCTAATGTTATTATTATTCAAAAAAACATTTATTGCAATAAAATTTCAGTTTTTGTTCTAAATCTATATTTTTATGATACAATATTTTTATAAGGAGAAATAAATATGAAAACAATTCACACAAACAAAGCACCAAAAGCAATAGGTCCTTATAGTCAAGGTATCCTTGCTGGTAACACATTATATGTTTCAGGTCAAATCCCAGTTGATCTAGAAACCGAAAAGAATATTGATGACATCTACAAAGCAACCACAAAAGCTTTAGAATACATCCTAGCAATAGTTAACGAAGCAGGATTAAAGAAAAAGGATATTGTTAAATGTTGTGTATTTTTAAAAGACTTAACTGACTTTGAAGTTATGAATAAAGCTTACTCTGATTTCTTTAAAGATCATAAACCTGCAAGAGTTGCTTTAGAAGTATCTAAACTACCAAAAGATGTAGTTGTAGAAATAGACTGTATTGCAGTAAAGTAATAATATTTATATCAAAAGAAAATGGCTTTTTTAAAAAGCCATTTTTCATTCTTACAATAAAAATATTAATGTTGCAATACCAAAATAAATTAGTAATGCAAATAAGTCATTAAGTGTGGAAATGATTGGTCCAGATGCAATTGCTGGATCGACTTTCATTTTCTCTAAAATAATTGGAATAAATACTCCAGCCATAGCTGATACAAACATACCTCCAGTTAAAGAAAGCCCGATTGTTAAAGCAAGAAGCAATGGGCTTTGATCGCCCATATTTGTAAAGTTTAAAACTCCGTATGATAGTAAAAAACCAACTATTCCAATTGCAATACTATTTAATAAACCAATCCCTATTTCTTTAAAAATATGTCTTTTTTCTGCTTTTTTTCCTTCTAGTTCATCATGAGATAACTTTAAGATCGTTACCGCAATCGATTGTGATCCAATATTACCAGCCATACCTAAAATCATCGGTTGAAACATAATTAAAGCTACAACTTCAACTAATGTTCTTTCAAATACAGATAGTAATAATGCAATAACTAAGTTTAAGACTACTGAAAGTAAAAGCCAAGGTACTCTTTGATATGCCCTTACAAAGGCACTTGATGATTCATCATAATCACCAACACCAGTCATCTTCTCAATATCTTCTTCATGTTCTAAAATCATGATATTTAAAACATCATCTGCAGTTACAATTCCAATTACTTGCCTATTTTCATTTAAAACTGGCAACACCTTTTCTGCGTAATTCTTAAATTTTTTAAACCCAGTATTAATTGAATCATCTATTTTTAAATAATTGTTTGTATTATCAGTGATACTTTCAAGGCTATCACTTGCTCTTGCACTAATTAAATCTTTCAGGCTAAAAGATCCAACTAAAACATTATCATCATCAACTACAAAGATATCATCAATAAAATCACGATCTTTAGAAGTATTAATTACATATGCTGTGGCATCTTTAATTGAAGAGTTTTGATTAATGATCACAAAATCAGTACTCATAATTGAAGCTATCTTTTCTTCATCATAACTCATTAATAATCTAAGTTTAGCTTGTTTAGATTTAGATAATAAACTAATCAAATACATTTGATAATCTTCTTCAAAACTAGTAATGAAGTGTTTTAAATCATCCGTTTCAAATTCTTGAAGAAAGCTTTTCTTTTGACTTTCTGTTAACAAATTAAAATAGTTTCTCGAAACATCTTCTGGTAACTCTAAAAAAACTTCCACTGTTTTGTTTAAAGACATTAACCTAATAATGCGCATTGGCGCATCACTAGATGAATCTTTCATCTTTTCTGCTATATCATAAGGATGCATCTTAGCTAATTCTTTTTTTAGCTGAGCATCATTTAAACGCATTAATTCCTTCATCTAAAACACCCCCAAAAGAAGTGTTGCACAGCCAAAATAAATAATTACACTCGTAATATCTATTAAGGTAGTAATAAATGGACTAGATGCAACAGCTGGATCTATTTTCATTTTCTTTAGAATCAAAGGAATAAATAAACCAAAGATTGGTCCAATTGCAACTGTAAGAGCAAGTGAAATAAAGACAACTAAGGAAACATTAAGAGGCTGTTCTACTTTTAGTACTTTCGCAATAATAAAAGAAACAACTCCGGCTACTAGTCCTAAAGCAATCCCGTTAATTAATCCAGCTAAGATTTCTTTACCACCATTCTTTAAAGCTTTTTTAGAATCTTTTTTAGATAAGATTCTTAAAGTAACAGCTAGAGTCTGACTTGCAACATCTCCTCCCGCATCTAAAATTAAAGGCTGAAAAATAGCAAGTACAGCAACTGTAGTAATAACTTCTTCAAAACGAGTTGTAACAATCGCAATTGGAAGTGATAATGCTAACAGTAAAACAAGCCAAGGTAGTCTTTTAAGAGCAGATTTTACTATTCCTTTTGTTTTTGTATCTGGCAAAGCTGATAATTTCTCAAAATCATCAACTGATTCTTCATGATAAATATCAATCGCATCATCGATTGTTAAAATACCAATTAATTCTAACTCCTTATTTAAAACTGGCATTTCATACAAACTATAATCTTTCATCTTATGAATTGCCTCTTCAACATTATCATTTGACAAAACATGGGGACTTAGTTTAATAATATCATCAATGTACGCGGGAGCTTTAGTTTTAACTAAATCTCTTAGCTCCACAATTCCTTTAAACTTCTTCTCTTCATCTACAATAAAAATATGATTGTTAATACTAACTTCTCCTGCTTCCTTAATAACCTTTTTAGTAGCAGCTTTAATATCCATCCCTAAATTAAGACTAATAAAACTATCGGACATATGAGCTCCAACTTCTTGATCATCATAATCAAGTACTTTAGAAATATGTTCTTCATTTTCTAAAGCATGAATTAATTCTTCTTCATTGTCCATATGAACTATGATATCCGCAGCATCATCAAGCTCTAATGTATCCATAATATTCTTTTGTCTTTCAAAATCAAAATCATCAATAACATCAGCAGCTTCTTCAGGCTCCATAAAAGCAATAATTCTTGCTATTTCTTCTTCAGAAAGAAGTGAATAAAATAAATCTTTTTCTTCTTCACTTAAACCTTTTACTTCTTCAGCAATATCATAAGGATGCATCTTCTCTAAATGCTGAAGTAGTAACTTTTGATCTTTTCGCTTAATAATAGACTTCATATTAAAACTCCTTTCTAAAATATTATTACCATTTATCAATCAACCTGTATAAATAAACATTCTTATATAGTTTTTCTTTTCCCAACTTTTCTACAACTAAAAATCCTTTTTCAACAAGCAAATTTAAATACTTAGTAGCTGTATTTCGCGAAATATGTAAAGCATCTCTAAAATATTCATTTTTAGTATAAAAATCATAAAATAAATAATTTACAAGTTCTTCTGAATAAATACTAGGGCACTTTTCTTTCATTTTCTCTATTGCTTCTTTCATTAAAGATAAAAAGTTATTAATGAAACTAATAGTAAATTTTGAAGTTTCTTCAACTCCCTTAATCATATATAACAAATAATCTTTAATATTCTTATCATCTTTTCTTATACCACTTAAATGTTTATAGTATTCACTTTTAGTGTTGTTTATATATTTTGATAGATATAACACTGGAAGATTAATCTGCTTTTCTAATAACAAATATAAAATATTTAAAACACGACCAGTTCTTCCATTTCCATCATGAAATGGATGAATTGATTCAAATTGATAATGAATCATTGCCATTTTTAAAATTGGATCAATATTATGCATTTCTGGATAGTTAATATACTGTTCCAAATTATTCATATAATCTATAATTTCTTTTTCTGATTGCGGGGGAGTATGAAGAACTTCTTTTGTTTTTGTATTCATGATAACAGTTCCTGGTATTTTTCTAATCCCCCCAACATTAGGTTCAATTATTGAATGTATTTCTACAATCATGTTTGTAGAAATAAACCCATTTGCTTTAAGATCTGAATAACCTTTTAAAATAGCTTGGCGATAGTTTACTACTTCTTTTGTATTTGCATCTTGATTTTTTAAAGTAATTTCTTTAAAAATCTCATCAAAAGTAGTTACAATATTTTCAATAGAGCTTGACTCTTTTGCTTCCCCTAGGATAATTGCATTCAAAATAATCTTAGGATTAGGCAATAAATTAATTAAGCCATTTAAATTTCCAAGTTCGTATTTAGCGTTAACTAACGCTTTTAAAATTTCTGGATCTTCGTAATTAAATTTTATCGGTAATTTGTGCATGTTTTTACCTCCTGCCCAAATTATATCATTTTTTGCGCACGTTGTCAATATATGCCCAATTTAATTTGCAAATGAATAAAAATGGCTTATTAAAAGTAAGCCGTTTTTTATACCATCTACAATAAGATTCAATTAAAACAACATCAATAACAATATCAATACCTATAAGATATGATGATTCATAAGTGGTTAAATACGGAACAAGCTATAAAATTTCTTCCAAGTAAGAAGTTATGATAGCTATAGTTTTCACTTTAGGCTAGAATTAACTATCTTGCTATCCAAAACCTATTTTTGTTTTTACTCATTATCTTCCCCTCCTTCTATAAAAGTAAAATCATCATAATCAACCGGCTGTACTCTTCTTACAGCATTATTGTATAGTCTAGTAATAATGCTTTGAATAAGCTTATTACTATAGTCTGAACTGTCTGTACTCTTTGGAAGTAAAAATATCCTTTTAAGAGGATTTATATTATTTCGTCCTCTATAAATACCAAAACGTGTAATGTCTACTGCATAGTATTCTATATCAGTTTTGGTATCCTTAACTACATAAATCCAAAGTGTAACTCCTGTGAAAATAATAGTGACACCCATAGTCTTCATAAGAAAATTCTTAGTGTCTGTGCAAGGTAAGCACCTGCTACACTAATATCATTATAGTCTCTAAGAACCATATTTAAACCACTGTAACTAAAGTCTAAACTACTTGTTGCTATTAAGTCGACTAGGAACTTTTTCATTCCTGCTCTATAGCCATCTTGCTTAACTTTGTTATAAGCACTAATGTGTTCTGCTGGTAGGTTAATTCTACCTCTAATTGTAATTTTTTTCATTATTTTATCTCTTTTATTTAAATAAATTATATTAGTATTTACAATTTGCAATTATACTCTTTTAATTTTAAATTGTTAAGGGATGCTTAAAACTATATTTATCACTAAACTTTAAAACATCCAAATTCATGTAACATTAATACTAATATGTCAAAATTTTCTCAATAATATATCGTATCTGAGCCTTTATTATAATTGCAATTATGACATAAAGTTTGCAAGTTGTCATATGTAGATTTACCACCTTTAGAGATAGGAATGATATGATCTATTTCTAAATTATCTCTACTTCCACATTTCTTACAACGATATCCATCTCTTTCAAAAATTTCAAATCTCATTTTATTAGAAACTTTTCCTCTTTCCACACTGCATATAGATTGCCAAACATCATCATCAAGATAATAATCACCATTTTTTCGTTCTACAGCAGCCATTAAATCCATAATTTCATCATCATTAAAAGTTGCTGATTTGGAATCTCTACAAAAACCAGTTAAATTTGTTAAGTAAATGTTTACTGTTATTTTAAAATCAGTTACAACCTTTCTTATATGTTGGGAAACTATCTTTTTTTCAATTCTTAATAGCTCTTCTTTATTTCTCAGTGTTATATCTGTATCAAACCTATTAAACACACATTTTTTTCCGATTTCTTTTATATATTGATTATAAAGGTGATTATTATCAAATGTTTTATCCATTGCATCATAAATTTTATCTTTAGAAGAAACAAGTTGGTATGTTAAATAATCTTTTGGTGAAATATTATTATAGTTATCCTCATTATCATATGAATTACTCATATTACAATTGGGGATATTATAAAAATTATATTCTTTATTAATAGCTTTTATTTCTCTTAATGCAATACTATAGTTTAAGACAAAATCTCTATATTTAGCAGTTGATTTTGATTTAGTTAGAAAATAAATTCCGATTATTAAAAGTATGACTATTACTATAATCAAAAATATTTTTAGTGTTTCTATCATTATTGCTCTCTCCTTCTTACATAAAAACTACTTAAAACATTATATTAAGTTTAAGTAGTTTTATTTTCCATCAAATATTAAAATATTACTTACAAAAGTTAGATGCAACTAACTTATATAAAGTTCTAACTCCTACACCAGTTGCTCCAGCTGCATAATATCTTTTAGCACCACCATTAGCTGTACTAGCAATATCTAAGTGAACAAAAGGAACACCTTCTGAAAAATGCTCTAAGAAAATACCAGCTGTAATTACTCCAGCTCCACCTGGAATTGAATTTCTTAAATCCGCAAACTCTCCTTTAACTGCTTCTTTTAGTGTATCTGTTATTGGTAATCTCCAGTTTAGTTCACCAACGTGTTTACCTGCTTCAAATACCTTACTATAAAAATCATCATCATTTGCAATAGCCCCAACAATATCTGAGCCAAAGGCAACACCAACTGATCCAGTTAATGTAGAAAGTTCAATAATGTGTGTAGAGTTTAATTTTGTTGCGGCATAGTAAATAGTATCAGCTAAAGTAAGTCTTCCTTCAGCATCAGTACTACCAATTTCAATTGTAGAACCTTTCATTGAAGAAATAATATCACCATTTTTATAAGCGTGACCGCTAATTAAGTTTTCAACTAACCCCGTAACTGCTACAACATTTGCCTTTAACTTCATATCAGAAATAGCTTTAATTGCACCTACAACTGCAGCTGAACCTGCCATATCATCATACATATCAAACATACTTTTACCAGGTTTTAAGTCATATCCACCAGAATCATAAGTTAACCCTTTCCCAACAAAAGTAATATGTTTATCAGTTTCACTATTACCAAAGTATTTCATCACAACAAATCTAGGCTCTTTATCGCTTCCAGAACCAACTGCAAGTAAGGCATGCATCCCTAGTTCTTCAATTTGTTTTTTATCATATACTTCTACTTTAACTTTACTTCCTTTAAATAGTTTTACAATCTCGTTTGCGTAACTTTCAGGATATAAATCAATCGCTCTTGTATTTACAAAATCTCTAGCAATATTTACTCCGTTTATTACTACTTCAAGTTCTTTGATCTTATCTTTTAATGCTTTAGGTGCATTTAGTAAAGAAACTTCAATTTCTTCTTTGTCAAGCTTAGTAGTCTTATATTTATCAAAGTTATAATTACTATATAAAATACCTTGAATTAAAGTAGAAACCAATTTAGGATCTTCTTCTTTACAGTCTAGATTAATTTTGCTTACCTTTTCTTGAACTAGTTTTTTTGCTAAGTTAAAACCTGCAGTTCTAATCTTATCATGACAGCCATCTAAACCTTTCTCCAAAGCAAGATAAACTGTTCCCTCTCTATTTAAATTTACATTTACAAAAATTTCTCCTTGTTTAGCACTAAATAATTTCTTTTCTAAAAGAAGCTCTAATTCTTTTGATTTTGCTTTTCCTTCTAAATCTAAAACTAATTTAGTATTAAATTTATTATCATATGTTATTTTAATCATATTCTTCCTCCTTGTTAAACATTATATCATATTAAAATTTTATTTTCATTAATTATAATCTATTCTAAAATAATCTAAGTATTTTTTAAATTTGTCTTGAGCTGAAAGACAAGTATCTATTAAATATCCTCTTTCTTTATTCCATTCTTTTAATCCCCTATAATAAAATAACTTATAACTTTCATCAATAATGAATGGAACAATATTATATTTCAAGCATTCCTTAAACATTATTAATCTTCCTACTCTTCCATTTCCATCTTGAAAAGGATGAATTAGCTCAAATCTATAATGAAATTCTAGTATTTCTTCTAATGTTTTGTTTTCTAAAGCATTATACCATTGAAGCAATGATTTAATCTCTTTTGCAACATCTTCTGGTTTAGTTGTTTTTAAGCCACCAACTTCATTTGGCACCTTTTTATAATCTCCAATTGCAAAAGGGCTTTTTCTACTATCAGAAGTCCCACTTTTTAGAATTAGGTGAAGTTCCTTAATTAACTTTTCAGTTATATTAAAGTTGGCTTTATCAATAATCAAATCTACACATCTAAAATGATTAACAGTTTCCAAAATATCATCAACATTAGTTACTTCTTTTTCTAATCCAATAGTATTAGTTTCATAAATGTATCTTGTTTGATCGTGTGTTAATGTGCTCCCCTCAATATGATTAGAATTATATGTAAGTTCTATTTGGATTTTATGGTAAATACCACCTTTAAGTTTAGCTTCTTTTTCCTTTTTCAATATTTCAAGAAGTGTATTCTTAAATATTCTCGTTCCTTTTCTTTCAGGTTTTATAGCATTTTCTGGAATCAGCCATGTTTTACCATCTAGGTATGCACCTAAAACACGACCTTGTTTACAATAGTTTCGCACACTTCTCTCAGATAATCCCCATCTTTTTGCAGTTTCTGATACGCTTAAATATTTCATATCAAGACCTCCTATATATAAATATTATATCACACTATCGGCAATATATCAATAATTTTATATTATTTTTTAATATATCTTGCCGATAAAAATACAAAAAAGAGATACTTTTAAGTATCTCTTAATTATTTTCACTTTGAATATAATCATCTATTGCATCAGCTACTAGTTTAGAAATCCTTACCGCCTCTACAACTGTCTTAGCTCCAGTAACTACATCACCAGAAGCAAAAACACCTTTTCTTGTGGTTTTTCCAACTTCATCAGTTTCTACTAAACCCTTATTTGTAACATCAATTCCTTTTGTAGAGTTAACAATTACTGCTCTTGGTCCTTGACTAATAGCAATAATTACTGAATCACAGGCAAATAACTTTTCTGTTCCTTCAATTGGTCTAACTACTGTTCTATTATTTTCATCAACAGTAATTTCAGAATCAGCTAAAATTACACCCTCATCTACAAACTCAACTGCGGTTTTATAAAACTCAAATTTTGCTCCATCAATCTTGGCATATTCAACTTCATGCTCACGAGCTGTAATTGTATCTTCACCCTTATAACACAAGATATAAACATGTTC
>DUOW01000035.1 GCA_012838635.1 Acholeplasma sp.
ACTGGAGATCGCGGGTTCAAGTCCCGTCGGGACCGCCATTTTTATTTACTGGTTGAGTAGCTCAGTAGGTAGAGCAAAGGACTGAAAATCCTTGTGTCGGCGGTTCAATTCCGTCCTCAACCACCATCTCATATTTAACGGAGACTTTGGTCTTCGTTTTATTTTTATATAAATAGATATCAAATATCGCTGTTTTAAGTTATATCTACCCCTTTATGGGCTTTCTTGATATTGACACCACAAGAAAAATAGTGTATAATATCTTTGTTATAAGAGTTATAGGAGGAAATAAAATGTGGAAGAAGATAGGTATTGTCTTGATTTTTCTTTTTGGTATTTTTGTTTTTTCTGGTTGTCAATTTAAACCTGATCAGAAAAGCGAAGATTACGAAAAGGTAATTCAAACAATTCAGAATCTACCGAATACTGAAGATTTAGTTCTTGCAGACAAAGAAAATGTTGAAGCGGCTTTTTCTCAGTATAATGCCCTAACTGAATCAGCAAAAGCTAAAGTAAGTAACTACCAAAAGCTTAACGCTGCAAGAGCAAAGATTCAGGAATTGGAAGCAATAGCTAGAGCAGATATGATAGACTCGAAAATTTCAGAGTTGACAGAACCTGTAACTTTAGCTGATGAGTCGCTTTATCTTGAAATTAAGGAATTAATAACAGAAACGAGCGAGGTGGCTTTAGAGCGTGTTAAAAACTTTTTGAAGTTTAATAACATGTATAGCCAATACGAAGTATTAAAAGAACAATTTAATAATAAAACAGAAATATTAAATAATATTAATCAAAAAATTGCTGCTTTAGCATCTCCAACAAATCTAGAAGATGGGGATCGCTATAATGCAATTGTTGCTGATTTAGCAACATTGAGTGAAGAAGATAAAGAAGGTATTGAACTTTTAGAACAATTTAATACTAAGTATCAAGAATACTTACAATTAAAAGCAATTGATGATATCAATACTAAAATAGCATTACTTAAGACACCAGTTACTTTAGCTGATGAGAAATTATATTTAGAATTAAGGGAAACTATTGATAATGCTAGTAGTGAAGTTTTAGCTAAAATAGAAGGAAAAGAAACTTTTGAAGAAAAGTATTTAGATTATTTAAGTTTAAAAGACTTAGAAAATAGACAAGCAGCAAGAGTTGTAGATGACTTAATTAGTAATCTACCAGATGTAGTTAGTAAAAGTGATAAAGAAGCTATTGAAAATGCACGTAAGAAATACGAACAATTAACTGAAGCTCAAAAAGAATTAGTTACTAAGTTACCGCGTTTAGTTCAAAAAGAAGAAGAATTAGCTTTGTTTGACGAACTTCAAAATATGTCAGCTGAAGAACAAGCAGCAGTTGCGTTTGCTAGAATTGCTGATTATTATTCAGAAAATTATATCATTGAAGAAGATCAAAACTTTTATCAAAGAAATCCAGTTTATGGTAAACTAACATTTACATGGACAGCAAGTGATAATACAGTTTTAAGTCCAGAAGGAAAATTACTTAGTAAACCAGTTTTTGATTCACAAATTATTATTAATGTAAAAGCAGTATCTAGAAGAGAAAACTATGAAGGTTCTATTGATATATCAGCACTTGTTTTAGGAATGGATTCAGAATATGATAAATGGGGAATGGTTGAAAAGTTTTTAAACTATATTAATCGCCCATATGTTTCAAATAGAACATACAAGTATCATGATAATTACAGTGCTCAATATCATAAAGATTATGGTTATTTACCGTTCTTTACTAATTATGAATTACCGATTGTAGAATCTATGCTTACAGGAGAGAATGCAAAGAAAACTAATGGACCAGCTACATCTATTGAATGGGTAGTTGTTCATGATACAGGAAGTTATGGTGCTGCTGATGATGCTCCTTCAATTGATAGATATATTCACACACCCGCAAAAGTTTCTTGGAATTATACAGTAGGAGAAAAAACAGTAAACGGTACTAAAGAACCAGTTATTTATTATCACATGCAAGAAGGTATGACTACTTGGCAAGCAGGTGATGGTGGTAATTTATTTAGTTTACTTGATACTGGTGTAGCTCATAAAGGACGTCTAAATCCAAAAGTTACGATTGGTGAAGATCGCTACTTCTATTTGAATGGCGAAAAGACTAACTTAATGATCCCAAGCAATGCTATTGCAGATAACAGGGTAATCAATGAAAATGGCTTACTTGTAGAGTTAGGTGAAAACGGCAACTATATGATGGCTGATTATTGGTGGTGTACACAATTTAATAACCCATTAGGAGTTAGAGGTTATATTTGTAATAAAGGCGGAAATAGAAACTCTGTTAGTATGGAAACTTGCGCTAATGATGGAAGTAACTATACAAGAACAATGCGTTATATAGCTGCTTTATGTGCAGAGATTTTAATTAGACATAATTTACCAGTTGATAGAGTTTCACAACATCATCGTTTTTCAGGAAAAGATTGTCCTCATGCAATTAGAGCACAAGGTTATTGGAATGACTTTATGGAACAAGTTAAGATTGAGTGGTTTGGCCGTAAATACTTAAGTGATGTTACTTTTGTTTATGAAGTTGATAGTTATTTTGAAACAAAAACAGGAGTTGTTATGCATCATCCAGGAGCTCAAACAACTGTTAATTATAAAGTTAAAGCAACATATCAAGGTGTTACTAAAGAGTTTACTTACCGTACAATTTTAGAAGCACTTAGTTTTTAAGAAAATATATTAAAAGAGCCTTTAAAAAAGGCTTTTTTTATTTGTTATGTATCTTGATTTGTGATATAATATATTAAGAGGTGGAATATGGACATTTTTGAAAAAGTAGAAACTTTTTTAAATAAAATTCATAAAGATGAAATAATTAATTATCCTTTTTACCTTTATGGTTTTGAAGATGAATATAAGAAAGTAAAATCTTATAATAAAGGTTATTTACCCTTTTATATAAGTAAAGACTTACAAATAACTCAACATTTTCTTCCAAAAGAAAATACTTTAAATAGGCCTGGTTTAGTAAGAGAAAAGACAAAATATATCGTTATTCATGATACTGGTTTAGCTTCACCTTTGATGACAGCTAAAGGCTTAGATCAATACTTGCACACAACTACAAGACAAGCATCTTGGCATTATAGTGTTGACGATATAGAAGCATATCAAGAGTTACCAATAGAAGAAGTTGCTTGGCACGCAGGTGATGGGAGAACTTCATATCCAGAAAACTGGTTAAATGAGAAAGGATTTCATTTAGGTGGTGGTAACTATACAGGGATTGGTATTGAAACTTGTGTTTACAAAGGTATAAACTTTAATAAAGCAATGAGAAATGTTGCTAAGTTAACAGTGCAGCTTTTAATTAAGTATGATTTATCTGTTAATGATGTGAAACAACACAACGATTTTTCAGGAAAGAATTGTCCTGAAACAATTAGGACAGCTAACCGCTGGGGTGAGTTTATTGAACTTGTTAATTTAGAATATTATAAAAACACGAAGTTAAAAGATGTAGAGTTAGAGTTTATTAGTTTAGAACCTAAATATTTAGATAATGAAGGAAATGTAATTAGAATTCCATTAAGAGATAAGGTAGTTAGTTATGAAGTAAAAGCTACTTATCAAGGAGAAACTAAAACATATAAATATCAAACAAAAATCAAAAGGTTATTAGAGGTGGAAGTATGAAAAAGGTATTGAAGTTTGTATTTGTTTTCTTCTTACTTATAGTCTTAGTTGGCTGTAGTTATGAAGCAAGAGAAAAACTAAAAGAAAGTAAAGCTAAAGCTGTTGAAGATTTAATTGAAACTATTGGCGAAGTTACAATGGAAGATGAAACTTTAATTAATAATGCTTTAGAACAATATGGAGCTTTAAGCGAAGAAGAGAAAAAACAAGTTGGAAACATTAGTCTTTTACTAGATGCCCAAATTACACTTGAAAGTTTAAAGTTTTTAGTTGAATTAGATATCGATTTTGATACTGCAACATTAGAAGATCTTCAAGGACTAAGCGAAAAGATTAGTAATTTAAATCCAGATGTAGCAAATAAAATTCAAAATCAAATTAATGCAGCTCAAGATAAGCTTGGAATGCGTGCTATTGTTTTAGAGTTTGAAAAAGCAGTTAATCGTTTCAGTGGTGAGTTAAATTTAGAACAAATTGCTATTTTAGATACTATGTATAATGCTATACCAAATGCTTTAAAAGCTAAAATTAATCCTGATATAAAAGCAACTTACCTAGCATTATCAGCACAAGCACAAGAAATTATTAACCAAGAAGAAGAAAAATTAGCAGTAGAAAGATATCTAGAAGCTGTTTTTCCTGATAAAGTATCAATGGGATTTGAACTTCCGCAACAGTATTTAAACGGAACAGTTAGATTTACTTATGATTCATCTGATAATATGTATTTTGATCCAGAGTTTATGTTCTTTATGCCAGATGATGATTATCATGATTTAGTTTTAACAGTTCATTATACTTTAGATGAAGTAGAATATACTAAAGAAATTAATGTTACTTTAGTACCAAATAAATATTCAGAAGCATATGACTTTATTTATAGTCAAATTAAAGCGCCAATAGGGAACAGTTATGATTATATTAGTTATGAAGATCGATATAATCCAACAGTTACTTATGAAATTAGATCTTTAAATCCAGAAATTATGGATAATCAATTAAGATTAATCGAAAAACCAAATAAGGAACAATTTATTACTTTAGTTTTAGTAATTAAATATCCTGACGAAGAAGCAGTAGAAATGGAGATGATTTTCCCAGTTATGGCAAAAACATTTTTAGAAAAAGCAAGAGCAATGGAAGAAGTATATTTAAGATATATTGAACAATTTTTAGATAATGGTGTTTTAGCTAAAGATATAATTTTACCAAGCGAAGATGAAGAATTTAATGTAGATTTAACATGGTCAAGTGACTCTCCGTCGTTTTTATCTGATGATGGAACTTATACAGGTCCTGTAGGTAGCAAAGGAACGCCAGTTGTTTTATCAATGAAAGTATCTAGTAAGGATAAAACAGCATCACATACTATTGCTTATCGCTTATATTTAAAAGGAGCAGATGCTCCTGAAGGCTGGGATGCAATTGAACACTTCTTAAGCCAAATTAATTTAAAGAATATTAAAAACCAATCATTCCAAACATATGGTAATTCAACAAAAATTGATTATAACTATGGGTATTTACCTTTCTATAATCATATTGATTTTGAATCAACAATTAAAGTTGATATTGTAGATGCAAGTGTTACTAACACAAGAAGTAATACTCCAAGAAAAGAAACGAGATATATTACTGTTCACAATACAGGAATGAATGATTCACACCATAATGCGGCACTATTAAATAGCATTCAACACACCAATACTAGTAGAGTAGTTGGTTGGCATTTTAGTGTTGATGATCATGAGGTTTGGCAAAGCTTGCCACTTCATGAAGTAGGTTGGCATGCAGGTGATGGAACTGGTAGAACTTTAGTCGATTATCCTACTGGAGTAATGTTTAATGGTAATTATTCACCTTATGTAGATATCTCAAGTGATGGATATTATACTTTAGATGGAGTTAAAACAACTGTTGTTGCCCCAACAAACGATGGACAAATTTTAGATAGAACTTATTTTGTTTCTCGTGGCATTAGAGTTAATATCATCAATGGTGAATATCATATTCCAACAACCTATTACAATTCTGATTATCGCCAAATTGCTAACTATGGTGGTAATATAGCATCTGTTGGTATCGAAACTTGCGTTAATGAAGGCGGAAACTTTAACCGAACAATGCGTAACTTAGGTAAGCTTGTTGCTTGGCTATTACACAAGTATAATTTAGGTTTAAACGATGTTATGCAACACAATGACTTTTCAGGTAAACAATGTCCTCAAGATATTCGTAATTCTGGTCGCTGGGGTGAATTAATGCATATAATTTATTTAGAATTGTTTGCTTTAAGAAACTTTAGTAATAAAGATATTGCTTTTGAATTTAAATCATTAACGCCAAATATTATGAATGATTATGGTGAAATTATTAATCACCCAGGAGTAGACTCAATTGTCTCTTATGAAGTTAAAGTAACTTATGAAGGCGAAACAAGAACGTTTGAATATAGTTCGTTTGTAGATGCATTAACTTTTATTAGACCATAAAACGAAATAAATACAAAACCCTTTCTTATGAAAGGGCTTTTTTTATTTATGAAAACAAAAACACATTGAGTTTTCATTTGTGTTTAGATATAATATGATAAGATAAAAGGAGAAATTTACGATGGGGAAGATAGTAATCACAAAAGAAAAAGAATTATTGTTAAGAAAAAAGATTCGAGAGCATAAACAAAAGTCAGGGCCTTTGATGCCTAGCTTACATGATGCACAAGAGATTTTTGGTTGTATTCCTTTAGAAGTTCAAAAGATTATTTCCGAAGAGTTAAAAATTAGTGTTTCAAAAATTAACGGAGTAGTTACATTTTATTCTCGTTTTTCTTTGGAGCCTAAAGGTAAACATGTTATCGGAGTATGTTTAGGAACTGCTTGTTATGTAAAAGGAAGCCAAGCAGTTTTAGATGAAATTTGTAATACTTTGCAAATTAAAGTTGGTGAGACAACAAAAGATGAACTTTTTTCAGTTGAAGCTACAAGATGTGTTGGTGCATGTGGTTTAGCTCCAGTATTTACAATTGATGGTAAAGTTTACGGTCATGCAACTGTTCAAAGTGCTGCTAAAGAATTAAGAAGAATTATAGATTGGGAGACAGGAACACATGAAAACTAGACAAGATTTAAATAAAATTAGAGAAGAAAATTTAAAACAAATTAAACTTTTAGATGATACTAAATATCGTGTTGTTGTAGGGATGGCATCTTGTGGTCTTGCAGCTAACGCCGATTTGACTTATGATGCAATCGAAAAAGAAATCAAAGAAAGAAACTTACAAAACATTACTTTAACTTCTGTTGGTTGTATTGGTGAATGTGCTTTAGAGCCAATTGTAGAGGTGTATGATAAGGATAATAATCGTTATACTTATTGTTCAGTTAACGAAAGAAAAGCAAAAGAGATTGTAAATAAGCATTTAGAGCAAGGTGAAATAATATATCGTTACCTAATTGATAATTATAAACTACTTATTGATGAAGATGGTAATAAATATGAAGCACCAAAATATCAATATCGTATTGCTTTAAAGAATTGTGGGATTATCAACCCAACAAAAATAGATCAATATATTGGTTTAGATGGTTACAAAGCTTTAGAGAAAGTTCTTTTTGAAATGACTCCAGAAGAAGTTATTGATGTTGTAACTAAATCTGGTCTTCGTGGTCGCGGTGGAGGAGGCTTTCCTACTGGTTTAAAATGGAAATTTACTGCTGCTAATAAAGGTGGACAAAGCTTCGTTATTTGTAATGCTGATGAAGGTGATCCAGGTGCTTTTATGGATCGAGCTGTTTTAGAAGGAGATCCTCATGCTGTTATTGAGGCAATGATTATTTGTGGATATGCAATTAGTGCATCTCAAGGTTATGTTTATATTAGAGCTGAATATCCACTTGCTGTTGAAAGATTGCAACATGCAATTAAAAATGCTTATGAGTATGGATTTTTAGGTGAAAATATTTTAGGAAGCAATTTCAATTTTGATTTAGAAATTAGACTTGGAGCTGGTGCTTTTGTTTGTGGAGAAGAGACTGCTTTGATTGCTTCAATTGAAGGTGAAAGAGGAATGCCTCGTAATAAACCACCTTATCCTGCTTCTTCGGGCTT
Source organism: Acholeplasma sp. (assembly GCA_012838635.1). Taxonomy (GTDB): domain Bacteria; phylum Bacillota_I; class Bacilli_A; order ML615J-28; family CAG-698; genus DUNF01. The sequence continues at coordinate 7,797 of DUOW01000035.1, forward strand.
ATGGGGAAGACCAACAGTAATAAATAATGTTGAAACTTTTGCTAATGTTGCCCAAATTATTTTAAAAGGGGCAGATTGGTTTAAATCTATTGGGACAGAAAAGGCAGCTGGAACTAAAGTATTTGCTTTAGGTGGTAAGATTAAAAATACTGGTCTTTTAGAAGTTCCAATGGGAACTACTTTAAGAGAAGTTATTTATGATATAGGTGGAGGACTTCCAAACAACAAAAGATTTAAAGCTGTCCAAACAGGAGGACCATCAGGGGGTATTTTAACTGAGGCAGAATTAGACACACCAATTGATTATGATAACTTAATTGCTAAGGGATCAATGATGGGTAGTGGTGGTATGATTGTTATGGATGAAGACAATTGTATGGTTGATATTGCTAAGTTCTATTTAGAGTTTACTGTAGAAGAGTCTTGTGGGAAATGTACACCTTGCCGTGATGGTAATCTAAGAATGTTAGAAATTTTAAATAAAATTACAGCTGGTAAAGGAACAATGCAAGACTTGGAAGATTTAAGGGAGTTAGCTTTGATGATTAAAGATACATCTTTATGTGCTTTAGGTCAATCAGCACCAAATCCTGTTTTATCTACATTAGATAAGTTTTATGATGAATATTTAGAACATGTTGTTAATAAAAGATGTCCAGCTGGTGTATGTAGAGATATTGCTAAGTTAGTAATTACTGATCACTGTATTGGTTGTGGTAAGTGCTTACGTAACTGTCCAGTAAATGCTATTTCTGGTCATGTTAAACAAAGACACATTATTGATTTAAATATTTGCGTTGCTTGCGGAACATGTAAACCTGCTTGTCCAGTAAATGCAATTATTAGTGTATAGGAGTGATTTAAATATGAGTACTGTAAAAATATGGATTGATAATCAAGAAATGGAAGTACCTAGCAGTTATACGATTTTAGATGCTGCTAATGATGCTGATATTTATATTCCTCGTCTATGCTTTTTAAAAGACATTAGTGAAACTTCTGCTTGTAGACTTTGTGTTGTGGAAATTGAAGGTTTAAATACTTTAAAGAATTCTTGTACTGTTAAAGTATGGGATGGGATGAAGGTTCATACCCATACAAAAAGAGTTAACGATACTGTTAGAAATAACTTGAAACTTCTTGCTGCAAACCATCATTTTGAGTGTTGGGTTTGTCATAGAGAAGACAATTGTGAATTATTGGAACTTTTAAGAAGATATAATGTTCCTAATACAATGGGAGAAAACCCAACATTCTCTAAAAAAACTCATTATCGTAATATTTCTAAATCTCTAACAATAGATACATCTAAATGTGTTTTATGTGGAAGATGTGTTTCTGCTTGTAATTATTATACTGGTTTAGGAATTTTGGATTTTAACCAAAGAGGTTTTGATACTTATGTAGCCCCTGCAAACAATGACTTCATTGATGATGCTGGTTGTATATACTGTGGAAAATGTATTCAAGCATGTCCAGTTGGTGCCTTATCAGCAACAAGTGATGAAGATTTAGTAATTGATTATTTAAACAATGATGATTATTATGTAATTGCTCAAATTGCTCCAGCTGTTAGAGCTGCATTAGGAGAAGAATTCGGTAATCCAATTGGAACTAATGTGGAAGGTAAGATTTATCGTGCTTTAAAGAAAATTGGTTTTGATGATATTACTGATGTTAACTTTGCCGCTGATGTTACGATTATGGAAGAAGGGACAGAGCTAATTGAAAGAATACAAGCTCATCTTCAAGGAAAAGAGGCACATTTGCCGATGTTTACATCTTGTTCTCCAGGTTGGATTCGTTATATTGAAAGATATTATCCAGAATATTTACCAAACGTTTCAAGTACAAAATCTCCCCAACAAATTCAAGGAGCTTTAATTAAACATATTTATGCTGATATGATTAATGTTCCAAAAGAGAAAATAAAAGTTGTCTCTTTTATGCCTTGTATTGCTAAGAAAGATGAAGCAGACCGTGAAGAAATGAAAGATGAAGGTGTTAGGGATGTTGATGCTGTTCTAACAACTCGTGAACTTGCTCGTATAATTAAACGTTTTGGTCTTAACTTTAATAATCTAAAAGATTATAAACCAGAATCTCCTTTAGCTACATATACAGGAGCAGGAGCAATCTTTGGAACAACTGGTGGTGTTATGGAAGCTGCCTTAAGAACAGTTAAAGTTTTTTTAGATAAAGAAGACGAACACACTATTGATTTTACTGAAGTTAGGGGGAAAGATGCAATTAAAGAAGCTGATTTAGTTCTTAATGGAAAAACCTATAAAATTGCGGTAGTTCATGGTGCTAAAAATTTCCCAGAAATGTTTAGAAGAATTAAAGAAAATCCAAACAAATATATCTTTATTGAATTCATGGGTTGTGAAGGTGGCTGTATTAATGGTGGCGGACAACCAATTGTTAGCTCTAGAGATCGTGAGACTATTGATGTTTGTCAGCTAAGAGCAAAAGCTTTATATACAATTGATGCTGAAAACAAGATTAGAAGAAGCCACGAAAATCCAAATGTTGTTTCTTTATATCAAAATTATTTAGAAAAACCAGGTAGTCATTTAGCTCATAAATTGTTACATACTACATATTCGAAAAAGGAAGTTTTTGGTAAGAAATAGTGAAAAGAATAGTTAGTTTGTTTTTACTTTTGTTTAGTTTCTTTCTCCTAACTGGATGTAAAGATTCTCCTAAACTAAAAGTAACTGTTCCTAACGGAATTCCTTTAATTAGTATTGCTGGTACTTTAAATGAAGATATCGAATATAACAATGTAACAGGACCTCAATTACTAGTAACAGCTATAACTACTAAAGAAGCAGATGTTGTTATTGCTCCCATTAACTTAGGGGCAAAACTATATAATGCTGGTAATTCTAGTTATAAACTAGATTCCGTTATTAGTTTTTTAAATACTTTTATTGTCAGTATTGATGAACCACTAACTTCATTAAAAGATTTAGAGGGAAAAACTTTAGCTGCTTTTGGGGAAGCTAGTATTCCAGGAATTACTTTAAGATATGCACTTGCAAATCAAAATGTAACTCCAGAAATCACTTATTACAATGCAGTTAATGATGGTGTTGCTTTTTTCTTAAATGGAGATTATCAATATTTGTTAACATCTGAACCAGTACTATCTAATTTAAAGAAAAAAGTTACGGGATTAAAATATTTATCAATTGCAGATGTTTTAACTGACAAAACAGATTTAGATTTAATCCCTCAAGCTGCTATTTTTGTAAACCAAGAAAGCGAAAATAAGAAGAAAATAGAGAAATTTGTTACTGCCGTAGAGAATAATATTACTAATTTAAATAAAGACCCTAAAGGATATGCAAACTTTATTTATTTAAAAAATGAATTTTTAGAAAATATGAAAGAGGATTTAATTGCTAGTTCAATTCCACTAAGCAATATTCAGTTTGAAAAAGCAAATGATATTAAAGAAGATATCGAAAAGTTCTTTAATTTGCTTTTAACTGAAGATCCAGCTTTAGTTGGTGGTAAATTACCAGATCAATCTTTCTATAATTCCTATGACTAAAACAAACAGAAAATATTTATATTATTCTTTAGGGATATTGTTTGTAATTTTAGTTTGGTTTATAGGTAGTATTATTGTAAATAGTGAAATTGTCTTACCAAAAATTAGTTTGGTTTTAAAAACAATTGGTGAGTTATTTACTAAAGGAGAAACATATTTAATTATTCTTAGGACGTTTTTAGATATCTTATTAGTAACTTTTTTGACTTTGATTTTAGCTTTAATCTTTGCAATCCTTGCTTTGAAGTTTGAAGGGTTTAAATATTTCTTTAGTCCTATTGTTACTTTATTAAAAAGCATTCCTGTTGTAGCGGTAATTATTTTGTTTTTATTAATGGTGGGGCAAACATTTACTCCCTACATTATTACCTTTTTAGTAATCTTCCCGATTCTTTATGAAGGTATCTATAGTAGTATTGATTCTATTGATAAATATATAGTAGATGATGTAAAGACGATTAGTAATTTAAATTATTTGGTTGTGAAAGATATCTATTATCCGTTATCAATACCGAAGATTTTAGTATCACTACTTCAATCTTTTGGTTTGGGATTTAAAGTTATCGTTATGGCACAAATGATTGCACAAACTAAAGGAACGATTGGTTATCAAATAGGTATTCAAAATACTTATTTAGAAACTAAAGGAGTTTTTGCTTGGACAATTATTTTAATTGTACTTGTTTTGATAATCGATTCAGTTTTACATTTAGTCTTAAAAAAGGTAAAAAATAAAATATATTAAAAAGGGCATTTTGCCCTTTTTTTATGATACAATATGTAAAAGAGGTGAAATAGTGAAGATAAGTAAGACGCTGTTTAAAGAATTAATTCGTTGTAAGTCATATTATGGTTTAAATAAACTTTATGAAGAAAGAAAAAAAGTTAGTTTTTCTAATGCAAGCTTTTCTGATTTAAAAGAGTATTTAGGCTTAATGATTGATAAAGATGATTTTTCCGATAAACTAGAAAAACCAATTGAAGAATGGGAACAAGAGCAGTTTCAAGAAACAGAAGCAATATTAATCAAATATGCTAACAAGCTTTTAAAAACAGAATTTTTATCTGGCAGTTTAGATAAACAAAAGAAACTTAAATATATTGATCAACACGGAAATATCTTTTATACAAAAGTTGATGGTTATCAAGAAACAAAAGATGAGATTATCATTTTAGAAGCAAAAGCTAAATCATCTAAAGATTTTGTAGATCAAGATAAATATTTCAAGAAAGATAAAAGTTTTTTAACATTATTAGATATAAGTGAAACGGATGGTAAAAAAGCCGAAAAAGAGTATCTTAAATTTCTTAACAATCAAGTTTTTAATCCAGGACATAAAACAATCGGGAGATATATTTATGATGGATTATACACTTATTTTCTTGCTACAAAAAACAATCCTCACAAAAAGAAGATCACATTTTATATGGCTCTTTTAAATAATGAGTATGTTTTAGACTTAAACAAAGTAACTTTAGATGATCCTTATCCAAGGTCTGATGGCGGTGAAATAGTTGTTTTATTAGATATGAGTAAATTTTATCAAGAGTTTATATCTTTAATTGAAAAAGATATCGAAAATATTCAAATAACTATTCAAAATGATTTCTTTATTGAACCAGAAGTTGGAGTTAAATGTAGACGGAAAGATCAAAAAATTGCTTGTCTTTTTTGCCCGGTTTGTTTTGATGAATTATTAAAAAGTCCAGGATCTGCTTTATATTTTTATCGCACAGCACATCATAAATTTGGTGATATTTTAGCTGGTAAAACAACAATGGATATGTATGATGATAGCGAACTATCACCAATCAATCAAATACAAAAGCAAGTTTTTGTTTCTGGTAAACAATATATTGATAAAGAAGCAATAAGATCTTGGCTAGATAAGCTAGTTTATCCAATCTATCATTTAGATTTTGAAGGTTTTCAATCGCCACTTCCACGTTTTCAAGGGGAAAAGCCATATGATCAATCTGTTTTTCAATTTTCTTTACATACAGAAAAAGCTAAGAATGCTTTAAAAGATATTAATGATTGCCATTATTCATTTTTAGTTTCTGATTTTGAAGATCACCGAGAAGAATGTGCTAAGGCACTAGTAGAAAAGATTGATCTTACAAATGGTGGTACTGTTTTAACTTATAATCAAAACTATGAGAAACTAAGAATTAAAGAACTAGCTGAATTATATCCTCAATATAGAGAACAATTATTAAAGATAAAAGATCACATTGTAGATTTATTAGATGTTTTTGTAGAGCCAGCTAATGGTGGTAAAGGGAAGATATTCTTTTATGACACCAAATTAAAAGGAAGCTTTAGTATTAAAAAAGTTTTACCAGTTTTTGTTTCTGAGTTATCGTATCAAGATTTAGAAGTTCAACACGGAATGATGGCTCAAGCTGCTTATTATTCTTTTAAAACAGCTAACGAAGAAGATCTAGCAAAAACAAGACATAATCTAGAAGAATATTGTAAATTGGATACTTGGAGTATGGCAGCAATTGTTCATGCTTTATCTAAAATATAAATCATAAAAAATGTCCTGAAGTTTCAAATTTGATTAGGTTTTATTTTTCATTGACAAATTAGTTTACTTATGGAATAATATATACGTGAATGAGGTTTGTTATGGATACAGAAAAAGTAGTTGAAACAACTAATGTAGAAAAGACTAAAAAAGAAAAAGTTAAGGTTGTTTTTGGCTGGATTGGTTATGTAGCAACATTAATTCTATTAGCCTATTTAATTTTTTATTTTGTGTTTAATTTAGTTTCTCCTAATTTAACAGCAAGATATATGGGGTTTAAAGGTTATGTAATTTTAACTGATAGTATGGAACCAAAATTAGTTCCAAATGATTTTGTATTTATTACTGCTTATGATTTTGATGATTTAAAAGAAGGCGATATTGTAGCTTTTGTAGATCCAAATGACAATGTAGTTGTTCACTATATGGCTGAATGGACTGTAAATGAAAGAGGAGATAAATGTTTTAGAACACGTCCTGCTGATCCCGAAGCATCAATGGACTACTGGAGAATTACTAAAGATAAATTTGTGGGGATATACTCAGGAAGGATACCTAAATTAGGAGGGGTCTTAAGAGTAGTTGGATCACCAATTGGCTTAATTGCAATTGTTGTTATTGGTGTATCAATTTATTTAATCGTCCATATTGTTAAGAAAGATAATAAAGAAAAGAAACAAAAAGAAGAGGCTCTACCTCAAGATGCATCAGGCGAGGTAATTGAAGCAGAAGCAAAAGTTATTGAAGAAAAGCCTGAAGCTAAAGAGGAACAAAAAGAACCAAAAGAATAAAGATTTTAAGAGTTAGCATTTTCAATTAGATGTTAACTCTTTTTTATTTATTTCTAACTTTAATTGTGTTATAATAAAGAATGAGGTGTTTTATGAAGTCAAATCCAAACATGAGTTTAAATCAATATTTAGAAAAACAAATTCAAGAAATTAGAGCTGAAGTTGGTGACAAAAAAGTACTTTTAGGTATTTCTGGTGGAGTTGATTCAACAGTTGTTGCTAAGATTTTACATCTTGCAATTAAAGATCAACTAACATGTTTATTTATTAATAATGGGTTACTTCGCCTTAATGAAGAAAAATTAGTTTTAGAACGTTTTGAAAAGTATGGAATTAAAGTAGATTACTTAGATGCCTCAAAAACATTTTTAGATAGTCTAAAAGGAGTCACTAATCCTGAAGAGAAAAGAAAGATTATTGGCAAAGTATTTATTGATTGTTTTAAAGCTAAAGCTAAAAGTTTAGGTAAAGAATATCAATATTTAGCTCAAGGAACGATCTACACCGATGTTTTAGAATCTAAAGGAGATAAGTTAATTAAATCACATCATAATGTTGGGGGATTACCTGAAGAATTAGGCTTTAAGTTAATTGAACCAGTTAGAGAATTATATAAAGATGAAGTTAGAGCTTTAGGCAAAAGAATGGGTTTAGATAATGAACTTTTATTAAGACAACCATTTCCTGGTCCTGGTTTAGGAGTAAGGGTTATGGGAGAAATTACAGAAGAAAAACTTAAGATGGCTAAAATAAGCGATGCTATTTTTAGAGAAGAAATAAAGAAAGCAAAACTTGATAAAGTTATTTGGCAATATTTTACGGTTGTTTTAGATACTAAATCTACAGGGGTAGCTGATGGTAAAAGAAACTATAATTATGTCATTGCTTTAAGAAGTGTTGTAAGCACTGATGCGCAAAAAACTGAAGCTTATCCGATACCTTATGCTATTTTAAATAAAATTGTAGAGAGAATTGTTTTAGAAACAAAGTGTAGTAGAGTTGTCTACGATATCTCTTCTAAACCTCCAGGAACAATTGAGTGGGAGTAAGATATGAAAAGGAAACTATTGTTTGTGTTTTTGTTTACTATTTTTGGTTTGCTTTTTATAAACTACAAAGTAGAAGCAAAAACATTTGGAGATTTTTACAATGATTATGCAAGTATGAACTATAATCAAAAAATTTATGCTTTGCATACAACCCAAGAACAAGGAAATAATTTCTATTATGATACTTTAGATGAAAATGGTAAAGAAATATATGATGCTTTTCTACCAGCAATTAGAGCTGGATATCCTTTCCAAGTAGTTATCGAAGATAGACCAGAAGCAGAATTACAAGCTTTATTTGATGTTGCCTTTGATGCTTGGGAGGCTTTTAACTTAGATCACCCAGAGTATTTTTGGTTAAGTAATGGTGCTCATAAAGGAAGGTCGTATTTAGGTACAACTTTAGTCGGCGTTAATGTTAGGCCTTTAGTTGAAGATGGCTATTTGATTGGTGGTGAAGGCGGTAACTTTAATCAAACACTAGTTAATGAAGATGCAAATCATATTTTAGCTCGCAGAGCTTATCTAAAACAAGAAATAGATTTACTTCAAAATGATTATCGAAAATTAAGATATCTATATACGTGGTTAATTCAAAATAACGAATATGATACTGATTTTACTAGCGAGTTTGCACATACACCAAGTGGAGCTTTAATAAAATCAGATTTTGGAAAAGATGGTTCTTTATATGAGCCTGTTTGTGAGGCTTACGCTGAAGCTTTTCAAATGCTAGCAAATTATGCTAACTTACCAGTAATTACTTCTGTAGGGCAAGGTTATGGGTCTAGTGGCTGGGAGGCACACGCTTGGAGTCACGCTTTTCTTGCTGGTAAATGGTATTTTACTGACGTTACTTGGGGAGATCCAACGGGTTCTCATTTAGGTGAAGATTACGTAGACTATGATTATTTTTTAGCTGCACCTTCATCTGAGCACGTGATAGATGATGAAGCATATTTGCCTGTACCTTTATCAAATGTAGCGTTTGATGAGGGCTTATTAAATGAATTTCATTTAGTAACTGAAGAAAATTATATTTATAGTGACAATCCGATTAGAGGTTACGAAGAGTTGTATATTTTAGATAATCCGGCTGCTGAGTTATCGATAACTTATTTTGATAGTGATAATCATCTTTTAAGTGAAATTCCAAGTGCTATTGGTAGTTATACTGTTAGAGCTAGGGGTGCTTTAGGTAGTGGATATGAAACGGTAACTATTAATTTTTCGTTTAATATTTTGGCACCTACACGTAATACAGTTATTTATTATGATAAAGATGATAATATTTTGATATCTATACCATACAATATAGATTCACCAATTCCGCCATATGAGGCTCCTTTTGTAAGTGGGTATAAGTTTTTAAATTGGGATTATCTCCCAATAGAATATACAGTTCATGCTCGCCCAGTTTATAAAAAGTTAGAGGTAAAATTTGAGGATGGAAGTGGTAATCCTTTAGAATATGAGTTTACTAGTGTCGGTGATTTATATAGTACAACGCTATTAAATACGATTCCTAAAGAGCCAGGTTATTTAATTATGGGCTGGGAAGTTAATGGTGAGTTATTAACTGATGATAGTCAAATTACTGACGATGTTACATTAAAGCCTTTAGTACAGAAAGTTGTTTATTCCATTCAAGGAATGAATAAAAAGAGTGAAAATGTTTGGGTTGGATCGGTATTTAAAAGTGATAATGTTATTGAAAAGATTGATGTAGATGAAGGGGTTCGAGTAACGTATGTTGAATTGAGTGAAATTCAAGATGGTAAGCAAACCCTAACAATGACATTTCAAGCTACAAATTCTTTAGATGAAGAAACAATTGTAGCTACAATTGAAATTTTAGAAGTTAGAACATTTAATGATATATTAGATTGGGTTAAAGCTAACTATATTTGGGTTTTAGTTGGTTTTGGTGGCTTAATCGTTTTAAGTATTGCAATTAGTTTAATTGGGAAAAGAAAGAAAGGGAAGAAAGAATGATATTAAGTATTGCAGATTTTTTTAATGTGCCTTGGTATGAATTGTTAATTATCTTTTTATTAAAGGTATTAGAGATTACAGTTATGACCGTAAGGTTGATTTTAGTAAATCGTGGGTTTAAAGTACCTGCGTCTGTTTTAGCGTTTTTTGAGTTGATTTTATGGGTGTTTGTAGCGGGATCTGTTTTAGATAACGTAATGAAATATCCAATTAAAGGAATTGTGTATTCACTAGCATATTCTGTTGGTGTTTATTTAGGTTCTATTATTGAGAAAAAGCTAGCTTTTGGAAAGGTGATGTTACAAATCATCTTGCCTACAGATGAAAGTAATGCCGTTGCGGCACTATTAAGAGAACAAAGAATTGGTGTAACAACAGTAAACGCGGAAGGTTATAAAGGTGCAAAATCTATTTTAATCGTTTATGCTAACCGTAAAGGTGTTGATAAACTTAAAGAAGATATCTTCAAGATTGATCCAAATGTAGTTATTGGGGAAAGTGATATTACTAAACTATCAGGTGGAACAATTAATCCAAGGAGAAGATTATTTAAGTGACAACCTTAGAATTTATTGGGCTCTTAGTTCTTATTTTCGTTTTAAAACTTATTAACACAACAATGAGTACAGTAAGAATACGCCTAGTAAATAGAGGGTTTTCTAAAATTGGTTCCGTAATTACTTTTTTTGAAATTGCACTTTGGGTTGTAATATCTGTTTTAGTTTTAACGGATATTAAAAGTACACCTTTAAAAGCTGTAGCTTATGCTTTAGGTTATTCTTTTGGAATTATTATAGGTTTAAATTTAGAAAAGAAAATAGGATTAGGTCAAATTGAAATCCATTTGATTTGCGAGAAAGAAGAGTCAGATCAATTGACTACTTTCTTGCAAGAAAACAAATATGCATATACAAAAGTAAAAGGAGAAGGAGCACAAGGTGCAAAAACGATTCTTTTACTATATCTAAATCGCAAAAACTCCAATCTTTTAAAAGATAAAATCAAACAAGAATTCCCAGATGTTTTGATGAGTGCAAAAGAGACGGAAGTAAGTGGTGGAACTATCAAAAAGAATAACGCGGTAAAGTGAAATATTTGTCCGTGTAGCTCAGCTGGATAGAGCACCGCCCTCCTAAGGCGGGGGTCGTGGATTCGAATTCCTCCACGGACGCCATCTTGATATTAAATAATGCTACCTAAATAGGTGGCATTTTTTTATCTTTTAATGTAAGTTAATATACCTTTGATGTTAGTTTAAGAACAACAACAAATTTTATGCTTTGTTTGTTCCTGATCTTCTCAAAGGTATTTATATCTAAAAGTTTAATATTTTATTTATAAGTCAATGTCCGCTACTCGAGATAAATAGCACTTTTTAACATTATGTAATGTCCGCTACTCGAGATTTAACCCTTTTTAATAATTTTAATAAAATTTGCAATGTCCGCTACTCGAGATTTAGTTTTTTTTACAACACGATAATACTCCAAACTGTATCTAGAAGCACTCTTGATTGCTTATAAAGGAATGAACCACTATAAAGGGGACTCGTTGCCTATTTCCTGGTCTAAATTAACATCAGCAATGTTTCTATTTGATAAATGTATACATAAGATTAAATTCTCTCTTGATTTAGCAATAACAAATTTAAATATATCTTTAAAACAAACGTCCTCATTATTTGAAAGGTCTCTTAACTTTTTAATTAATATGGTGACGTTTTTTTCATAGTCATATCTCATTAATTTTAAATGTTTTAACTTAATTAAATCTGCATTAGCAATTGCCAAGTCCTCATTTAATTTTGTTTTAATATTATCTTTTAACTCAGCATCAATAGAAGAAGCTTTAACTGTTTTTAATTCGTCTTTTAAATTATTTATTATATTAGTTGTATTTTCAATTTGTAGTAATAAATTAGAGTCTTTAATCTAATTATTAAGTTCCTGATTAAAAGTATTTTTTAAGTATCTTAAGTCTTTAATTAATGCTTTATTCACTTCCTCAATTGCTTTGTCAACTTGTTTATAATATATGTTCTTTGCTTCTAGTATTCTATTTCCATTAGAATCTAGCATTTCTAAAAGTTTGACTTCATATTTTGTGTTTCTATGATTAATCTTTGTTCTGTAAAATCTTTTAGCAATATCTGAATAAATGTAATTATGATATTTGTGATTTTTGAGACATTATGATTTTTGTTATATTTCCTATCTTTTTCTTTTTTAATTTCTTGAACCTTTAAAAAGTCCTCTTTTTTAATTATCGGTTCATGATTATTACTTACATAATATTTGGGTTTTGTTATGTTCTTTTTAGACCTTCTTGATCCAACATCTATAACTGTAGTTTTTTGAAGTAACATATCGCCAGCATACTTTTCATTTGTTAATATATCTTTTAGAAAATTGAGTGGAAAGGTATCTTTTCCAGTAGCTGACTTATATCCTTTAATTTTAAGTTCAGTAATGATTTCTTTCATTGTCTTACCTTCCAGATACAATTTAAAAATTAATCTTACTGCATCAGCTTCAGGTTCATTTATTATATAATTACCACATTCATCAAATGTGTATCCATATAATCGGGAAGTTGTATTTCCACCTTGTTTCATTTTCTTTTGATATGTCCATAGAACATTAGAACTATTAATTCTTGATTCCTCTTCAGCAACACTTGTGTAAATTGTTAAGAAGAAGTCATATGATACATAGGATAAAAATGCTGTAGTTCATAAGAAATTATAACATTTTTACTTTAGTGAAGATTATTGTAACAAGAAAAAATATATTGATAGTAAAGTTTCAGTGTACAATACAACATGTAATCAACAAAATAGTACATTTAACTGTAATATTAAACATTTTTATGGTCAATCTTTAAATAATGTGGAAATGTGGTATGAATAGAGGTATAATCTCATCTTTTACAGTTCAAAAAAGAAATAATCCCACTGACCGCCTTATAAGCGTGTTAACGTGGGATTATTTCTTTATATAAATGTAGCCAATATAATTTAATATTAATTTCTTTTATATTTGTTTGATTGTAGAATAGTAAAAGTGGTCATGCTTAAGTTTTTGTTAAAAACTTTGTCTAACTTTGTTAGTAATTCACTACCAGTATAAGTAGAGTTATAAATTGATAAATTTAAAGGATTTACTTGCATTGATTTTAATTGTTTTAGTATATCGCCTGTTGTATATTCGTTGTTTAGTAACTTCTCCATCAGTCTAATTACTAATAATGCTGTGAAACAAATTGCCAAGTGTCCAGTAATTCTTTCATCCAATGAGTGGTGGATAGGTCTTGTTTTAAGATGCATTTTAAGAGTTCTCATATTATCTTCAATTTTCCATCTATACCCACTTACTTTTAGTATATCTTCAACATCATCATCAAATAAGGATGTTACTAAACCATAATAACCATCAAATTTCGCTTCCTCTGCGATTATATCAATGTTTAAATCAACTTTGTCATGATCTAGTCCTAGTTCAATAAATCTGTTTGGGTCATTTGCTCTTTTTCTAACATATGTTTTTTTATTAATAAGCTCATTGGCCCTTTCAATTTGACCTGCTCTAATTGCTGCTTGATATAATTTGTATTTAGGTCTGTATGTTACGATTAAACGTTGATTAAAGGTGGTTTTATTAGTAATACGGTTGTTTATGGTGGTTTCTTCTAAACCTATTTTAACAGGTTTGTTTATTGTGAAGTCTTTATAATAGATATTCTTAATTGCCTTGTCAGGTTTTTTTGCTTCAAGATCTAGAATGTCTTTCATGAAGTGAGGTTTATTCGAATTATCCCCTAGTAAATACCATGGATTTTCATTGAAAACAATTTTTAAATCATCATCACTTAATTTCTTAAGTGATTCTGTTACGATGAAGTTTCTATTTTGAAAGGAGTTAAATGATCTAATGTTATTAGAATTAAGACCAGCATCAGATATGTAGATAAAATTACTTAAATCAAAATCTTTAATTATTTGCTTTTCAAGTGGTAGAACCGTTGTTTGTTCATTTGTATTGCCACTATGAACATCAAAAGCTAAAGGTATGCCATCACCATCCATAAAAAGACCTAGACCGACTAAGGGTTTCGCTTTACCATCTTTACTAAGACCATACTTAGCTATGCCATCGGTTTTGTTTGTTTCAAAGTAAAAGTTTGTACAGTCATAATAAAGCACTTTAGTGTTTCTTTTTAAAATAGAATTGCTGTTATGATATAGAGTTGCTTGAAAACTATCTAAATTAGCCTCAATTAAATCAAGAGATTTATAAATGTTATGTAGTTTTATGCTAGGAGAGCCATAGTATTCATAAAGATGATTATAAGTTCCGAATTTACTTCTAGGATGCATAATTCTATCAACGATTAAATGTTTTGTTATTTCGTACGGATTATATTTAATTTTTAAATCAGTCTTTATATTATTGAAAAATGACTTTAAGCCTAATTTTTCAATAATAGAAGTTAAATAAAAATGACCAACGTATTTTAAAGTGGTTTTACTTACATCGCCATCTTCAGATAATTGTTGTTGGGTGATTTTGTAATTGAAATCACCTGCTTCAATTTTTTTCTTCTAAAGTTTTCTTTTTAGCATATTCTTTTAATGATTTAAAAGGATCGTCATATTTTTTTAATAATTCACTGTGCTTTCCTAATGATTCTAAGTTGACAGTGCTAACTTTACCATTTTTTCTAACTGATTTAGCCAAATAGTAATTATAATCACCGTTTGCTATTTTAACTCGATTAATTTTCAAAATAACCACCCCTTATATCTATTATACCACACTTGGCTACTGTTGGTTACAAAAAAGATAAAAAAACTTGACAAAAATATATACTTTAGTATATAATATAGTAATTTTGATTAAATTAGGTGATTAAGTGTAAAACTTCCGGCTTTTTTATGTGTAAGCAAAAAAAGTTGCATAATTTATTTAATGTTAAACCAGAAACAAAAGCTAAAGAAGAAAAATTTTAGTATTAGTAATAATTGCATTTTTTATTACAATTACTTCAATCGTAGTTTACGGAATTAACCTACATCTTAAAAGTAATGTAGCGATTCAATTAGATTACTCAGAATTTGAATTAAAAGTCGATTTAACAAACAAATCAAATGGAGTTTTAGTGCCAGTTGGAAGAGTAACTAATAATAATGAAGTAGATATGTATATGTTCACTTAATGTAATATTAAGGGGAGAACAAATATCACTATTTAGTGAACTTACAGTTAAAGTAAAAGAAA
>DUOW01000036.1 GCA_012838635.1 Acholeplasma sp.
AAAACACCTAACAGAAAATCCTCCAGTTACTGAGAACATGATTAGAGCGATGTTTAAATCAATGGGTAGAACACCATCAGAAAAACAAGTTCGTCAAGTTATGGCCAGTATGGAACAAAACAAATAAGATAAAAAAAGATGATTTAGATCATCTTTTTTTTATTAAGTGTATTTTTCTTTCCTCGCCCCTTCGAATTCTTTTAATATTTGAGATGTGATTTAAAAAGATATAAATACAGAAAATTCCTAAAGCAATCACAAAGTCAAAGTCGAGTTGTAAACCAGTAATAAAGTCTTTTCCGCCAGTATATGGAATAATAAAAGAAACTAAAAAGGTAACTAAGATAGCCATCATTGAGCTTAAAGAAACATATTTAGAAATAAATAGTGTTACAAAAAAGACAAAAGCAAAGATAATTGTAGTAAAAGGAGAGTAAACTAAGAGTACACCTGCTGTACAAGCTACAGCTTTACCGCCTTTAAACTTTAGGAAGATTGAATTAGTGTGGCCGATTGCGGCAGCTAGACCATAAAAGATTGGATCAATAATAATACCTTCATTAGGAATAACGTTATATCTTACTAAGCCTAAAATAATAACAGCTTTTAAGACATCTAAAATTAAAGTAAGTATTCCTAATCCTGGTCCTAGGTTACGCCAGGCATTTGTAGTTCCAATGTTTTTTGAGCCAACTTCCCTTAAGTCAATTCCTTTTAGTTTACCTAGTAAAAGCCCAAAGGGAATAGATCCTAAGATATATGAAAGTATTAATAATAAAATTTCTAATAAAATAGTCATAAAAATCACCTTTATATATTGTATCACATTAGTTTTGTTTTTTAAAGAAGAATAGTTAACATTTTAAGTTTCATTTATTTGAGTTTTTTTATACAAATCAACTATAAAATATACTCAATTATATAAAATGAGTATATTAAAATATAAAAATAAGTGTTTACTTTTGTTTTAATATATGGTATAATATAATAAAAGGAGTGGTTTTATGGCAAAACAAAGTTACACAGAAAAAGATATCCAGGTTTTGGAAGGGTTAGAGGCTGTTAGGAAAAGGCCGGGAATGTATATTGGCTCAACTGATTCAAGAGGCTTACATCATTTACTTTGGGAGATTGTTGATAACTCAATTGATGAGGCTTTAGCAGGTGAGGCTAATGTAATTCAAGTTACAATTCATAAAGATTATTCGGCTACTGTTACCGATAATGGTAGAGGTATTCCAATTGGCAGACACAAGTCAGGTAGACCAACTCCTGAAGTTGTTTTTTGTACCTTACATGCTGGGGGAAAGTTTGATGCATCAGGTGGATATAAAGTATCTGGTGGATTACACGGTGTAGGTTCAGCTGTCGTTAATGCTTTAAGTTCTAAAGTAGAAGTAAGAATTAGAAGAGATGGCAAAGAGTTCTACCAAAAGTATGAAAAAGGTGGATCTGTAATTAGAACCCCAAAAGTAATTAATTATAGTGGTAATCGCACAGGGACAGAAATTACTTTTAAACCAGACCCTGCAATTTTCAGTACAACAAGATTTGATTACAATACGATTAGAGAACGTTTAAAAGAATCAGCGTTTTTAATTAAAGGTTTAAAAATTAAGTTAGATGATGAGCGTAATGGTAAATCAGAAACATTTCAGTTTAAAAATGGAATTATCGAATTCTTAGAAGATAAAACTAAAGGACGTAAAAGTTTCCATGAGCCTTTGTTTTTTGAAGGAACTAAAGATGGAATAAGTATTGAAGTTGCTATGCAATTTGGTGCTGATAGTTATGGTGAAGATGTTGTTTCGTTTGTAAATAACATTAATACAAAAGATGGAGGAACTCATGAAACGGGATTTCGAGCTGGCCTAACAAGAGCTTTTAATGATTATGCAAGAATGAAAGAGTTCTTAAAAGATCGTGATCCTAATTTAGAAGGTTCAGATATTAGAGAAGGCTTAACAGCAATAATCAATATTAGAATTCCCGAAACAATTTTACAATTTGAAGGTCAAACAAAAAATAAACTTGGTACGCCTGAAGCTAAAAATGTTTTAGAGAGTTTTGTAAATGAGCGCGTTGGTTTCTTCTTAGCAGAAAAAGGAGAAATAGCTAATAAACTAATCGATAAAATGATTAGAGCGGCAGCTGCAAGAGAAGCAGCACGTAAAGCAAGGGCTGATGCAAGAAAGGTTAAGAAAATTGTTTCTAAAAAAACTAATCTTACAGGAAAGTTAGTTCCAACGCAAAAGAAAAATCCAGATAAAAATGAGTTATTTATTGTGGAAGGAGATTCAGCAGGTGGATCTGCTAAGCAAGGTCGTGATAGCACTTTCCAAGCAATCCTACCTTTAAGAGGTAAGGTTTTGAATGCTGAAAGGACAAAGCCAGAAGATTTACTTAAAAATGAAGAGATTCTATCATTAGTCCATTCAATTGGAGCTGGTTTTGGTCAAGATTTTAATATTAGTAAATCTAACTATAAAAAGATTATTATCATGACTGATGCTGATGATGATGGAGCTCACATTCAAATATTATTACTAACATTTTTCTTTAGATATATGACTGAGTTAATTGAGGAAGGTTATGTTTATATTGCTCAACCACCTTTATATAAAGTCACTACAAGAAAAGATTATCAATATGCATGGAATGATGATGAGTTAAGAGAACTAACTGCAGGTAAAAATGTAATGATCCAAAGATATAAAGGTTTAGGTGAGATGAACTATGAACAACTTTGGGAAACAACAATGAATCCAGAAACAAGGACATTAATTCAAGTTAAGATTGAAGACTTTGATTATGCCGATGAAAAGATAGAAATTTTAATGGGTGATCAAGTAGAACCAAGAAGAAATTGGATTGAAAATAATGTTTCATTTGAGAATGTTGATAACTTTACTTTAGAAAAAGCTGAAGCAGGAGGAGATTATGAGTAACAATAACAATAAAATTAATAAATTTATTGAAGAGAAAATACTCGAAGAAAATATTGAAGATATTTTTGCTTCTCGTTTTGCTCGTTATTCGAAAGCAATTATCCAAGATCGTGCCTTACCTGATGTTAGGGACGGTCTAAAACCTGTTCAAAGAAGAATCCTTTATGCGATGTATAAAATTGGCGTTTTTTCTAATAAAGGCTATAAAAAGTCAGCTAGGATTGTTGGGGATGTTATTGGTAAATACCATCCTCATGGTGATTCATCAATCTATGATGCTTTAGTTAGAATGAGTCAAGATTTTAAAATGAGACTACCTTTAATTGATATGCATGGTAATAATGGTTCAATTGATGGTGATCCAGCAGCAGCAATGCGTTATACTGAATGCCGTTTAAGTAAATACGCGGAGATGCTTTTAAAAGATATTGATAAAAGGACAGTTGGTTTTGTACCTAACTTTGATGATGAAGAGTTAGAACCAGTAGTATTACCAGCAAAATTTCCTAACATTTTAGTAAATGGAGCTACTGGTATTTCTTCCGGTTATGCTACTGAAATCCCTCCTCATAACATTAATGAAGTAATTAATGCTACAATTTACCGTATTGATCATCCTAATTGTTCTTTAGATGAGTTAATGACTTTCGTTTTAGGGCCTGATTTTCCAACTGGGGGAATTGTTCAAGGGTTAAAAGAACTAAAAAAAGCCTATAAGACAGGCCGTGGAAAGATTATTATCAAAGCAAAATCAGAGATTAAAGAAGGTAAAAAGATTAATCAAATTATCTTTACGGAGATTCCTTATGGTGTAAATAAGGGAAATGTTGTAAAGAAAATGAGTGAAGTTTATGTACAAAAGAATATTGCTGGTGTAATCGAAGTTAGAGATGAAACAGATCGCGAAGGATTAAAGATTGTAGTTGATTTAGAAAAGGGCGTTGATCCTAAAGATATTCGTGATTTCTTCTATAAAATGACAGAGTTACAAGTAAACTATAGTTTTAACGTAACATGTATTAGTGATAAACATCCTAAATTAATGGGATTAGCAGAAATCTTAGATGCTTACATTAACCACCAAAAGGAAGTAACTACAAACCGTTGTAATTATGAGCTTGAGTTTGCGAAAAGAAGAGCACATATTGTTGATGGTTTGATTATGATGACGTCAATTTTAGATGCTGTTATTCAAACAATTAGAAACTCGAAAAATAAAAAAGATGCTAAAGATAACATTATGAATTTTTATGGATTTACTGAACTTCAAGCTGAAGCAATTGTAATGTTACAATTATACAGATTAACTAATACCGATATTTTTGCTTTAGAAGAAGAAGCTAAAGAATTAGATGAGAAAATTAAATCTTTAGAGAAGATCTTAGAAGATGAAAAGAGTTTAATGGGTGTTATTAAAGATGAATTAACACAAACATTAAAGGAATTATCATCTGAAAGAAGAACAAAAGTAGAAGCAGAAATTGATACAATTACAATTGAGCAAAAAGAGCTAATTATTAAAGAAGATGTAAGAGTATTATGTACATATGATGGTTATTTAAAGAGAATTAACGAAAGAAGTTATAATAATGATTTAGTTGAAGCTAAATATAAAGATGATGACTTCTTACTTAGTGAGTTTAAAGTAACAACAGCTGACACAATTTTATTTTTTACAAGTCTAGGTAATTATGTTTATCTTCCTGTAAAAGATATTCCAGATGCAAAACACAAAGATTTAGGTTACAATATTTCAACTTTAGTTAAAATTGAAGCAAAAGAAAAGATTATTTTTGCTTATCCTGTATCAGATTTTAATAGCGAAACTTACTTTTTATTTACAACAGCTAATGGATTAACTAAAAGAACAATCCTTAAAGACTTTTATGCTGTTAGATATTCAAGAGCCTTAAAAGCAACCCAAATTAGAAAAGGTGATCGTTTAGTTTCGGTAGATGTTGATAGTGGCTCAAGAAAAGAAGTAGTTATGATTACCAAAAAAGGTTATATGAACCGCTATAATGCTAATGAAATAAGCATTATGGCACCACCATCATTTGGTGTTAAAGCAATGGAACTAAAAAGTAGACCAGATGATCATATTGTAGCTGGATTATATGTAGATCGAAAAGATGAAATTGTTGTTTTAGGTAAAAATAATACTATTACTACCTATAAATCACAAGATATCAATAAAGGTCGTAAGAATAATGTTGGTAAAGCATATCTAGAAATGACAAGAACATCTGATAATAGTTATGTTTCTGCAAATGTAGTTCGTAAAGAACACAATCCAAATAACTTAAATATCTTTACCGTTGGTGCTAAAGGTTTTGATACACTTCAATATAAAGATGTTAAAGGTTCTACAAACAGAAGAGGTAAAAAGATTTCTAAATTAGATCTTAGCCCAATGGAAAACATCATTGTTTTTCGTAATAATAGCGATTTTGGGGTAGATGAAAAATGATTTGTCTTAATAATATTGATCATTTAGTTATACCTCATAGTTTAGGTAAAAAAATAACTAAGTTATATACATATATTGGTAAGAATCAAACATTTGAAGAAGTACTAGACTCTGATTTAGATAAAGTAATTGGTCAAACAATTGAAAGAGACTGTTATTATTTATCCTTACTTTTAGATTTAAAGATTACTGATAACAGATTAAGACTAATTACTTTAAAAGATTCTAAACCAAGAACTAATGAAGAGAAGATCTTATATCGTCTTAAGGAAGCTTTAAAAGATTTTCAATACAATTATCAAGATAAACTTCTTCAAAGCAATGATTTTATCAACCTAACAAGCTATATTTTAGATGAAAAACTAAACTATACTGAATCTTATCGTCAAGCAACATCGGTTTTGCTAAGTCAAAGCAAGATGAGTAAAAGAAAGCTTTTAGATGATTTAAATGAAAGCTATTTAAGTAAAACTAGTGAATATGAGGCAATTGTTTTACTTGCTAACTATTTAATTGACTTTTATAACTTAAAACCATTTACTAATGGTAATGAAATTGTATTTTATTTAGTAATGTATTATCTGTTACTGAAAAATCAATTATTATCATTAAAGTATGTGAGCTTTTTTGAGGCTTTATATAACACAAAAGAACAGTTAAACCAAGTTCTAACAGAAGCTAGTATTAACTGGAGTCAAGGATTTATTCAAAGTTTATCATTTATTGATTATTTAGTAGATCTATTATTGGATAGTTATCAAAAGGTACAAATTGTGTTAAATATTTATCAAAAAGATTTAGAAATCTCTAAACAAGACAATTTAGAGTTAACAATTTTAAACTTTAACGGCATCTTTAGTAAAGATGATATTAGGCAAATTCATCCATTTGTTTCTGAATCTACTATTAACAGGGCTTTAAAAAAACTAAAAGATGAAGGTAAAATCGAACCTTTTGGCCGTGGAAGAAGTGCAAAATGGGCTAAAATTTTATAAAAAAGGCCTTAAATTTGACTTTATTTAGGTTTAAAAAGGAAATGTGATTATTTAATCATCCCTTATTTTAAACCTTGCAAAGCAAAAAAATGTCATTTTGATTGTATAAGATGGTAAAATAATGTATAATGAAAAGTAGTAGAAGAGGTTGTTTATGGTAAAAAGGAATTTTTGGCTAAGAATGGTAATTATGTTACTAGCACTTACAGGCATGATTAACATCTTGTTTAACCAAACAGAAGTAGGATTAATCATTATCTTTTTAAGTTTAGTTGTGCTTTGGATTAATGTTATGTTAAATGCAAAAGACAAGAAGAAGTACCAACAAATAGCAATGTTATTTTTAGAAAAGTTAGATGTAGAAGCATATATTGAAGAATATACTAAATTCAGAGCTAATCTATACACAAATGATTTTGAAAAGAGTATTGATGAATTGTCAATTTTACTTTGTAAGACAACAATTTCTCATAAATATCCTATTTATGATGAGTTAATGGCCAAAGTAGAAGTTGAGAAAGAATATAGTTCAGTTGAAAAGTTTCTCTATTATCAAGCATGGTTTGAGTATTATCTAGATCAAAGAAATATTGGTAAAGCTGAATACATGCAATATCAAATGGAAAGACTTTACCCAAGACTTCCTGTACAAATCAAAAAGTATATATCTAAAGAAATAAGCGTAAACAGATTAACTTTAAATGTTTATTTAAAAGAACATATTCCTCAAACAGAGATGATTCTTTCAAGACTTTTGCAACAAAAAATCTCTAAACTATCTTTTATTCAAACAATGTATTTATTAGGAATTATTTCTTATAATCAAAAAGACTATCTTACAGCAAACTATCGATTTAGTTATGTGTACAATAACAGTAATGACACTAAATGGAAAGAAGCAGCAAAAGCTTATTTAGATGTATTAGAGACTATTTAAAACCCTTTACTAGAGCCGATTATCTTTTGAAGATGGAGAATTCTAAGTTAAACCTTTTATAGAAGGCTAGTATAAATAAGGTTTTAGTAGAAGAATAAACAATTGTATATAAAAAGAAAATGTAGACTTAATTAGTCTACATTTTTTATTTTGGTTAATATTAAAAATGAACTTTAAGTTAATTGAATATTAATTAAAGAACAAAACTAAATCTTAAGGAAGACTATATTAAAAGAGTAGCAGTAACATTAATAAATGCCTTATAAACAGTTTAAATTTTGTTACACTATTAAGTGCCGATAACATACATTATGTTAAAGTAAATATATATAGGACAATGGCTTTAATAAGTAGGTGCTGTGTATAAGTGGATTATGTGGATTACTCTATATCTACAATTATAAGCAATTTATAACTAAAATACAAGGTTTTTAAGGGAAAAAATGATCATAAAAAAGGCCTAAAAAGGGGTAAAAAAGAGCAGTTTTAAGCGTAAAAAGCATGAAAAAAGGCTTGTAAAAAGCCTCTTTTTCAATAAATAATCATATTCATAATTAGTTTTTGAATATGAATAAGCGTTATTCGCCTATTATTTTAATTAATACTCTTTTTGGCCTTTTTCCATCAAATTCACCATAGAATATTTGTTCCCAAGGACCAAAATCTAGCTTATTATCTGTTATTGCTACAACTACTTCTCTTCCAAAGATAGTTCTTTTTAAGTGAGCGTCAGCATTGTCTTCGTAAGTATTATGGTAATATTGATTATAAGGTTTTTCTGGAGCAAGTTTTTCAAGCCAGATTTCAAAATCTCTATGTAAGCCGGATTCATCATCATTGATAAAGACAGATGCAGTTATATGCATGGCATTGCATAAAACTAAGCCATTTTGGATTTCACTTTCTCTTACTGCTTCTTCTACATCCCTTGTTATGTTTATAAAGTTTCTTCTTTGGTTTGTATTAAAAGTTAAAACTTTTCTGTAATGTTTCATTTATTTAATCCTTTCTTCAATAAAGTTAATAATATCTGCTTTAGCTTTATCTTGCGAGATATCTCTTAAGATTTCATGGCGAGCATTAGGGTATAGTTTCATAGAAACATCGATATTTTTCTTTTTATAAATATTGTAAAGTTTAGTTACACCTTTACCATAATTACCTACTGGATCCATATCACCAGATAACATTATTACGGGAAAAAGGGGCTGTAGGAGACGATTATCTTTATTTACCCTTGACATTAGCTGATAAAAGTCTCTAAAGAAGGCTGTAGAGAAGGCTCCTCCGCACCAAGGATCAGCTAAATACTTATCTACTTCCTTTGGATCACTACTAATCCAGTCAACTGAAGTTCTTCTGTTTTTGTATTTTTTATTATAAGAGCCAAAGGTAAGTTTAATCACAAATTTAGATTTATATCTCGGACCTTTAAATAAAATGATTAATTTAGTTAGGAAAGCACCTAAATTAAGAATCAAACTTGGATTTCTTCCTGTACCAGATAATATTACACCAGCTAGTTTATAATTGTGGATTTGGATAAACCTTTGGGTAATAAAAGATCCCATAGAGTGGCCAAAGATGAAAATTGGCGTTTTAGGATATTTATCTTTTACATTTAAGTAAACATTATTTAAATCGCTTAAAAGTAAGCCAAAACCATCTTTTTCTCTTAAAAATCCATAATCTTCTTCTTTTTCGATTCCTAGATAATGTCCTCTTTGATTATAGCCGATAGCTAAAATATTATGTTCTTTTAAGAATTCCATAAAGTCAATATATCTTTCAATATGTTCACACATGCCATGGACTATTAAAACAATTGCTTTTGGACTTTTTACATCATTTGAGAAAACAGTTAAATCGAAATTGTTTGAATTAAATAAGTATTTATTTATTTTTGTTTGATTTTGCATAAAAAACTACTTCCTATTGGTGGTGCTTCAACACCAAAATTTTCTGCAATCGTTGCTCCAATCGAGCCAAAACTAAATAAAGTGTTTAAGTTTTGAGGAACGATATTATTTGCATATACTAATAAAGGGACATATTCTCTTGTATGATCTGTGCCTTTAAATGTTGGGTCATTACCGTGATCTGCTGTCACAATTACTAAATCATCATCTTTTAGACCTTTAATTAAGGTTTTTAGTTGGATATCAAATTCTTCTAAAGCCTTAGCATAGCCAATTGGATCTCTCCTATGACCATATTTAGAGTCAAAATCTACAAGGTTAGTAAAGACTAAACCAGTGAAATTTTCCTTTAAATGCTTGATAGTGATATCCATACCTTCAGCATTAGATTTCGTTTTGTAGGCGTTAGTAATGCCCGCTCCATTAAAGATATCTTTTATCTTTCCGACGGCTATAACGTCAAATTTAGAGCCTTTTAAGGCGTCCAGGACTGTATTCGAGGGTGGATCCAAGACGTAATCATGGCGATCTGCAGTCCTTACAAAACTGTCTTTATTAGGACCAATAAATGGTCTAGCAATGATTCTTCCTACCTTCCACTCATCATTTTCGATTGTAATTCTTCTGGCGATTTCACAAGTTCTATATAGCTCTTTTAGGGAAATTATATCTATATGAGCAGCAATTTGTAAGACAGAATCAGCTGAAGTATAGACGATAATTGCCTTTTCTTTCATCGCTTGTTCGCCTAAATCTTTGATAATTTCGGTACCCGATGCAGCAATATTACCTAAGACTTTATAGCCAGATTTTTTTTCTAATTGGTCAATTAATTCTTTAGGAAAGCCAGTATCAGTAAATGAAGGGAAAGGCTTATCTGACTTAATTCCCATCATTTCCCAGTGTCCTGTCAGGGTATCTTTACCAACACTTTCTTCTTCTATTTTCCCGTATACACCAATAGGATCCTTACATTTTGCATTATTTACATCAGTAATAGAGCCAATTCCTAACTTGGTTAATGTTGGGATAGAAAAGTCTTCTTTACTATAACTTAAGTGTTTTAAGGTATTACTTCCAACATCTCCATATAAATGGGCTTTATCATCATAACCTGCCCCAACAGAATCAATGACGATTAAAAAAATTCGTTTAAATTTCATTATTTATCCTTTCTTGCTCGTGGGTGATGAGCTAATGTTTTCTTTAAGTGTTCTTGGCCAATGCTTGTATAAATTTCGGTTGTGGAAATGTCAGAGTGGCCTAAGAGTTCTTGGATCATTCTTAAGTCCAAACCTTTGTTTAGAAGGTGGGTTGCAAAAGAATGCCTTAAGATATGGGGGCTAACCTTTTTCTTTATCCCGGCATTAATACATGCTTCTTTTAAGATCTCATAAAAAGTAACCCGATTAATTGTTGTCCCTTCCCTAGTTAGAAAAACAGATTCTTTATCTTTTCCTTTATCAAAAAAAGGTCTTGCATTTTTTAAGTAGTCATCAATAGCTAAAGCTGCTTCAATGCTTATTGGAACAATTCTTGTTTTTCTTCCTTTACCAGTAATGTTTAATAGTCTTTGTTCTAACCTTAAGTTAGAGAATTTTAAAGTGCAAAGTTCAGTTACACGAAGACCGGCAGAGTATGCTAAAAGAATCATGGTCTTATTTCTAATTCCTTCTTCTGTTCCTTGATCAATGCTTTTTAGTAAAATGTCAATTTCTTTTTCTGATAAAACAACAGGAAGTTTTTTTTGCTTTTTAGGGCTATCTATGACACTTGCATAATTGTAATCTGTATATTTTTCAATCATTAAAAAAGTATGAAATGATTTTATTGCAGTTAGTTTACGGGCAATTGATGATGGTTCTAAGTTTTTACGTTTTAAGCTTTCGATGTGCTTACGAATATCATTAGCAGTAATATCTCTGACATCATCTTTCTTCTGATATTTAGAAACGAACGCTAAATAATCAGAAACGTCCTTCTCGTAAGCTGCAAAAGTTGCCTTGGAAACATTTTTATCGCCTCTTAAATAGTAACGAAACTCAACTAAGGCATCTTTTAAATTCATTTATAAAACCTCCATTTTCTTCTAAAAATAGGCAAAATTAGACCCTTTCTGTGAGAAGATTATCTTTTTTTTGCGAAGAATTCCCCACTAATCGCCCCACAGAGCGCTCTAATAAAGGGTCATTTTAGTCCAAAAATTCGACTAAAATACTGTTGATTGTATAAAGGTATTTTTCAGAAATTTTAAATTTATTTTTACTAAAAATTACTTTTTCTTCTTCTATTAGTTTATCTAAAACAGGAAAAATAGTAAAAGGAGATGCTTGGAATTTCTCTTCAAAGGTTTTTAAATCAACTCCTGCTTCTAACCTTAATCCTAAAATAAATTCTTCAATCATTTGCTCTTTCAAACTAAGATTTTGTTTTTCTAAAAAAATTAATTCTTTAGAATCAATCCCTAAATAATATTTTTGGAAATTGTTGATGTTGGTGTAACGAGTATTATTGTAATAATAACTAGCATTAGCACCTAGACCTAAGTATGGCTTATTTTCCCAGTATGTTAGATTATGTTTTGCTTCATACCCAGGTAAGGCAAAATTGCTTAACTCATAATGGTTGTAACCATGAGCTTTTAAGTAACTAACAATTTTGTAATAAAGTTTTGCTTCTTGATCTGGATCAAAAATTTGGTATTCTCCTTTTTTATATAAAGCATAAAGAATCGTCTTTTCTTCTAAAATTAAGCTGTAAGTAGAAATATGAGGAATTTGATTTTTGATCATAAAATCAAGATCTTTTTTAATTCTCTGCCATGAGTCACCAGGAAGACCATACATTAAGTCACAGCTAATATTTCTAAAATCTTCTTCTTTTAAAATCTCGATACTTTTTATAATTTCTGCTTTTTTATGTGATCTTCGTAAAAACTTAAGTAAATTTTCATCTAGTGCTTGAACCCCTAAACTAATTCGGTTAACACCAATATCAGTTAAAGCTTTTAAGTATTCTTTTGTTAAATCATTGGGATTAACCTCAAAGGTAAATTCTTCGATATTTAAGGCTTCACCTGAGTAGATTATCTTTAAAAGCATAGATAAATCTCCATAAAGTTCTGGTATCGTGATTTTAGAAGGGGTTCCTCCACCAATATAGATTGTTTTTAAGTCTTTAAAGAGATTTTTCTTTAGTTCTGCTTCTTTAATTAAATAATGTAAATATTCTTTTCGTTTTTGGTCATTATTGATTATTTTGAAAAAGTCACAATAAATACAAATTGATGAACAAAAAGGAATATGAATATATAAAGCTTCAATCTTGTTTTTCATACTTCTATTTTATCATATTCTAAATATATTTTCAATTTATAAAAAAAGATGAATAT
The DNA here is from genome assembly GCA_012838635.1 of Acholeplasma sp. Classification (GTDB taxonomy): domain Bacteria; phylum Bacillota_I; class Bacilli_A; order ML615J-28; family CAG-698; genus DUNF01. Next base: position 12,661 of record DUOW01000036.1, read on the forward strand.
GTACTATTCATCTTTTATTGATAAAACAGCTAGGAAAGCTTCTTGAGGTATTTCTACATTCCCTACTGCTTTCATTCGCTTCTTACCTTCTTTTTGTTTTTCAAGTAGTTTTTTCTTTCTTGTAATATCGCCACCATAACATTTAGCAATTACGTCTTTTCTTAAAGCCTTGACATTAGTTCTAGCGATAATTTTATTACCAATTGCAGCTTGAATTGGAACTTCAAACATCTGACGAGGAATAACATCTTTAAGTTTTCTTGTAATGCCTGATCCTCTTTTATAGGCTTCATCTTTATGAATAATCATTGCTAGGGCATCTAGCTTTTCGCCATTGATTAAAATATCCATTCGAACTAAGTTTGATCTTTGATAATTCAAAAACTCATAGTCGTAAGATGCATAACCTTTAGTTTGACTTTTTAGGCGGTCAAAGAAATCAAAGATGATTTCACTTAAAGGCATTTCATAGATAATGTTGACTCTGTTTTCTGTAACATAAACCATATTACGAAAAGTCCCTCTTTTTGCTTGACACAAATTCATTACATCACCAACATATTGATTAGGCGACATAATTGTTACCTTTACAAAAGGTTCTTCGATATACTTAAATAAATTAGCATCTGGTAGTAAAGCTGGGTTATCAATGTACTTAACCGTATCATCATTATAGATTACTTTATAGTGAACTGATGGTGCTGTTAAAATTAAAGAAATGTCATACTCTCTTTCAATACGTTCTTGGATAACATCCATATGAAGTAGACCTAAAAAACCAACACGAAAGCCAAATCCTAAAGCTTGTGAGCTTTCAAGTTCATAAGTAAGCGAAGAATCATTTAAAATTAGTTTTTCTAAAGCTTCTTTTAAGGCAAGGTAATCTTTATTATCAACGGGGAACATTCCTGAATAAACCATCGGATTAAGCTTACGGTAGCCAGGAAGTTTATCTTTTACTTTATGAGGAAGGCTTGTAATTGTATCACCAACATGAATACTTTCAATCTCTTTAATTCCTGCTACAATATACCCTACATCTCCTGTAGTTAGGTAATCTCTTTTGATTTGATTCGGGGAATAAATTCCAACTTCTATAACTTCATATTTTAAGTTAGGTGACATCAGAATAATTTCATCTTTAGGTTTAATTGTTCCATTCACAACCCTAACAATCGGAATTGCCCCTTTATATTGGTCATAGTATGAATCAAAGATTAAAGCTTGTAGTGGAGCATCAAGATTACCTTTTGGCGCAGGAACATCTCTTACAATTGCCTCTAAAATATCTTTAATTCCAACACCAGTTTTAGCACTAGTTAGAACAGCATTTTCAGTACTAATCCCAATAACTTCCTCAATATCTTTTTTAACACGTTCTGGGTCAGCAGCTGCAAGATCGATTTTGTTTATGACAGGAATAATCTCTAAATTATTGTCAATTGCTAGATAAGCATTAGCTAGAGTTTGCGCTTGCACGCTTTGGGCAGCATCAACTACAAGCAATGCCCCTTCACATGCAGCTAAACTTCGTGATACCTCATAGGTAAAGTCGACATGTCCTGGAGTATCAATTAAGTTTAAAATATACTCATTACCATCATCTGCTTTATATAGAACCTCACAAGGAGTAAGTTTAATTGTAATCCCTCTTTCACGCTCAATATCCATATTATCTAAGACTTGGTCTTTTAAATCTCTTTCCGAGACAGTATTAGTATATTCTAAAATACGGTCAGCGATTGTAGACTTACCATGATCTATATGAGCTATAATCGAAAAATTTCTAATTTTCTTTTGTCTTTCAATTAATTTATTCTTATCCATTATTTTCACCTAGTATATTTTATCATAAAAAGCCTACTTTATCAATAAAGAAAAAAACGAAAAACAAACTACGATTTATAATATATTTATGGTATAATAAAAGAAATAAGGTGATAAAAATGAAGGTTAACTATCCAAATGGTGAGACAAAAACACCAGAAATAAAACGCGTTAAAACTCACGGAATGCTTTTTGAGGAAGCAATCAATCAAACAAATGAATATTATCGTAATAAAGATTTAGCGCATATTTATAAAAAACCAACTCCAGTTCAAGTTGTCAAGGTTAGTTATCCAACAAGAACAAAAGCAAAGATTGTAGAGGCCTATTACCGTAAGCCTTCTACAACCGACTATAATGGTATATACAAAGGCAAATATATTGATTTTGAAGCTAAAGAAACAAACAATCTTACATTCAGCTTTACTCACATCTTCTCTCACCAACTAAAACATCTAGAAGCTGTTAAAAAACATGGTGGACTTGCTTTTGTCATTATCTTTTATAAAAAGGTTGATAAAGTTGTCATCATTGATATTGAAAAGTTTATGGAACTATATAATATTGGTTTAAAAGGTGGTAAAAAGTCGATTTCTTACGAAGATGCCTTAACAGTTGGAATTGAAGTTGAAAGAAAATTTGCCCCACCAATTGACTATTTAGCGGCAGTTGATAAATTATATTTTTAAAATTAAAAAAACATGTCTTAAAAGACATGTTTTCTTTTTTTAATAGATTATTTATTAAGGAATATGAACGTAAACAATATCACCTCTTGCAAGATCGTCTTTTGTTAGTCCTTCAACACTAGAAAGTAATATTCCTACCTTATCGCCTACTTCTGCGCTTTCAACAATCGTGTTATTTATCTGGATTCCACGAATTTTAACTGTAAACATTTGGTCTAATTTGACTTTGTAAGTTGGTTTGCCACAACTACAACCAACAATTAAAAACACTAGTATTCCTAGTAAAATTAAATGTAGCTTTTTCATTTTTTTCCTCCTATTCTTGAAATAGTAACGCTACCATACGTAGTATATCATATATCAAAAAATAGCAACCTTTTTTTAGGGTTGCCACTTTTCAAGATCAATTTTATAAAAGATTACTGGATAAATTGCGAAAGCTACTAATAAACAAATAATTAAAGAAAGCGATAAATAAGAGCCATTATATACAAATGAGTAAATAATAGCACCTAATGTCTTGCCATAGCGACTCAAATAGCCTTCTGGAGCATAACTTGCAAAAAAGATAACTCCGCTTAAAAACGAAAAGAAAAATCTAGCAAAAACTGCTAATAAGAATGCCGGGATTAAATAAATGCTAGACTTTCTAATCTTCTTTCTAAATAGTCCAGCTAAACCTAAAACAGGGAAAGCAAGTAAATAATCAAAAACAATTGACCCTAGATGCCAGTAAAAACCATCTAAAAAGAAATTAATCATTCCAAAAATTAATCCAGCTGCAAACCCATATACAACACCTCTTCTAATACTAATGATTAGAATTGGTAACATTGCTAAACTAATACTTCCTCTTTGAGGTAGTCTAAACCCTATTAAGTTAGACAAAAGTTCTAAAACTACAGCTAAAGCAATAAAAATAGCCGTTTCTGTAATTGAAATTACTAAATCACTTCTTTTTTTCATATTTTTCTCCTTAAATTAAAAGTCTCTACTTAAGTTAAGTAGAGACTAAAAAAGGTAGGTTTATAAAAAACCAATTTAATCCCTACGCTAGCATTATCTAGATCAGGTTTAGGGTCGTTTTAAAAACCTCTCAGCCATTTGGCTCCCCTTTAAATTATAGTTACATTATACCATATTTTATTTACAATTGCCAGTTAATTTTATTTACAGTTGCCAGTTAATTTTATTTACAATTGCCAGTTAATTGGTTTAATATTATGTGCTTTTAAATATGCATTAGTTTTCGAGAAAACTTTACTTCCAAAAAATGACCTGTGAGCACTTAATGGTGAAGGATGTGATGATTTTAGAATCAAATTATCTTCTTTGTTTAAGTATTGTTCATACTTTTGGGCATATGCTCCCCATAAAATATAGACAATGTTCTTTTTATTTAAAACTAAATACTTAATTACAGCTTCAGTAAATTCTTCCCAACCTTTATTTTCATGAGTTAAAGGCTCATTTTTTCTTACTGTCAGAATAGCATTAATTAATAAAACTCCTTCATTAGCCCATTTTGTTAGATCTCCGTTATTAGGGACGAAGATCTTTAAATCATTAGCTAATTCTTGATAAATGTTTTTAAGACTTGGTGGTAAAGGATATGTTAGGCAAGAAAATGCTAAACCATTTGCTTGGTTTACACCATGATAAGGATCTTGGCCAATAATAACTACTTTTACTTTTTCAAAAGGAGTTAGTTGATATGCGCGAAAAATCTCTTCTTTTTTAGGGTAAATTGTGTATTTTTGGTATTCTTCATCTACAAAATCCGTTAATTTAAGAAAATAGTCCTTTTTCTTTTCAACCGAAAAAAGATCATTCCATGTTCTCATTAAATCCTCCTTTTTAAAAACCACTTATTAAATAAGTGGTTCTTCATTTAGTTTATCAACAATCATTTCTACTTTTTTAATACGGCGATCTACAACTTCTAATACTTTGAACTTAAGCTCATAAGTAATCAGCATTGGTTTTTCACCTTCATAATCTTCTACATTTTGAATATGAACTACTTTTTGATTTACTTGAGGTAAGCCATTACACAAACTAAAGACAAAGCCGCCAACAGTATTGTATCTTTGGTTAGGGATAATTCCAAGTTTTAGCTCATCAAATAACTCTTGTAAGTCTAATCCTTGGTCTAAAAGATATTTATTTTTGCTTAATTGTAAGTATTCATCATCTTCCACAACATCATATTCATCGTAGATTTCCCCTACTAACTCTTCTAAGGCATCTTCCATTGTTACTATCCCAAAAGTTCCCCCATATTCATCTAAAACAATCGCAAAATGTCTTTGGGCCTCTTGGAATTCAGTAATTAAATCATCTACTTTAGTGTTTTTAGAAACATAGTAAGGTTCTGTTACTAAATCTTTGAATTTAAAATTGTCTATTCCTTTTTTAATGATTGCCGTAAAGAAATCTCTTTCTGATAAAACCCCAACAATCGTATCTTTATCACCTTTATAAACAGGAATTCTTGAATATTGATACTCAAAAAAGACATCTAAAGCTTCTTGATTGCTTAAATCTTCATCTAAAGCAACCATATCAACTCGAGGAGTCATAATATCATAAACTGTTTTTACTGATAAAACTAAAGCACTTTGAATCAATTCAACATCATCTTCATCAAAAATACCTGTATCTTCAATATCATCAATTATTTCTTCAATTTCTTCATCAGTAACTTCACCATCTTCTGGTGCCACTTCTTCTTTGTTTTTAATTTTCTTTGTTAGAAAATGAAGAAACAACGTAAGTGGTAAAGTTAGTCTTGTCATAAACCAGATAAAATTAGAATATTTTAAGATCTTTTTCTCTGAATATTCTCTTCCAAGCTTATAAGATACCGCAAAAACAAGACTCAAAACAAAAGCAATAAAGAAAAAGACAACAAGTAAAGCTAAATAAATGTTATCAAAAATAGCAAAAGCAATTACAGTTGTTAGAGCTGCAATTAATAATACACTAAATAACTCTAAAACAAAGAATGATATCATAGTAATATCTTCTTTTTCCGCCAAAAAGATAGCCTTTTTAATGCCTTTTTTCTCTCCATTATCTTCTGATTTAAGTTTTGCTGTGCTTACTTCTTGGAAAGCATAATCGTTAACTAAGTAAATACCTAGTAAGACGATTGCTAAAATTAAACCACAGATTAAGACAATGTCTAGACCTATGTTATTTGTTATGAAATTAAATAAAACTTTCGCGAGTGGAATCACTCTTAATCACCTCTTTTATCTATTAATTATAGCAAAAATCTCAATTTAATGCAATCTTTTTTATTTTAGGGTAACGATTGTAGAACCCATTCCACCTTCTTTTTCGCCACCATAGCGATATTCTAAAACATTTTGATTTCCTGCTAAAAACTCTTGTACAAGTTTTCTAATAACTCCAGTGCCATAGCCATGAATAATCGTAATATGCTTTAAGTCACTTAACAGTAAATCATCAAAGTATTCATGTAACAATCTTTCTGCTTCTTCATAACGCATTCCCCTTAAATCTAAACGTGGACTAACACTTTTCTTAGGGCTGCTTTTACTAGCTTTTGACTTATATTCATCAATAAAATTCTCATTTTCAACTTTTTTTAAGTATTTTTTCTCTAAAACTGATGTTAATCTACCAATTGTAACTTCATATTGGTCATTTGGTAAAACTTTTGTCACAATTCCATAAGCATTATAACTTTTTATAAATACTCTTGCATTTACCATTAGTTTTTCATTATTTTCTTCAAAAGCAAGATCGGATTTTTTATAAAGTTGTTTAGTTTTATACTTAAGATCAGCTATTTCATGTTCCTTAATTAGCTTTTTATTGTTTTCTTCTAATTCTTTAATTAAGTTTTCTAAAGTTTGTTTGTTTTCTCTTAGTAATTTTTCTGCATCCTTCTCCGCTTGGCTTAAAATGCGTTCTTTTTCTCTTAAAGCTGCTTCTTTTAAACTTTCAATTTCTTTTAGTTTTTCATCTAACTTGTTACTTTGAGCCTTTAAAATATCTAATTCTTCACTAACTTTTAAAGATTTCTTTGTTAGCGCATCTAAAACTTGACTTAAATCTGTATCTTTTGACTTTAAATTTGCTTTAGCTTTCGCTAAAACCTCTTTATTTAAACCAAGATTTTCACTTATTACTAAAGCATTACTCATACCAGGAATCCCCATTAAGAGTTTATAGGTAGGTTTTAAGGTATTGACATCAAATTCAACACTAGCGTTCATTACCTTTTCTTTCTTGTATGCATAAACCTTTAATTCAGAATAATGGGTTGTGGCAATAACAAGACAGTTTTTCTCAAGTAAATAATCAAAAATGGCGATTGCTAGGGCTGCTCCTTCAGTAGGATCTGTTCCAGAACCAAGTTCATCAAGTAAAACTAAAGAATTATCAGTTACATTGTTCATAATATCGATAATTGTCTTTAAATGCGATGAAAAAGTCGATAAGTTTTGGTCAATTGACTGTTCATCTCCAATATCAGCATAAACATTATCAAAGATTTGAATATTACTTTTACTATCAGCAGGCACTAAAAGTCCAAATTTAACCATTAAAGTAACTAAACCAATAGTTTTTAGTAAAACAGTTTTACCACCTGTATTAGGTCCAGTAATAACAACTCCCTTATTATCTTTAATCACAACATTGTTCTTTACAATATTAGGAACATTAAGTAAAGGATGATAAACATTATATAGTTCAAAGATATTGTTATTATTTACCTTAATTCTTTCACCTTTTATCTTATTACTTAACGATGCTTTGCCAAAAATTAGGTCTAATTCTTTAATAATATAGTAATTTTGCACCAAAGAATCGTAATTTAGGGCGATTTGTGATGAAAGATCCATCAATATTTTATTAATCTCCTTAGATTCATCGTTTTTAAGCTGATTTATCTCAATATTTAACTGATTTACTGCTTCTGGCTCTAAATATACTGTTTCACCACTAGCAGATTCATCATGAATAATACCCCTAATTGAGTTTTTAAAGCTACTTTTCACTGATAAACAAAAACGATCATTACGAATAAAGATCTGTTTTTCATTTAGCTTTGGTGAGTGTTTATTAATTAACTCAGTTAGTTTACTTTGAATACTAGCTTCTTTGCGAGAAATATCTTTTCTGATTTTAGTAAGAGTTAGCGAAGCACTATCTAGAATATCACCATAAGGAGTCATAACATCAGTAATAGCTCTAGATAATTGTTTTAAATCAACCATTTGCATAACAAACCCTTTATAATGTTCTAAAGGTATTTCAGACTTTTTATAACTATTTACTAAAGCAATATTTTCTTGAACTGTTTTAAGAAGCTTGTATACTTCTAAAATCTCCTCAACACTTAAAACCCCTGCTTTAGTTGTTTTCGATAACAAATGCTTCAAGTCTTTTTTGAAATATAAAGGCATACGTCTAATTCTAATTAAAATACTAGAAAACTCACTTGTTTGATCTAACATTAAATTAATCATATCTAGATCATTAGTTAAAGTTACATTTTCTAAATCTTTAATATTTCCTTCTAATTCAAGATGATCTTTTAGTAAAGCGATAATCTTATCAAATTCTAAAACTTTTAAATATTTTTCCATTCTTCTTTCCTTTTTTAGCCAAACTTATGATATAATTTATTAATAAAGGAGTTAATTATGCCTAAATCTTGCAAACTAACTAAAGAACAAGCAAATTTAATAATCAAACATTATCAAAAATACATGTCTACTTCTACTAGTAATTATACCTTATTTTCAGCTAAAAATAAACCAGAATTTACGATTACCATTTATACAAATCTTACACTTCTAGTCCAAGGAACAAAAAGTGAGGAAGTATATCAAGAGATTTGTAAATTGATTGGACTTGAAATAGAATACTCAATTATTGGTAGTGATGAAGTTGGAACAGGTGATTTTTTTGGTGGGGTTGTTGTTTGTGCTGCGTTTATTGATAAAAAGGACTTAACTAAAGTTAAAGCTTTAGGAGTTAAGGATTCTAAACTTTTAAGTGATGCCCAAATTAATAAAATCGCTCAAGAGCTAATTAAACTTATTCCTTATGAAGTAATTGTTTTAAGTCCAAATCGTTACAATAAATTAATTGCATCTGGCAATAACCTAAATAAAATCAAAGCCTTAATGCACAATCATGCACTACGCCTTTTAAGCCGAAAAGTAAAATATGATAAAATAATTGTAGATAAATTTGCATCAGAGAAAAACTACTACGCCTATTTAAAAGATGAAAATTTAATTATTGAAGATAAAGTTACACTTTTAGAAAAAGGCGAAAGCAAGGTTTTGAGTATTGCAGCTGCTTCGATTATTGCTCGCTTCTTCTTTAATAAACAAATAGATGATTTATCTTCGAAAATTAACTATAAACTACCAAAAGGTGCAGGAAGTATTGTAGATAAGGCAATTAAAGAGTTAATGTTGAAACATGGAGATAAAATCTTTAATGATATTGGAAAAACACATTTTAAGAATTTAAAAAAATAAGGCAAATTTGCCTTATTTTTATTTATGTTTTTTGATAAATTCTTTAAAATATTCAGGAATATCAGTTTTAAATTCTAAATACTTACCTGTTCTAGGATGATTAAAACCTAAAATGTAAGCATGTAAATATTGTCCTTCAGCAGTTTTTGCTTTGTTATACAAAGGATCTTCGAGAATCGGAAAACCAATATATTCCATATGAACTCTAATTTGATGAGTTCTTCCAGTTACTAAACTAAATTCCACAAGACTATAACCATTAAATCTTTCTAATACAGTAAAATTAGTAACAGCTTTTTTTCCATCTTCTAAAACAGCCATTTTAAGACGATTATCTTTACTTCTTGCAATTGGAGCTGTAATTTTACCTAAATTATGACTAATTTCACCAGTTACAATACCTAGATACTTTCTTACAACAGTTTGCTTTAAAAACTGTTCTGCTAGTTTATTATGAGCATAATCATTCTTACAAGCAACTAAAAGCCCACTAGTATCTTTATCTAAACGATGAACAATTCCTGGTCTTAAAATGCCATTAATTCCCGATAAATCATAACAATGATACTTTAAAGCATTAACTAGCGTTTCGCTTGGATTACCTGCACCAGGATGAACAACTAATCCTTTAGCTTTGTTTATGACGATAATATCACTATCTTCATAGATAATATCTAAAGGAATATTTTCAGCTAAAACTTCATCTTCTTTAGGTTCTGGAACAGTTAAAGAAATTTCATCTTGATAATTTAATTTATAACTTGCTTTTACGACATCATCATTTACATAACAATAATTATCTTTAATTAGTTTTTGAATTTTACTGCGGCTAAATTCAGGCAGCATTTTAACTAAATATAAATCTAATCTTTCTTCTTTCTTGGAATCATAGATAAAGTTATATTCGATCATTCTATTTTAACTTCTCCTAAAATTAAAGAAATAATCATAACTGTTACCCCACAAACAATACACATATCAGCGAAATTGAATGTGGCAAAAGATTGCCAAAAAGCAAACTGAATATAATCAACTACATAACCTCTAAAAATACGGTCGATAAAATTACCAATAGTTCCACTCATTATTAAGACTATTCCAACGCTATAAAAAGGATGGTTTTTAAAATCCATATCTTTTGCTAGATAGCCAAAAAAAGCTAAAGCAGCTAAAGTAATAAGAATAAAAAGCCATAATCTCCCCGCAAAAATCCCAAAGGCAGCACCAGAATTCTCTACATATTGAATATCAATAATTTTGGGAATTGCCTTTACAACTCCTGCTTCTTTAAAACGAGAAATTACCCATAATTTAAGTAATTGATCAATTACTACTAAAATAATGGTAATTGCTAGTCCAATAATAATATCCTTTTGTTTCATTTTATCCTCCTAAAAATTTTAATCCGAAAAATGCAAGTAAAAGTAAAACAAAGATGGCAAATCCAGGATTTAAAAATTGATAAACAAAAATTGCCGTATCATCAATTTCTTGTAAGTTAGCCATATCAGGATTGTAACTCTTAACAATTCTGATTGTAAAGAAGTTAGAAATTCCATTAACTAACATAATTAAAACCCAAACGATTACTAAAAACAATCTAAAAATATTTGCATTATACTTAAAGACATTTAAAATCTGATACATTACTAAAGCTAAAGGTAAAACAATAATAATTCCAATTAAGAAACCAAAAATAAAACTCTTAATATTCGTACTTTTGCGAAAACGCATTTTAGTAAACTTCTTAAAATCTTTTTTACCTTTTTTCCAAAGACCATCAGGAACAGCTTTTTCTAATTGTGGTTTATTGTTTTCCATATTATTCACCTGCCTCAAAATAAGCTAATATATCTGAAAATGTACTAACGGCTACTAAATCAAAGCCTTTTTTATTTTCATAAATCTTATCATATTCAGCTTTTGCTTCTTCATAATTTGCTTGAGGAACAAAGAAAACATCAAACTTACCATAACTTGCTGTTATAATCTTTTGCCTTACGCCACCAATTGATTTGATATTTCCATACATATCAATTGCCCCCGTCCCAACAACATTTAATCCTAGAGTAATGCTTTTATGATGCATTGCATCATAAATAGCAAGTGCTGTCATAGCTCCTCCTGAAGAGCCAATAGTATTAGTTTTTGAAAGTAAAACTAAAGGTTCTAGTTTATGAAGTCTAATATAGTCTTCTAAGTAATAAGGAAGTATCCTTTGTTCATCTTTTTCAACTGGCCTATCAGTAACTGGAAAACTAGTTTCTTTTTCAGTATTATAATTTCTGACAATTGTTAACTCATAATCATCATTTGTCTTTAAATGGAGTCTAAGATCAGCTAAAAACTCATCAAAGGAAACGATTAACTTTCCATTAAGGTGAGTAATTAAATCATCTGGTTTTAAAGGGCCATCATATTCCTTTCTTAAAGCTGAAACTAACAATCCTTTATATTCTGCGTCCATAATCTTTTCTGGGGGCAAATAAGGATTATAATGGGTTTTAAACTGACTTGGATATTTAGCTTTATATGCATTAAATGCTACATAAATCGCATTGATATTAGCAATATTATGACTAACAGTTCCATAGCGATTATATTCTTTTTCATCTAATTGCGTTTTAGGATCATAAGGTTCTAAATCTGATTTTGGATCAGCTTTTAAAAGCCAAGATTCAAAAATCGTTACTTTTCTTTTTCCATAAACTCCTAAAGTATAAATATTACCACGGTTATTACCATTAACTACATAAACATCAGCTGTTGCTTTTGTAGAAACACCTGGGGTTGTCATTTCATAGTTTAAAGGAACTACGGTAATTACTAGTAAAAATATCCATAATAATACTAAAACTACAAAACTAATTTTAAATGAAAGTTTACGGTCTTTAAATGTTTTAAAAAAATTCTTGAAATAACTAATCATTTCTCAATCCTAACCTTAATTGGCTTCATTTTACGATATTTAACTTTTGCACTGTCTAACATCTTTTTTGAAGCTAAAGTAGGGGTAGTATGAGCATATTTATCATCTAAATAAACAATTTCTTTAATTCCTGATTGAATAATTAGTTTAGTACATTCATTACAAGGAAACAAAGTTACATATAAAGTACAATCATCTAATTTTTCTGTACTATTTAGAATAGCATTTGGCTCTGCATGGACTACATAAGGATATTTCGTATCTAAGAATTCTCCTTCATTTTCCCATGGAAATTCATCATCATCGCAGCCAAAAGGAAGGCCGTTGTAGCCTATCCCAATAATTCTCTTTTTAGGATTAACGATACATGCTCCTACTTGAGTATTAGGATCTTTACTTCTCATACTTGAAAGTAGAGCAACACCCATAAAATACTCATCCCAAGAAATATAATCATTTCGTTTCATCTTCTTCACCTTCATATAAGCCTTTTTCTTCGCATTCTTTTAAACTAGCTTTAATTTCCGCCTTTTTCTTTTCTAAATCTTCTGTTTTTAAAATGCAAGTTTTAGAATGACAGTTGCCACACCTTTCAGAAATTTTCACTCCTTCAGGGGCCTTAACTAACCTATTTAAAATTGTCACAACAATAAATAAAATTACTACTCCACCAATAATTAACCATTGGACTAGAGTTGAAGAAAGAATCATCATATCACCTACTTCACAATTTTAATTTTTAATTCATCTAATTGCTTTTGACTTACTTCTCCTGGTGCTCCACTCATTAAGTCAGTAGCACTAGCAGTTTTTGGAAAAGCAATAACATCACGAAGTGATGCTGATTTAGTAAGAATCATTACTAATCTATCTATTCCTAAAGCAATTCCTCCATGAGGAGGTGTTCCATATTTCAAAGCCTCAATAAAGAAACCAAACTTTTCCTCAATTTCTTTTTCAGTTAAGCCAATAGCTTGGAACATATCACTTTGAATTTTCTCATCAAAGATTCTAATTGAACCACTACCAAGTTCATAACCATTTAACACAACATCATAACACATTGAATAGCAGTTTTCTGGCTCAGTTAAAAGTTTATCTTCCCATTCTTTTTTAGGGCTTGTAAATGGGTGATGAGCTGCAACTAAGCGGTCTTCTTCTTCACTATATTCAAAAGAAGGCCAATCAGTAATCCATAAAAATGCGTATTCATCTTCATTAATTAACCCTAAATCTTTACCAAAGAAGTTTCTTAAATAAGATAAAGATTGATTGACAATATTTTCTTTTCCAGAAACAATTAAAATTAAATCATTTTCTTCAATCTTTAATTCTTTTGTAAGTTTAGAAACATATTCATCATTTAAATATTTTTTAATTGATCCGGTAAATTCACCATTTTGATACTTAAGCCACATTAAGCCAGGTGCTCTATAAGTTGATTTAATTTTATCAGCTAAATTATCTAAATCTTTTCTTGAATATTTAGCAGCACCATTCTTAACATTAAGGGCTTTAATTATTCCTTTTTCTTCAATAGTTTTATTAAAGATCTCAAAATCAATTAATTTAGCAAGTTTAGTAATATTAAACAATCTTAAATCAAAACGTAAGTCTGGTTTATCAGTACCATATAAGTCCATTGAATCTTCAAATCTTAAACGTTTAAAAGGGATTTCAATATCAACGCCAACTGAATCTTTCATCATTTTCTTAAGCATACGTTCAGTTGTAGCATAAATATCTTCTTCTCCTACAAAACTCATCTCTACATCAATTTGGGTAAATTCCATTTGACGATCAGCTCTTGCATCTTCATCACGATAACACTTAGCAATTTGATAATAACGATCAAAACCAGCAATCATCAGTAACTGTTTATATGTTTGAGGAGATTGAGGTAAAGCATAAAATCTTCCTGGATTTACTCTTGATGGAACTAAATAGTCACGAGCACCTTCAGGAGTTGACTTACCAAATGTTGGGGTTTCAACTTCAATAAAACCTTCGCTATTATAAAATGAGCGAATAGAGTTGACGACTTTACTTCTTAAAAACATATTTTCTTGCATTATTGGGCGTCTTAAATCTAAATAACGATACTTCATCCTTAAATCTTCTAAAGCATCAGTTTTATCAGCAATAATCATCGGTGTTTGTTTAGCTTTTGATAGAATTTTTAACTCTTCTACATCTATCTCAATATCTCCAGTAGGAAGATTACTATTTTTACTTTCACGTTCTACAACTGTTCCTATAACTTGAAGTACGTATTCATTACCTACTTCTTCCATTAAAGAATAGTTTTTGTTTTCAGGACGAGCAACAATTTGCACAATCCCTGATCTATCACGTAAGTCAATAAAAATTAAACCACCTAAATTACGTTTTTTAGCACACCAACCGCATAAACTAACCTTTTTTCCTAAGTCTTCAATACGTAAAGTGCCATTCATTTGACTTCTTAATTGTGTTTTCATAAATTTTCTCCTAAATATTTCTCTAAATCTTTAATTTTAATTGTCTCTTGTGTTCCAGTTTTTTGATTTTTAATTTGAACTTCTTTATTTTTCGCTTCTTCTTCACCATAAATCAAAACAAATTTCGCATTTAGCTTTTCTGAAAGTCTAAATTGTTGTTTCATCTTTATTGATGCATAATCAAGTTCAACTTTATATCCTACTTTTCTTAAATCATTAGCAATTTTCAAACTTTGTTTTTTTGTATTTTCATCTAAACTAATAATTACTAAATCTACTTTTTGTTCTAAGTCTTTAAATAAATTTAGCTCATTCATTAGCTCTATTAGCCTTTCAATTCCAAACGAATAGCCAATACCTGGAATATCAGGACCACCCATATTTTTAACTAAATCAGAGTATTTCCCTCCCCCACAAATCGTTAAGTAATTATCACCAAGCATCGCTTCAAACTCAAAAACAACGTCAGTATAATAATCTAAACCTCTAACTAAAGTATCATCAACTTCATATGGGACATTTAATAAATCTAAAGCACTTAAAACATTCTTAAAGTAGGTTTTTGCTTCTTCATTTAAATAATCTTTGATTTTTGGTGCTTGCTTTAAAACTACACTTTCACTATCAACTTTACAATCTAAGATTCTTAAAGGATTAGAAACATATCTTTCATTGCAATCAGGGCAAAGTAAATCAAGTTTTGGTTTAAAATATTCTTTTAAAGCTATCGCATAATCTTTTCTTGATGAAAAATCACCAATTGTATTAATCTTTAAACGAATATTTTCAATACCTAAAGCTTTAAAAATAGCATAGGCAGAATAAATTACATCAACATCAAGTAAATAACTGCTTTTACCGAAAACCTCAACCCCAAATTGAATAAACTGGCGATATCTTCCCTTTTGCGGTCTTTCGTATCTAAACATTGGACCAAAGTAATAATACTTCTTTAAGTCTAAATTAGCATATTCTTTACTTTCTAAAAAGAAACGTACAACACCAGCCGTACCTTCAGGACGTAAAGTAAGGCTACGCTTACCTCGATCGTTAAAAGTATACATTTCTTTTCTAACGATGTCGGATGTCTCACCAGATGATCTTGTAAATACTTCCGTATTCTCGATAATTGGTAAAACTACTTCTTCATAGCCAAAGTTTTCAATTGTATTTTTCACTTTTTCAGAAACAATTTGTAATTTTTTAGCTTCAACGCCGTAATAATCAATTGTTCCTTTCACTTTTTGATACATGATTATCCTCCCAATATAAATAAAAAGTCCTTAATTATTAAGGACGATAAACTAAAGGTGCGACCAATAAAAGTGCACTTTATAACTAGAGAACGTTAATAGGCGCCCTTAGGTTTTATTCTCATATAGTTAATTATAAAACAAAATTAGAGATTTGTCAATAAGATTAAGATTTACATTAAAGCGATTTTTTCAAAATTGTTTTATCCTCTAAAAGCTCAACTTCACCTTTTTTATACAAGTTTCCTAAAGCTTTTTTAAAAGAACTTTTACTCATACCAAAAACTCTTTGAATAATCATTGGGGAAGTATTTGAAGCATAAGGCATTGTTCCACGATGACTTTTTAAATAATCTAAAATAATCTTGCTATCATGCTCTATATTTGATAATACTCCACCAGGTAACATTCCTAAGTAAGTTTGATCTTCTAGCTTTTCTGTAATTCTAAACTCAACTTTTTCACCTAATTTATACTCTTTACGTAAGTTTTCCCTCGCAATAAAGATTAAATTTAAATCTTCTGTAAGAAGGTTAATTCCTTTTTCCCCCGCAAAATATACTAATCCTAGATAATTAACACTAAAATCTAACTCTTGTGGCGTTTTTTCTAGAGCCATTAATTCATCTTTTCGTAAAATATTAAAATAAAGTTTATCTTTCTTTACTCTTAAAATTCCATAAAGATTACTTTCAACTTCTGGCCAGTAATCTAAATTATAAGGCAAGTTATCTTTTGATAATAAAATATCTTTACTAATGCCAATATTTACAAAACAGCCTAAACTATGGTTTACTGTAACAACTTTGCCTAAACCTGCTTGATCAACAGTAACTTTAGGAATCACCATTGTTACTGCTTCTCTTCCTTTTTTATCTAAATACAAAAAACCTTTGATTAAATCTTTAGGTTTTAGTTTTGCGAAATTAGTTTCATTGCGATGCAAGAAATACTCTTTTCCATCTTTTATTAAAGTATAACCAATATCTGTTTCACGGTCTACTTTATAAGTTTCAATCTTTCCTAACATTATCTTTCCTATAATATCCTTTCTTTATTATTCCTTTACCAAACTTCTCTTCTACATCTTTTACCAAGTTATCGATTTGTGTTTCACTTTCGATTTCTTCAAGATTATCTAAAAAGGAAATTTGTTTGATTTCTTTTTCGATTCTAGGGGCTAGTTTTGCAAGCCCAACTCCTAATAATCTAACGGCTTTTGTTTCATCATAGTTTTCAATAAAAAGTTCCTCCACAATTTCATAGATTTCTCCTGTCTCAGTTACAGGAATTGAAACTGTTTTGTTTCTAGAAATGGAAGTAAAATTGCCGTATTTTATTTGTAAGCTTACAGTGTATGCTTGCATTTTTTCTTTTTCTAGCCTATCACTAACAGTATTTACTAATACTTTAAGCATTTGTTTTAGTTCTCTAACATCATAAACATCATACATAAAAGTATTAGAATTAGAAATTGACTGCACATCTTCATAGCGATTAGGGTCAACTTTGCTATCATCATTTCCCCAAGCCCAGTTATAAAGAGTTGAAGCAGAAACGTTACCTAAAACTGTTTTTAAACGATTATAATCAGGATATGTAGCAAGATCTTTAATCGTTTTAACGCCAATACTATTTAGTTTAGCTTTTGTTTTTGGTCCAACGCCATACATCTTTCCAACATCCATTGGCCAAATTGTTTTTTCGATTTCCCTTTTTCTAAAGATAGTAATTCCTAAAGGCTTTTTATAATTTGATGCCATCTTTGCTAAAAACTTATTTGGGCCAATACCAATTGAACAAGGTAAATCAAACTTTTCATACAAAGTAGTTTGAATGTATTGAGCAAGCATTAAAGGATTTTCAACTTTTTTAACTGTTTCAGTAACATCTAAATAAGCCTCATCAATCGAACCTTGTTCTACTTGATCAGTAATTAAATATAAAAACTTCATAAAAGTTTTAGAAATCTCGCTATAATATGCATGATCTGGCTCCACAACAACTATATAAGGATCAATTTTCATTGCCTCTTTAACTGACATTGTTGTCTTAATCCCTTTATCTCTTGCAATATAGTTTGGAGATAAAATTATTGCTCTTCTTTGCTCATCATTACGAGCAACAACAACAGCTTTGTTTTTAAGCTCTGGTCTTCGCTTAATCTCGCAAGATGCAAAAAAAGCATTCATATCAATATGAAAAATTATTCGTCCTTTTTGCATATTATCATTCCTTTTTTTAAAATTTTATGATATAATATATCCAAGAATAAAAGAGGTGAAAACTATGGCAAAGAAAGAAAAAAAGGAAAAAGATCCAGTTGTAGTTACGAAAAAACGTAGAGATGATAGTATTGAAGTTGAAATCAAAAAATCACCTGCGAAAACTACACTTGGAAAAATAACAATTGTTTTAATAATTATTGGCACTATTGTTATTCCCGTTGTTGCTTTAATCTTTTTATTAAGTAAAACCTAGAAGTTATTTATTATAAATAACTTCTTTTTTTATTTCTTTAATAGTTCTAAGGCTAAGTTATAACTAGCATCAGTTACAACGCCATTAGAGATCATCTTGGCAATCTCTATGACACGCTCTTTGTTTTCTAAATGTTTTAATTTAGTAACTGTTCTTCCATCAAGAACTTCTTTACTAATATATAAATGACTATCAGCTATTGCAGCAACTTGAGGAAGATGGGTAATTGATAAAACTTGACTAAAATTAGCAATTTGTTTTAACTTACTAGCAATTGCATATGCTGTTTTACCAGAAACACCACTATCAATCTCATCAAAAATCATCGTTTGATAGTTCATTTTTTCATTAATCATTACTTTTAATGCAAGCATAAAACGTGATAACTCACCACCACTTGCAACTTTAGATAATGATTTTAAAGGCTCACCTTCGTTAAAACTTACTAAAAAGTCAACCTTATCAAAACCATTATCACTTAATTCATTAAGCTTAATAAACTCAATTTTAAATTTCGTCTTTACTAATTCTAAATCTTTCAAGTTAGCAGTAATTTCTTTTTCAAAAGTTACTGCTTTTTCTTTTCTTAAGTTGCTAATTGTTTCTGCTTCTTTATACGCATCACTATATGCTTTATCTAATTTAGCCTTAATTTCCTTTAAATCTAAGTCATAAGTATCAATTTTAGAAACCTTATCAGCTAATTCTCCTTCTAAATTAATTAATCCTTCTGTAGTAAGCTTATATTTGCGTTTTAGGGAAGAATAGACACTTAATCGTTCATTAATCTGCTCTAAAGCTTCAGGATCATATTCTAAAGAACGATTCATCTTCTTTAACTCATCATAACTTGCCTCTAACTCATAATAACTTGACTTGATTTTCTCAATTAGTTCTTCTGCTTCTGGATTAAATTTACTTAACACAGAAAGACGTGAGAATGTAGAAGCAATATTATCTAAAGCCCCTCTTTCTTCAAGTAATTCTTTTACTTCCTCAAAAGCAGTTGAAATAACTTCATAATTTTTAAGATAGTTTTCTTGATTTTTTAAGTCTTCTTCTTCAGTCAAACTTAAATGAGCAGTTTTTAATTCTTTAAGTTGATACTTAATAAAATCTATTTGCTTTGTATTTTCTTCATTTTCTTTTACTAAGGCTTCATACTCTTTTTTGATTTGTTTATATTCATTTAAATAGATTTTATAATTATTTAACTTGGATTTAATTATATCATCTTCTAAAAAGCTTAAATAATTTTTAGGATGGGTTAAAGCTTGGCTATCAAATTGATTATGAATATCACCTATTAACTCTCCAAGTTCAGCTAAAATGTTTATCGAAACAATATCGCTATTTACTTTCGCAACCGAACTAGAGTTTAAATAAAGATCACGAGAGATAATTAATGATTCTCCATCACCTAAATTAAGACTTTGTGCTTCTAAATATTCAAGAATTTCAGGTGTTGCAGTAAAGATACCAGTAATTGTAGCTTTAGTTTCTTTATACCTAATAAATTCAACACTAGCTCTCTTACCAAACAAAAGACCGATAGCATCAATTATTAAGCTTTTTCCTGCTCCAGTTTCACCTGATAAAACAGTCATCTTATCTTTAAACTCTATCTCAATATTTTCAATTATTGCAAAGTTTTTTACTATCAATCTTTGTAACATAGATCCTCCTTAAATTTTCTTGATAAATTCTTCTCTAGTCATTAAAGCATCATCTAATAGTTCTTTTTTGGTCCCAACATCTAAAAATTTATCAATGCCTGTTGTATGAATTTTAATCCCTAAATTCTCATTACTATTAAATAAATGTAAACTAGAGTTTAAGCCACCAACTTCGATTGCTTCTTCATAGACATAAAGATCTGTATCTTTTAAGTTTCTTAATAACTCATAATCTAAAGGTTTAATAAATAAAGCATTAATTAAACCTATTTTTTTCTTTTGTTTTAAGATTTTTTCCTTTAATAAGTTAACATTTTCTCCATAACTGATAACATTTTTCTTTTGTAAAGGAAGTTCTATTCTATATTTACCAAATTCTAGCTCTTCTTCTTCAATTTTATCTTTGACACTTCCTTTAGGAAAACGAAAAGCAACTGGACCTTTTAGATCATTAATTGCAATCTTTAATAATGCTTTTGCCTCTGATAGATCTTTTGGCATCATAATTGTCATATTAGGTAGACTATTAAGTAAACTCAAATCAAAGATTCCTTGATGTGTTGAGCCATCACTTGAAATTATCCCGGCATGATCTACAAGTAAAATCGCATGTAAATTAGGACGAGCAAGATCATGGTTAATCCCATCATAGGCACGTTGCAAGAATGTAGAATAGATAGGAATTACTGGAATTAATCCTTCTTTTGCCATACTTGATGCCATAACGCTAGCATGAAGTTCTGCAATCCCAACATCAGTAATTCTATTAGGATATTTTTCTTGAAACTCGCTAAAACCACCTGAATAGATCATTGCAGGGGCAATAATATGAATTTTATCATTCTTTATAGCTTCTTCTGTTACTAAATTAGCGATAGCCTTACTCCAAGAAAGTCCTTTATCATTTACTGATTTTCCTGATTCAATATTAAAAGGTGCAACACTATGCCATTTGCCAATTTGGTCTTGTTCAGCTGGTTTGTAACCTTTACCTTTTTGTGTTCTTACGTGAATTACAATTGACTCTTTGCTTTTTTTCGCAAGTTCTAAATATTTGAATAATTGTTTGAAATTATGGCCATCAATTGGTCCATAATACTTAAAACCAAAGGCAGAAAAGACATTATCGCCATATGCTAAGGCTCTAAACATTCTTCTTAGACCTTGAGGAATAATCTTTTTAAAAGAAATATACGATTTTTTTACCCTTAATTTACGAAAAGATTTACTTAAACGACCAACATTTTCCGAAATTGACATCTTATTGTCATTTAAAATAATAATCGCTTTTTGGTTTTTTAACCCTCCTAAATAGTTCAATGCTTCAAAAGCAAGTCCGTTTTGTAAAGAAGCATCACCTATAAGGGCAATTACTTCCCCGATATCTTTTCCTAACTCTTTTGCTTTTAAAAACCCCGCTACAGCCGAAAGAGATGTAGATGAATGCCCTGCTTCAAATACATCATAGTTACTTTCATCATAACTTAAAAAGCCACTAACTCCGTCTTTTTGTCTTAAGTTTTTAAAGTCTTTTGCGCGTCCTGTTAGAATTTTATGGGTATATGCTTGATGTCCAATATCAAATACTAAACGGTCGTAAGGTAAATTAAAAATATAGTGTAAAGCAATAACTAGCTCAACAGTACCTAGATTACTAGCTAGGTGTCCTCCTGTTTTACTAACAGTTTCAATAATGTATTCTCTTATTTTGAAAGCTAGTTCTTCTAATTCTTTAATTGAAAGATCTTTAATAAACTTTGGATCTTTAATTTCCAATAAAGAATTCATTTTACTCTCCCATATTCTTTACAACAACTTCTTTTGCTTCTTCTAATTTTTCCTTACAAAGTTTGGAAAGTTCAATTCCACGTTGATATTTCTTTAAAGATTCTTCTAAACTTAAATCTCCTTTTTCTAATTCTAAAACGATTTGTTCTAATTCTTTTAATAATTCTTCAAATTTAACTGCCATTGTTATTCCTTTCTATTTTTGTAATTTTTGTTTCAACTTTACCATCACTAAACTTAACTTCTAAAGGTTTAGCTTGATCTAATTTAGTAACTGTTTTAATTATTCTTCCTTCTTGATAGGCTAAGACATAACCTTTTTTCATTAAGTTTAAAGGATTAATAATAATTAATCTATCTATATGATTATCTATTTTTCGTTCAAATTCATTTATTTTGTTTCCAAGAACTTGATCTAGCTTTAAACTATAATCATAAACTTTATCATTTAAGGCTTTAATTTTTTCTAAAGGCTTAATTAAAGCTAATCTTTTCTTAAAGCTTTCTAAATTGCTAAAACCAATGTTAATCTTATTTAATGGTGATAATTGATTAAGTTTAAAGTATAAATTGTTTAAATCTTTGATTTTTAAATCTAAAACTTCATGATAATTTTTAAAATAATAGTTATTTTTTAAAGTATGATATTGATGTTCTAAATTAGTAATTTGTCTTGCAATTATTGAATTTAGTCTTAACTCAACTTTCGTTAATTGTTTTTTTAACTCACCAGAATCAATTGTAACTAGTGTTGCAGCTGCAGTTGGTGTTGCTGCTCTTTTATCAGCTACAAAATCAGCAATCGTAAAGTCACCTTCATGACCAATACCTGTTACAATGGGAATTTTTGAATTAAAAATTGCATAGGCAAGCTCTTCATTATTAAAACAATTTAGATCTTCCCAGCTTCC
The DNA here is from genome assembly GCA_012838635.1 of Acholeplasma sp. Classification (GTDB taxonomy): domain Bacteria; phylum Bacillota_I; class Bacilli_A; order ML615J-28; family CAG-698; genus DUNF01. The sequence goes on from DUOW01000036.1 coordinate 35,228, forward strand.
GCCACCACGAGCTAAAATAATTACATCAACTAAATTATCTTTGTTAGCCTTATCCAAGGCTTTGATTAATGCTTGAGGCGCACTTTCGCCTTGAACAAGTGATGGATATAAATAAATCTCAGCGCTTGGAAATCTTCTTGTGATTGTAATTTTAATATCATTAAATGCTTCTGCTGTAGCAGCGGTAATAACACCTATTCTTTCACTAATTCTTGGAATAGGTTTTTTATACTCTTCTTTAAATAACCCTTCTTTTTCTAACTTTTCTTTTAAAAGTAAGAATGCTTTATGTAAATCACCTTTACCAAACTCATCTATTTTAAAGCACATAATACTATAATATCCACCAGCTTTATAAAGATTAAGTTTGCCGTAAACTAATACTTTCATTCCATCTTTAATTTCAAGATTGTTTTGGTCAAGGTAATTCTTAAACATAACACAACGAACAACTGCGCTTTCATCTTTTAAATTAAAATACAAATGTCCTTTAGATACTCTTGATGAAGAAACTTCACCTAAAACAATTAGTTTTCCTAAATACGGATCTTGGTTAATTAAGTATTCTAAATACGACGAAACAGCAGTAACCGTTAAATACTTAACTTCTTCCATCTTTAGTCTCCTTATAAATTCTATCTAGAAGCGAATTCACTAATCTAGATGACTCACCATGCTCAAGTTCTGTATACTCATGACATAAATCTAAAGCCGTATTAATTACAACTTCAGGTTTAGCATCAGTATAAATAAGTTCATATGTAGCAGAACGAACAATGCTTCTTGTAACATAGTTTAAGCGATTAAGTGAATAATTCGTAATATATTTATTTATCAAAAAATCAATCGAATCAAGTTTCATAAGAGTACCAATAATAATTGAATAAGCTAACTTATCATTACACTTTTCTTTAATAAACTTAGCATCTAAATCTAACTCATTATTTATATCGGCATTATAAAGATAGATCATCGCTTTAATTCGAGCTATTTTATCTTCCATAATTTATTCTCCTTTAATATAGATATTTTACCATAAAACTTGTAATTTGAAAAGTGAAAAAAGTCTGTATAAACAGACTTTTTAAATAGTTTCTTGATAGCTATTAATTTTGGAAACTACGACTAAGTAATAGATAGCAAATGCAAATACATACCAAGAAAGAACATCAGGCCAGAACCACGATACAATAAATACAACTAAAACTGGTATTAATGAGGCGATTGCAGCTATATTATAATATTCTTTAAACTTCTTAAGTTGTGAACTTTGCTTTCTAAAGGCAAGCCAAATTAAGAAGACAATTACTAATGGATAAATAAATGTATAAATAAAGCTCCAGAATGAAGTTGCTGTTGCAGCATTTCTAGCATATCCTAAAACAACGATTCTTGACATATAATCAAAGAATTGTTGGGCATTATTACCTTCATAATCTTTATATGTGTATAAATAATCACTATTCCAAAATCTTTTGCTTTGAAGTTGATTAGCTACATCAACAATATCACCATTTTCATTAAGCATTTTACAGTCAATTACATAATGAATAGCATCTGTATTTAAGACAATAGAAACATAATTTTCAATTTTGATATTACCAGCATCATCTTTCCAACTATATGCTTCAGCTCTAAATTCAGGATACTTAGCTGGCATATCTGGATTTGCTACAAAATCACGATAAGGAACAATCTTTAGTTTATCTTTATCTTTTAGTTCATGATCAGTAGTTTTATTAAATAAATCTACATATAAATTAATATGTACTGTCTCTACATCATCTTTTTTGTATTGCATCTTAAAGATATGTCTTTCATCTTCGTCAAATTCACCATTTTCTTTCACAAGATCCCAAGTGTTTGACTTTTCATTTTTCTTCACAAACAGTTTAAGATTATAGAAATCTTCTAAAACCTCATTTAAGTTACCTACTTTTCCAATAACTACATTATTCTCATCAACTTCATTATCACTTACAGGTACCTTAGTTAAATACTGTAAACCTAAAACATTTCTGTTTTCAATCCATGAATAGTTGTTATGCTCATAGTTATAATTTACTGGTACTACTGTTATTACCGATGCTGCCACAAAAATCAAAACAGAAATTAAAACAGACATATACTTATATCGAGCCATTTTAATTGGTATTACTAATGATTTTAAAAAATCTAAAAACTTTTCTTTCATAAAAATCTCCTATCGCATGTTTAGTAATTTTATCATATTTTCCTTAAAAAAGCAATTTAATTATACTTCAAATAAGAACCAAAAGCATATAAAAGTACTTGATCATTTTCTTTAATGATTTTATCTAACCAATTAGCTAAATCATTATATTTTTTATTCTGCTTTAACTTTTTAACTAAACTTTTGAGAAACTTAAGATATAAAGGATGAGTATAATCGTTATATAAATTATAATTCTTATCCTTTTGTTTACGTAAATCACGTTTCAAACGATTTAAATCAGCAGCACCATCAAAAACTAACTTTTGTTTTCTAGCTTGACTATTTACTTGTCTTTCTAAATCATACAAAGATTCATATAGCTTCTTAATTTCTAAAAAAGTTAAATGTTTGACATATTTATTTTCTTCTAAGTTAAACAGATAATTAATATTGTTTACACGCCAAATAATACGATCATTTGTATTATCAATTTCCATTAACTTTTGATAATTTTCTTTAATTTGGTTTAGATTTTTAAAATCTTTTTCCCCATTTACATAATTATTAAATAAAACAGTAGCTAGATCTAATAGATTTACTGCTTCTAAATTTAACTTTAAATCCAAGAATCTTGAAGTTGATTGTAAGTTCGTCATTGTTTCTAAAAGATAACTATTAATTACTTCAATCATATCAACAGTTCTTCTTTCAACATCATCACTATCATCAGTATAAATTGAATAAGAAATCTTTGATTCTGTCATTTTATCAAAATCTAAAATACAAAAACCAATTGTATTATTATCATAATAACGATATGTTGGGTGCCCAACAACATCATTTCTAATTCTTTTGATTTCTTTTAAAACTTTATTTTGGTTTAAACCGATTAAAATCTTATTTAAACCTAAAGACCTGCTAAGAGAATATAAAGCATCAATCCCCGCAAATATCCCTTGTAATAGGCCAAATAAAAGCAATAACTGCTCTTGTTTCTTCCTTTCTACCTTATAACTTACTAAATATTCATCAATAATATAAGAGATATTTTCTAAAGTGAAAATTGAAGTATAAGCCATTTTTTTGTAAAACTTTGATTGAAAAATTTTGTCTTGATAAGCTGGATCTTCTAGTTTTTGTTTTAAAATTTGAATCTTTTGAAAATTATTTTGTAGCAACAAGTTCACTTCCCTTCTTAATCTTCTTTCCTCTAACAAGAATCTTCTCATAATCAGGATAAGCATAGTTTGTAAGTAAAGTTAAGTCATTTTCTTTTGCAAATTTCAAAACAAAATCGCGCTCACTGCTAACAATGTTACTATCAATATTAATTCCTTCAATCTTTAAATTATATAAATCACTTGTCTTTAATTTTTTAAAACTATCTAAATCTAAAAACACTTTTAAGTTATATTGCTTTAAATATTTAATAACGTCTAGTAAATCTTGATGGTAATCATAAATGATTAAATTAAGTTTTTCATAAATTTTACTATCATCTAAAGCAAATTCATTTTTGCCAATTAAATCAAGAATTGTTTTAATATTTATTTTAAAATAAAATTCACCTTTTTTATTTTCAATTTCAAGTAAAACTTTATTAAATAAGCTACTTTCAAACTCAATTAACTCATTAACATCTAAATAACTTAAAGGGTTAGTAGCTGTAGGCATACCTTTTAAATTAAAGAAAGCTTCATATTGATCCTTTTTTGTATAACTTAAATAAAGAATTTCTAAATCTTCTTCTTCAATTTTCTCAAAAGCTGCTTTTATTGCTTTTTGTTCTAAGTAAGATGCTCTTAATTTACGATCAAACATTGTAATTTCATCTGTGTTCATTAAGGCAAGATTTAAAGCATCAAAGCATTCTAAAACTGGCATATTATCACGAGGATAACGAATATAAGCAGTTTTTAGCTCCAAATTGATCTTTCGACCTTGATAATCTATTCCTAAACTTAATGTTTGGAAAAGATCTTTAATTTCCTTTTCAATGCTTCTTTGATTTGTTTGCTCGGTAAAAACAAATAAATCAAAATTATCTAAAAGATAAATATTCTTAGGATAACATTCTTCTATCTTTTTGTAAACTTCTTCAATTAGATGATTGTGTAAATCTTTTTGATAACTAAATTTATTTAAGTTTACAATTCTAAAAGCTATTACCGTAAATTTATACTCTAAATCTTTAAGTTTGTCTTCTTCTAACTTTAATCTATTTTGAAAATCAGTTTGATTATAAACAGTTGTTTTAAAGTCAGCAACTTTAAGTCTGCTTGCTTCTTCTAACTTTGTTATCGTCCCTACAAACGTAACTAGTTTTCCATCACTAGAAATATATGGTCTTAAGTTTTCTTTTACTAAAAACTCTTGGTCTTGAATACTTAAAGCATAAATTATCTCATTAGCTTCAAGTTTACCTATATTTTTATAGGCAATTTCATATTTTTGTAAATGCTTAGGACTAATTAACTTTTTATATTCAGACCTTGCAAGAATAGGATTATGGACATTCAAAAACTTTTGTAAAGCTTCATTAATGATCATTTGATCTTTAGATAGATCTAAATAAAACATTCCTTCTTGGAGAGATTCAATTGCTAAGTTTAAAACATTAGACTGAAACTCTTCATTTTCTTTATAAAAGTAAGCAGTTAAATAATAAGTAAGTAAAGATGCCCCTAATTTTAATAGCATAATATTTTCATTATCCATCATTTTAGCTGATGAGTCTTTAAAAATGACACTAGCAAATAAGTCCTCATGAAAATATAAAGGCACAGCTACAACTCCTGCAGTCTTCATTGCATCATATGTAGGTCCTTGAATGATTGTTTTATAGTTTGCAAGTTCGATATCAGAAGCAATAATTGTTTGATTTTGTACCATTAGTTTTTCTATAACCGTATGTTCTAAATCAGAATATGATAACAATCTTTCATATAATCTTTCTTTTTTATAGTTATAACTTTTAATACGATCTTTATTTCTTAAGAAATCAGGAAGTTTATCAAAACTAGTTTCATTAAAAACAACTAATAAACTTGAATCAAATGAAGCATATTCACTAAGTTCTTTAAAGAAACTAATTAAACTCGTTCTAATATCTTCTTTTTCAAATAAAACCTTAGTTAAGTGAATTGTCTTCTCAATCTTTATAATTGCTTCATTTAACTTAGCGTTTACTTCTAAATATTTATCATCTTCATTAATGTCATGGAAAAGTAAGTTTTCACTTCTTCTAATCTCTTGATCTAAAGTAATAATTTGCATAATAATTGAATATAAACTATTCTTATATTGCATATTACTAGAAACTAAACCTAGCAAATTGTTTTCTAAAAATAGTTTCTTATTGTATGCATCATTACTAGATAAATACGATGAACGATATCGATTAATAAAACTAAACAAAGTCTCATAATCTTTTAAGTCAAGTAATAATTTTAAATATTCATTACCAATTCCTAAAAAACTTTCCTCAAGTTCAGTACGTTCTTTAAATAATACTTGGAATTGCATTTTAGCCATTAAATAATTATCTTCTAAAACATAAAGTTTTGCATTTAAATAATTAATATATTCTAGGCCTTCATAGTCTTCTAATTTCTTTATTAAAGGTATGCATTTATTAATTGCATCTTTAGCTTTTCCTAATTCTTTTTCATCAATATATAACCTAGCAAGGTTAGATAATACTAATGATTCTAATTCCATTGTAGGGTAGTTATTTAAAATAACAAGTAAATTAGTAATAGCTTTATCCTTTTGATCTAACTCAGCATAAATATAGCTCATCTCTAAATACCAACGATTAACAACGTCAGTATTATTATCGTCTAAATAATTTCTTTTAATTAAAGCATAACGATAAGCAGATTTATAATTCTTTTTTGAAACACAAATATAAATAATAACCTCTAAATAAGAGATATAAATATTCGGATAATTAATAATGTTTAAATCGTTAATTGAACTACTTGCAAGTTCAAAAGCTTGATCTAACATATTGTTTTCTAAATACAAATTAATAATCAAAAGGTTAAAACGATAACTAGTTTCATTATCTCCTTGAATTTTTGCCTGTCTTACAAAATCTTCAAGTTTTGGTAAATCATTTAAACCTATATACGAATTAGCTATTGTTTCATATTTTTCTTTTAAACTCATAGTATTTCTCCTTACTCGTATATTATACCATAAAATATAACAAAAAAGGATAGAAAAATTCTATCCTAAAATTCTAATGTAATTGTAACTGGACCTAAGTTAGTAAGAGATATTTCCATTTCACTTTGGAAAATACCTTCTTCTACATTAATTCCATAGTTTTTAAGTTCTAAATTAAATAAATTATACAACTTTTCTGCATCAACTGGATTTAAACTTTCGGTAAATGAAGGTCTATTGCCTGAGTTAGTATTAGCATATAAAGTAAACTGAGAAATTGATAAAATCTCACCCTTAACATCTAAAATTGATTTATTCATTTTACCGTTTTCGTCATTAAAAATTCTTAAGTTAGCAATTTTTTTTGCCATTTTCTTAACAGTGTCTAGGTTATCACCTTCAGTAAAACCAACTAAAACAACATAACCAAAGTTAACCTTTCCCGTAATTTTACCATTAATAACACATTTACCATCTTTTGCTCTTTGGATAACTGCTCTCATCTTGTACCTCTTTTTATTTCATAAATATCGGAAATCTTTTGTAAGTTTACAATGACATTCGTTAATGTTTTTGTGTCTTGAATTGCAACTCTTACATCAGTAAGAATATCTGTTCCCCCATTGATCTCTTTAGAACTAATCGCTTTAATATAAACTTTCATTGAGTTTAAAACATTAATTATTTCTGCAATAATATTATTTCTATTAAAGGAAGAGATTGTAAGAATAATCTCATAGGTATGATTGTTATCAGCTGTATCCCAAGAAAGGGGAATTGTTCTTTGCATTTCTTGTTCAGAAATATTAGGACAATTTGCCCTGTGAACAACGATACCTCTTCCTTTAGTAATATAGCCGACAATTTCATCGCCATAAAGTGGAAAACAGCAACTTGCAAGTTTAATCTTGGCATTATCTAATCCCTCTACAACAACTCCTAACGCACTAGTTTGACGTGTTAGATTAGTCTTTTTCTCATTAATAGTTTGCATTAAGATTTCATCAGTAGTTTTTTGGTCTAAATTGCCACTTAAAATATTCATTGCAGCTTTAGGTGAAATATTATTTTTACCAATTTCGTAATAGAAATCATCAACAGTATCAATTTTATATTTAGAAAACTTACTTTCAATTAAACTATCATCAAGTTTAGGTCCATTATATTTTTCTTCTTTAGCTACTCTTTCCCAAGACTCAATTCCTTGTTTAATAAAATTATCTCTTTGTTTTTTATTTAAAAAAGAGGTAATTTTATGACGAGCATGACGTGTTTTTGCAAGTTTTAGCCAAGATTTATTAGGACCTTGCGATTGTTTGGAAGTTTTAATTTCAATAACATCGCCAGTTTGAAGTTTATATGATAATGGTACAATCTTTCCATTAACAATTGCCCCAACAGTTTTATCACCAACTTCTGTATGGATACGGTAAGCAAAATCTAAAGGTGTTGACCCTTGAGGAAAGTCTAAAGGATCTCCTTTAGGCGTAAAAACATAAACATTAGCACTAAAAATATCTTCAGTAATATTACTTAATGGATCTTCATCGCTTTCGGCATCAAGCTCTACATATTCAAGTAAATCACGATACCATTTAAGTTTGCTAGAAACTTCCATTTGCGCTTTTTCAGTTGTAAAGCCTTGTCTTGACTCTTTATAAGCCCAGTGAGCGGCAACACCATATTCAGCTACAGCGTCCATTTCAAAAGTTCTGATTTGAATTTCATAAACTTTTCCATTTACCCCAACAACCGTTGTATGTAATGATTGATAAAGGTTTGGCTTTGGTGTTGCAATATAGTCTTTAAATCTTTTTGGAATTGGACTCCAAGCTCCATGGACTAAACCTAAAACTTGATAGCATGCTTCAACTGTTGGTACTAAAATTCTTAAAGCCATAAGGTCATAGATTTCATTAATACGAAGTTGTTTTGTCTGCATCTTCTTTACAATACTATAAATATTTTTTAATCTGCCCTTAATTTCATAATTCTTAACATCATGACTATCAAGTTCTTTCTTAATAGCATCGCTCATTTTCTTAATATCTTCTTCACGAACTTCACGTTGTTCTTTAATTTCATTAGAAACAGTTTCATAAGTTTCTGGTTCTAAATAGCGAAAGGCTGTATCTTCAAGTTCAGCTTTAATGCGATACATACCTATCCTATGAGCAAGTGGTACATACAAATCAAGTGTTTCTTGAGCAATTCTAATTTGTTTGTCACGTGGTAGGTAATCTAGAGTTCTCATATTGTGAACACGGTCAACTAGCTTTACTAAAACAACACGAATATCTTTAGCCATAGCTAATAAAATCTTTTGATGCGATCTAACTAAGGCTTTTTCTTTTGTCATGTATTTTAGTTTACCAATCTTGGTAACCCCATCAACCATACTAACAATATCTTCACCAAACTTCGCAGTTAGGCTTTCTTTAGTTTCGGCTGTATCTTCTAAAACATCATGTAAGAAACCAACCGCAATTGTTTGAGGTGAAGTTTGAAGTTCAGCTAAAATATAAGCAACTTCAATTGGATGTTGAATATAAGGATCTTTAGACTTACGAAACTGCCCTTCGTGACGATCACGTGCTAAAAGATAAGCATCAGTAATCAACTTTAAGCTTTGTTCGTTAGAAATATATTCTTTTGCTTTATTTAGAACATCGTCAAAAGTATGTTTCATCTTTAAATCCTCCTATTCTTTAATCTTTTTTATTTAAAATAAGTAATTAAAATTTCATAATAGTTTTAATATTATATTTTGTTAATTTACTTCTTCCTTTTAAATCTTCTAGTTCAATTAAGAACCCTAGCCCAACAACTTCTCCGCCCAACTTTTCTACAAGTTCAGCAGCTGCTTTCATTGTTCCTCCAGTAGCTAAAAGGTCATCAATAATTAAAACTTTTTGGCCTTTTTTGATACCATCTTTAT